>JAOUBJ010000005.1 GCA_029860345.1 Candidatus Zixiibacteriota bacterium | reverse complement strand
CGACTAATACATCTTCCACGGAAACCAAAAAGAGAGAACAGCAATAAAGACAAAAAAGAACAGAAATAGAAAAAAGTGTTACCCATGTGCCCGGTCTAAAGTGTAACCTATGTACCCGGTCGTACACTTCGGCGGGGCCGGGGTGTGTTTGCAGCGGCAGACGAGGGCGGCTGCCACCCACTGACCACCACAAAACCAAAGGCTGGACCCCGGCCTTGGCCGGGGTGACAGAGGGGGCGGTTACGCGCGAAGCGCAAAAGCAGGTTTACCTGCTCATATACTTCTTGAACCACTTGTCGATCCACTCAAGGCGGGCGATACGCCGGTCGGGACGGCCATGTCGAGACAAACCATGCGGCTCCTCGGGGAAACGAACCATCTCGACCGTCTTGCCCAACACCTTCAGCATGACGAACATCTGCTCCGCCTGCTCAATACTGCACCTGAGATCACGCTCACTGTGAATGATCAAAACCGGCGTGCGGATTTTCTTGAAGTAGGTCATCGGTGAGCATTTTTCGTAGTTCTCTTTGTTGGTCCAGGGGTAACCGTCGAACTCTCGATTGAGCGCATATCCGATATCCGACGACCCGACGAACGATTTCAGGTCGACCACCGAGCGCTGAGTGACAGCCGCCGCAAACCGGTTGGTGTGGCCGATCAGCCAGTTGGTCATGTAGCCACCGTAGGAACCGCCGGTGACCCCTATCTTTTTCGGGTTGACGAATTTCTGTTTCTCCAGCCAGTCGGCGGCGGCCATACAGTCTTTGTAGTCAAGTTCACCCCAACCGCCGGCGATAGCCTCGGCCCAGGTCTCACCTCGTCCGGCGCCACCGCGCGGGTTGGTGTAGAGAACCACATACCCTTTGGCGGCCAGATACTGCATCTCGTGGAAAAAAGTGTGTGCATACTGTACGCGCGGTCCCCCGTGGATTTCGAGAATAGCCGGGTAGCGTCGCCCCGGCCTGGCATTCGGCGGCATCACCAGCCAACCCTGGACATTTGTGCCATCGAACGATTTTATGCTGACCTCACGCGTCCGTCCAAGGGTGCGCTCAAGCCGCACGAACGAATTGAGGTCGGTGCACTTTACCGCTTTCTCATGGCCCTTGTAGCGAGTCGGGCATACCAGTATCTCACCGGGGCTGTTGGGGTCAGAGTGGATCAGGGCTGCCTTCGAGGTCTTGCCGTTTACGGAGAACCCTTTGACATGGCATTTACCTGCGAACAGCCGGGTAGGTCGACCACCTTTGCGCGGTACACTGAACAGATTGGTAACACCATCATCGGACGACAGGAAGAAAACGCGCTTGCCGTCGGACGACCAGGCCGGGGCTGTCAAGTCGCCGACATCGCCGGTGTCGGTGATGGATTGGTCATAGGTCATCCGATCAAAGCTGGGCATGAGATCGACCGCTTTTGACCGACCGGCCAGTCCGACTTTCCAGACATGGACATTGGTAACGCCCCAGGCATCGTCGGGGTTGTCGTGGCCGAGGTAGACAACAGATTTACTATCCGGCGATACCACCGGCGCATAAACCGGTCCGGGTGGTGTGGGCAGCATGCGCTCTTTGCCGCCGCCGGCGCCGATGACAAACAGGTCGAGCCGGTCGCTGTCGAGGTCTTGCTGTTTGGCCCGGTTGGAGACATAGACAATTGACTTGCCGTCGGGGCTGACATTCGGCATGAGATTATCGCGGCGGCCTTTGGTGATTCGAGTGAGTTCGACCGACTCGATGTCAAGAGTATAGACCTGAAAAGTGTCTTTCGGCAGGAAGCCGGCGCCGTCCAGCCGGTAGAAAAGCCGCGTGATATGCCGGTAGACCGGCTGTTGCTTTTTCTTCTTTTCGTCCTGGATAAAGTGCGAATCGCTATAGCGGAGATTGAACAGAAGTTGCCCTCCACCGGGCATCCACTGAAGTGAAGCGATGGCGCCCTCGATTTCGATCAACTTTCTCTCAGCGCCGCCGGTGACCGGCATGACAAAGATGCCTGTTTTCTTATCACGAGTTGAGACAAAGGCGATCGTTCTGCCGTCGGGCGACCAGACCGGCTGTCCGTCGTTATGGTCGCCGTGCGTAAACTGATAGCCCTCCCCGGTTTTGAGATCATGCAGGAAAACATTGGTGAAATACTTGTTGGCCTTCTTGTCCATCCTTTCAACCGAGTAGGCGATTCTGTTCTCGTCCGGCGACAGCGCGACACCGGTCGGCAAGCGCAGTTTGAACAGGTCAGCAGCTGATATGGGGCGTCGGGTGGTCTTTTTGCGAGCGGGCTTATTCATGGCGGGTCCTTTCGGTTCGATAGCATCGTTGGCCGAAAAGCTACGCTACGAGAACCCCTCCGACAAGGAAAATGTGCCCGGCAGCTTGAAATGCCACATCACGCCTTCTTGCAAAGCCCTCCGGAAAGTCATTGCGAGGACGCATTAGGCGGACGCGGCAATCTCAAACGTCGTGTCGGGCAGTCGGTTGAGATCGCCACCACCACGCCAGGAGCGTGCTCTCGCGATGTCGGGACCGTGGCTGTCTATTATTCTCTCTGAGAAGAATTTGAAAAAGCTGCGATTTCCGGGAGCCTTTGGCCGTCAAAAGTGTTTACTTAGCCAATGAAACGAAGACTGCCCGGAACAAAAAATTATTAGAATTCGCAGGAGACACGACGGTGGACATACTTACGATCATAGACGAAGTCAAGGGTTTCGATGGGAAAGCCGCCTCGAAACCGAAAGCAAACGAGGCGCTTGAAGAGTATGCAGGCAAAACGCCGAAACAGTTGAAGAAGATGCTTCATTCGATGTTGACGGCGCGGCGCATCGAGCGCGAGGAAAAACTCTTGCTGCGCAAAGGATACAACCGGTTTTTCATCGGCTGTGGCGGTAAAGAGTTGGCCGATGTGGCTTTTTGTGACAACCTGAAAGTCAGCGACCCGATGTGCGGTTACTACCGCAACAAAGCGTTTGATATGCATCGAGGCGCCTCGATAGATCAGAAAATGCTGGAAGCAATCGGTGATCCGCGCGCCGAGGCAACCGGCGGCATGTTGATACCGGCCCATTCGGCCTATCCGGCGCTGTCGATAATCCCCCAGGCATCACCCACCGGTTCGCACGCTTTGGAAGCAGCGGGTATAGGCGATGCCATCATCCACCCCACCAAAGTGTCGAAGCAATCGGATATGCCGGGCGGCGCATACCCCGGCGATGCGGTGGTGTTTTGTTCGATCGGTGAGGGGTCGACATCGTCGCCGGAGTTTGGTCGGGCGGTATTCTACGCTACCTTTGACAAGTCGCCCACGGTTTTTGCCATCTACAACTGTGGCTGGGCTATTTCCGTCTCAGTCGAAGAACAGTTTCCCGAAGGTGACCCGACGACGCCGTTTGAGGGGTATCAGCGATTCGGTTTGAAGATCATCCAGATGGACGGCACCGATATCAAAGACGCTCTGGCCAAGGCGGACGAGGCTGTTGAGTATGCCCGCTCGGGCGCCGGACCGGTCCTGTTGAACGTCCGGGTAACCCGCGAAGGCTCGCACTCAGGCTCGGATGATCAATCGTTCTACATGGACCCGGACGAACAAAAATGGCATACCAACAACGATTGCATTCTCAAGACGATCAGCACCCTTATCGACGACGGGATTGTTACTTCGGATGAAATACTGGACATGTGGGAAGCTATCGACAAAGAGATCACCCAGAAGTCCGCTACCGCCGTGGCTGACTTCAGACCGAAGACACTTGAGTTCATCGAGTCCAAAGTGTCTGCCTATGATTTCGACAAAGTACAGGAAACGTGGCAGCGCTACCGCAGCGCAACAAAGTTCGACCGTTCCAAGCGGTTCAAACAGTACCACGAAAAGAAATACTACGCCAGCCCGGAATTGCCCGAAAACGCCGGTCCCATGACTATGCGTTTTGCCATCAACTACACGTTGTTCGATCTGTTTCAGTTGACTGAAGATGCTATACTCTTCGGCGAGGATGTGGCCGACTTTTCCGGCCACATGATCGAGGAGAAAGAGAAACAGACCGGCATGAAAGGTAAGGGTGGTGTTTTTCTGGTGTCAAAAAACCTACAGCGCGAATTCGGCAACGCGCGCTGTTTTAACACACCGCTTGACGAATCCGGTATCCTGGGTCGGGCCTCGGGCCATGCCTACCAGGGGCGGCGTCCGATTCCGGAAGTGCAGTTTTTGGATTACATGTCACCGGCCTATCAACACTTGAAAGACCGCATCGCGACTACCTATCAACGGTCCAACGGGCAATGGTCGATGCCGATGGTGATTCGCTGCACCTACGGCGGCTACAAGCAGGGTGCGGGATCGTTCTGGCACTCCGAAGGCAACCTGGGCACCTGGATGAATATCCCCGGACTGCAAATCGTGGTGCCCTCGACCGCCTATGATGCCGCCGGACTCCTGAAGACAGCCTGGGCTTGCGATGATCCGGTGCTCTTCTGCGAGAGTGTGGCTCTATATAACCGTCGTGACTGGGAGGGAGTACCGATTGAAACAGAGGTGCCGGATATCGATGAACTGATTCCGTTCGGTGTGGCTCGTGTCTACAACGAAGAAGCTACCGATGTTGCCGTGATCACTTTCGGACCGACTGTGCACATGGCTCGCAAAGTGGCCGAGATCGTAAAAGAAAAAGGGATCAACCTGCGCGTCGTGGACCTGCGCACCATGAAGCCGATGGACGAGGATTGTATTCTCCAAACGGCTAAAGAGTGCGGCAAGGTAATCGTTGTGACCGAGGATCGTTTCCACGGCGGTTCGGCGGCAACAATCGCATCGGTCATTACCGGTGGCGATGCGCTCTTTCATCTGGAGGCGCCGGTCAAGCTGGTAACGGCTATTGACGCGCGCGTTGCCTACGGCGTCGATGGTGACGAAGCGTGTCTACCGACCGTGGACAAGATTGCCTCGGCGGTGGAGGAGCTGCACAGCGGGTATTAGATCACCCTTTCTTGTGCGTGGTGTACGTCCTCGTGCGCCACGTTGATCCAGTTTTGTAGGGTGGGTCCGTCTTCGGACCCGCCTTTTTCTGTGGGCAACGGGCTGGGTGGCCGTCTCAAACCTTGTTTGGGACGGTTCTGCAATAGATTGAAGATCACCCCCAAACCGGGTTTGAGGGTGCCACCCGCCGCTCACAGGAATATTGAGAGATCAATCATGTCGTGTATCTCGAATATAGTCACCGCATGGACCCATACTGATATTGAGTAGTACCCAGTCATTGTTTTCATCCAGGTGCAGCGAGCAGCCATAATTGTAGGTTCTTTCGGTTGGTTGACCCTGGGCAGCGCCCCAGACGAAGCCGGCCGCACCAAACAAGTACTCGTAAGTATAACCTTCCGTCAGAAAGGTGCTATCACCGTTGTCAGCAAACTTAAACCCTGCCCGGCCAGCAGGGTTACTACCATAGTTACAGAACGTACCCATTCTTGAGAAACGATCAGTCGCTCTCTCAGGATAGTGTTCTTTGACGAACGCCTTTGATGCTTCATAGGCCGAAAACTTCAACCACTCACCCGCAAGCGCAGCGGTTATCTCGACAGTGTCCACCACAACAATAGTATCAGTGGCTACAATCGTATCAGAAAAACAAAATTCCTCAAGGTTAATGCGGATAGCGTCACACGTATTACATCCGCAACCTTCTTTGTGCTGTGTGCCATTGGGCATCCAGAAGCCACCTTGTCCAACGGACGTAAGGTTGTTGTGAATGAGAATCATATCCGATGCCGGGGTGCTGTTTTCTTGACAGCTGACAAACAGAACTTTTGTGACCAGTATCAGAACTATCAGTAAGCCCACATTCGGGGTATCCATGAAGAAACTTCTCATTGTGGATTCCCTTTCAGCATTGAGTATTGAGGTTTCTATCCTTGCCCAGGATTCTGCAGGATGTAGTGTGCTCTGTCAACTACAATTCAGGTCTTGGGCCAAACGGGGGCTGCGACCGCCCACCAAATCCCCCACAAGAAAACCACCAACTCCAATCAAATTACGTCTGGACGCTGGTCTATAAAAGGACCAGACCTATGACCTCAGGCTACCACGAACAACTCTTCGGTACCCCACCCAACGGGCGGGTTCATCGTTTGCGTTCAGCGTTGCGGGTCGGACCAGCAATCACCATCGATTCGATTGTAAGAATGCAGATTCCCCGCAAAACAAACATACTGGCTCAGGGGTGGGATGTTGGAAAAAGCGAAAGCACCCAAAACGAACCCAATTGGCGGTAACGCATTGATGGCGTGTAGCATCAAACGATTCTGCTCGGATTGACCGGAAAAACGCGCGAAGCACCAAGAACCCATTCATGGGCCATTTATGGGCTAAAACTCGTAGGTCAGGTTGGATGATACGAGGTACAAGCGGGAGTTCTCCTGGCTCTGTTCGTGCCACTCCCAAACACCTGAAAACAACAGACTCAATCGCAGAGCCGAGTTGAAAGAGAGGTCGCCGATCAGACTCAGGCGTTCAAACGTGAAATCGGATTGCAGTTCGGATTCCGCGGTGAGGTTGCGTCGTCCGGTCGTGGACTCAGTCGAGACGAACAGACGACCGGGGGCCATGTAATCAAAAACGACTCTGGCGCCCGGTTCGGTGTAATCTTCACCGGC
The DNA here is from genome assembly GCA_029860345.1 of Candidatus Zixiibacteriota bacterium. Classification (NCBI taxonomy): domain Bacteria; kingdom Pseudomonadati; phylum Candidatus Zixiibacteriota; species Candidatus Zixiibacteriota bacterium. Next base: position 317,207 of record JAOUBJ010000005.1, on the reverse strand, counting down.
CGTATACTCGTTGTCTCGTTCGTTCAGTATCTCAAAGACAGGTCCCCAAGCCACACTGAAGGGACCGCTCTCTATACCGCCAAGCAGGGCCAGTTCGGTTTGAGAATAGCTGACGTTTATAGGGTCGTCGGGGTGGTAGAGGGTTAATTCCGTTTCGATTAGTTGACGACTGAACCATCTGTCTGAGATTCGGATGCGGTGGTCGGCCTGAAACACGAGGCGGTGATGGTCGTCTTTGTGTTCGGGCTGGTTGTAGTTTTTCTGAGTAAGTCCGGCCCAGATGTCGATTTCGCCCAGGCGGTAAAAGGCCAGACAGGTTGCTTCGGCGCCGAGCGAGAGATAGTCAAGAGCCAGACTGTCGGGGACTTTTCGTTGGTCGACGGTCAGTTTGAAGTCGGCGAAGGAGAAGTCGCCAAATAGTTTCTCAAGGCCGATGGAGCCACCGATGCGAAAATGGTTGTAGTTGTAGGTGGAGACCGATTGAAAGCGTACACCGTCACCTTTCAATTGCATGGTGATGCTGGTGGAACTACCCAAGGGTGCCGAGAATTTGCTTCGGGCGGAGGCGCGAAGATAGCTATCTCCGAATTCGGTTTGGCCGCGGTAACGATCTTTGACTTCCACTCGTCCGACCACTTGTACCTTTCGGTCGTGCCAGCGCTTTGAAAAATCGCCGGTCAGTCGCAACCGCAGGAACTCGGCGGTCTGATCGTAACCGGCGCGGAGTTCCATACGGTTGTCATCGAACGGCCGGTACTTGACCCACAACTGGCCTTTGAGGTCATCGAGGTAGTCTTTGGTCAATGACCATTCTACCAAAACCGAGTCTGCGCCCGAGGGGACGAGGTTGTCCAGGAAGTATTCCTGCGACAACAGATCATATCCCAACCCGGCGTTGATTGTCAGATCACCACTGTGCGCGGACAGTGTCAGGCAGAGGACGGTAATGAGTATTAATGTGTGGGTGGCGTTCAAGCGGGCTTGCAATACTACCTCGAGGATTGGTTGCGTCCTGTCCATCCGGTCGCAAAGAACCTACTACAAAACAACGCCCGCTGCAACAAGCGGGCGTTGTCGTGATGTTTTCAAGCACAGCATCCGGTTATTAACCGGCATCAAGGTATCTCTTCAGTTGTGTCAATGTCATCTCGGTAGCTTTAAGGGCGGCAGCGGCTGTTTCGGAGCGATCATTGTCGAGCCCTTCTCGTGCGAGCTCAAGCTGTTCAGCGGCCATCTCAAGAAACTTCTGACCGCGGTCATCGGAGGGTGCAACAACCTCAGCCAGGCGATCAAATTCGTTTTTCAGCCTCTCGTACCGTTTGATAAGAACATCATCACCACGACATTCACGCAGCGCTTGATTGGCCATTTTTCTGGATCGTTGCAGTGCCTGGATAGCTGCCTGGAATCTTTCGTTGGCGGCAAACTTGTTGGCCTGCTCGTAGGCCTCAACGGCATGTTGGGCCAGTTGTTGCGCGGCCGGCGATGTGCATTCGGCCAGAAGGGTACGGGCCCGTTCGAGCAATTGCTGGGCGGCGTCGGCGCGCCGCTCGAAATTCAATCGGTTGCGCAGATCACGATTCGAGGAGCGGACCAGTTTGTCCAGTGCTTTTTCTGCCTGGTTGGCCAGCATCAAAGCGGCGCGGAACTGGCCAAGCCTGTAGAACTCCCAGGCTTTGTCGAGGTTGTCCTGAGCCGATTGCAGTATGGCCAGGTAGTGGCTGTCAGATTGATCAATGAGTTGGTTGCGGGCTCGTTCCAGCATCTCAGCCGTGCGTTCCAGTTTGGTCAGAACAACGTGTTGGCTTTGTTCGCTCATGCGTCCGGTGGCGATCGCCTTCTTGGCTCTTTCGCGGGCTTGTTTGGTAAGACGCAATGCCAGGCGGGGGTATTCGTTTTCGTAGGCACGCCACGCCTGCGATTGCAGATCTATAGCCGCCTCCAGATTGAGCCGAGCCACCGGTGACTGGGATGCCTGGACCGCTTCTTTGGCCCGTTCGATCAATTGATCGGTGCGTTCCAGCTCGGCTCTGAGGGCGTCGGTGAGGCTTCCGCGATCGTCGGTGGTCTGAGCAGGGACAGAACCTGCCACGATTATCAGCAGACCGAGGATGGTCAAAGTCAGTATTGTATTTCGATACATCATAACTCCTGGTCAAAATCCATTAGGAGTATAATCAAACGGTGTGCCGATCCTGGCTCAATCGATTCGGTCGGGCTAACTTCCTGCCACTGTTGCCACTACAGGTTGCCGTTTTTTGTCGTTCCAGCCTGGCCCATACGAATCTGTACCAGACGGTACAGATGGCCGGACCTAAAGGAGCACTATGGTTTGATATCATGAACTTTCATCCTGCTGTACAATCGGCGTCGGCTTATTTTGAGCAGTTTGGCTGCTTCGGTTTTGTTGCCTTCGGCGCGGTCGAGAGCGGTGAGAATCATGATTTTCTCGGCTGTTTCCAAACCCTCGGCGGCCCCGGCTCCGGCTGTTCCCGAGTCGACCAACGGAGCATCGTCAATGTCCAGCGAGAAATCTTCGGTATCAATCGGTTCACCGCCGGCCAGTATCGTGGCTCGTTCGATGACGTTTTTGAGTTCACGGATATTGCCTGGCCAATCGTATTTCATAAGCAGTTTCCGGACCGGCTCAGACAGGTCGGGGTGATGATAGTTCAGAGAGGTCAGAAAGTGTTGAGCCAGTTCGATAATATCGTCGCGACGTGTCGACAGCCCGGGCATTTCAATGGGGAAGACATTCAGTCGGTAGTACAGATCTTCACGAAAAGTCCCTTTTTCGATTTCGCTTTTGAGCTCACGGTTGGTGGCGGCTATGATTCGGACATCGATGTCGATAGGATCGACGCCGCCTACTCGGAAGAGTTTTTTCTCTTCCAGTACGCGCAGCAGTTTGGATTGCAAGGCTGACGAGGTTTCCGCGATTTCATCGAGAAAAATGCTGCCTTTGTCGGCCAGTTCGAATCGTCCCCGCTTGCGGGCGACGGCGCCGGTGAAGGCGCCTTTCTCGTGTCCGAACAGTTCCGACTCCAAAAGCGACTCGGTCAGTGCGGCGCAGTTGACGGCGATGAACGGCTGGTCCTGGCGGGTCGACAGATCGTGCACCATGCGGGCAGCCAGTTCTTTGCCGGTGCCGGAGCGTCCGGTGAGCAGCACGGTGGTGTCGGTGGCGGCTACTTTGGCCAGGTCGCTCTTGACGGCCACGGTGGCAGCTGAAGAGCCGACAAAGTCGGTGTATGCCGTTTGCGATTCTTTTTTGAGATGGTCGATGAGCGCGGACTGTTTTTGTTGGTCAGCCAGTTTGCCTACCAGAATCTCAAGTTCGTCCAGCGAAAAGGGTTTGAGCAGATAGTCGGCGGCGCCCTTTTTCATCGCTTCCACCGCCGTCTCGGCTGAGCCGTAAGCGGTCATCATGACAACTTGAGTGCCTTCTTTGCTGAGTGCTTTGTCGAGAATCTCCATACCGGATACCTCGGGCATAGAGAGGTCGGTGATAACAATATCGAACGAATGTTCGGTGATGAGACCCAGCGCCTCTTTCGGCTGTGTACTGGTGGTGACCTGGTGACCGGCGTCTTCAAGCTGGCCGCAGATCAGCGAGGTCATTTTTGGTTCGTCATCGATTACTAAAATGTTGGCCATTTTCAATTACTCGGCATTTTTGGCAGCCGGATGATCACCTGAGTGCCGTTGCCCGGACTGCTGACAATATCCAAAACACCGTCCATCTCGGCAACGATTTTCCGGCTGAGATACAAGCCCAATCCGGAGCCGGTCAGTTTAGTGGTGAAAAAAGGATCGAAGGCGTGGGCCAGTTCCCGTTTGGTCATGCCCGGTCCCTGGTCGCTTACGGTTATGCTGATAGTGTCGTTATGATCTATGGCGGTGAGGCCGACGCTGATCGGTCGGGATGCACTGAGGCAGGCGTCGGCCGAGTTGATCAACAGATTCAGAATCACCTGCCTTAACGAACGCGGGTGACACTGGTAAACCAGTTTTTTGGTGACGGCGGTATTGCCGCCAGCGCTTTGGGGCAGCCAACTGATTTCGTTGTCGGGATATTTGTCCTGAAAGTGACGGCGGATAGACGCGCATAGTTCGTGCAGGTCGACCTCGGATAGTCGTTCGTCGCCGAGGGCTGAACCACCTCTACCCCCCTTGGCAAAGTCAAGGTAGCCACTGACGATCTGATTGAGACGGTCGACTTCCTCGATCACGAACTCGCTCTCCGGTGCTTTTTGTTTTTTGGCCAGTCGTTCGGCCGAGGCCCGGATAATCATCAACGGGTTTTTGATCTCGTGTGCGACCACGGCCACCATGCGTCCGAGGTAGGCGTGGGTCTCAGTCATGAACAGCTGTTGCTGAGCCTTGTTAAGGCGGCGTTGTACCAGTATGAACAAAAGACCGAAGAGGAGGCCACCCAAAACAGAGACCGCGCTGGACAGATAGAGATTCTGTTTCAGATCGGCCATGGCGTCGAAGTAGTCAACGCTGGCCTCGATGCCGAGGACTGCACTGATGCTGCCTAGTTCATCGAAAAGCGGCACGAAAGCGGATTTCAGAATGATCGACCCGGAGGGGTAGGCTTGGGTGACGATAGGTCGTTCGGTCTCGCTGTAAAACAGTGAGTCGACATAAACTGCGTTTAATCCGGCCAGAAAGTAGACTGAGTCGGTGGCTGTGGAGGTGGTGGCGAGATAGGTGTAGTTGTCATCGAGAATGAAGACTTCGGAGAGGGAATCTGAATTGCGCGCTTCGGTCAGGAGTTCGTTGACCCGGAGCCATGCCTCGATGTCACCAATGACAAGATTGTCGATAGTGGTTGGGTCCAGCGACAGGGCGGTGGTGCCGGCCACGGCGGCCAGGCGGCGGCTGAGTTGTTGGTCGAGCATCTGTTCGGTGCGGTCATAGAATAGCCACCAGGCTAAGTTGACGGCCAGGATCAAGAGTATTGTGAATACGGCCACGGCCAGGAGTTTTCCGGATGAGGCGAACATGGTTGTATTATCGGTGGGTGTGGCTGGGGAGTCAAGTTTGTGGGGGGGAGGGCAGCTGATTGCGTTTAGGCGCCAGACTCAGAATGTACCCTCTATTATTTTCTTGAAAACTTTCTCCGTTTGTCGTTGTTTATCGTAGTAGATAGTGTGAGAAAAAGGACGAGAAAAGGAATATGATGAAAAAGTCCGGATTACTACTGATAGCGGTTTTAACCGTAATGACAGCACTGATGGTGGGCTGCACCAAACAGTCGGCTGAAAACGTGCCGATAACAACTACGTCGCAGGAAGCACGCGAGGCCTATCTTGCCGGGCGGGACTTACAGGAGAAACTGCGTATTGTAGATTCCCGGCCCTACTTTGAGCAAGCGCTCAAGCTTGATCCGGACTTTGCCATGGCTCACATGGAGTATGCAGTTGCGGTCGGGACTAACAAGGGTTTCTTCGAGCATCTGAATAAGGCTGTGGCGCAGGTGGACAAAGTGTCCGAGGGTGAGCGGCTGATGATCCTGGCTTTCAAAGCCGGCAGTGACAACGATCAGGCCTCAACACAGGAATACTTGCAGCAGTTGGTCGAGTTGCACCCCAACGATCCACGGGCGCTAATCAGGTTGGCCAATTTTTACTTCGGCGGCCAGAACTACGAGCGGGCTATCCGGTTCTATGTTCGCGTACTTGAATTAGACTCGACCTATTCGACACCATACAACCAGATGGGATATGCCTACCGGGCTTTGAGCCGCTTTGACGCCGCTGAAAGGGCTTTCAAGAAGTACATTGAGTTGATTCCGGATGATCCCAACCCTTACGACTCATACGCCGAACTGCTGATGAAAATGGGTAAGTATGATGAGTCTATAGAGATGTATGAAAAGGCGTTGGCGCAGAATTCGGAATTCAATTTCTCGCACATCGGGATTGCCACCAATCTCTGTTTCAAGGACGAATACGATAAGGCGAGGGAACGACTGCAGACGCATATGGTGGATGGGACCACTGATGTGGGCGCTCGTCGCCAAGGGTACAATGCTATAGCTGTTACTTATGCCTACGAGAGACGTTTCGAGGAGGCAATAGCTGCGCTTCACAGCCAATATGAGTTGGCCGAGGAGGGTTGGGACGTTGGTGCTATGGCCGCTGATCTGACATCTATGGGGGGTGTTTTTCTGGAAGCGGGTGAGCCGGATAAGGCGCGCAAAGTGTACAAAAAAGCGCTGAAGTTGATTGAGAACTCAGAGCTGTCCAAGCCGGTCAAGAAGAACAGCGAGCGGTTATACCAGTTTCTTTCGTCTCGCATTGCTCTTATGAAGAAGGACCTGGCCACCGCCAAAGCTAAAGCACGGGCGTATCAGAAAGAAGCTCAGGCCCTGGAAAACAACGGTTTGATAACCAACGCGCATCAGTTGATGGCGATAATTGCGCTTGAAGAGAAGATGTATGGGCGAGCCATTGAAGAACTGACGCGGGCCGACCAGCAGAGTCCCTATACCCATTTTCGCATGATGCTGGCTTATCAGGGGCTTAACGATCACGAAAGAGCTAAAGAGATGTGTGTGCGGGTGGCCGAGTTCAATTCGGTCAACAGCTTGAGTTATGCCTTCGTGCGGAATCGGGCTCGAGAGATTTTGGCTACCCAATACGCCGACGAGACGACTTAGAGTGTTTGCTTGCTGATCTTCGACTAAGCCACTTTTCGCCCGGTGCCCGAGGGGTGGTTTTGTTATCATTTCAGTTTTCTGATATTGCTTGACAGGGGCGGCAAAAGGTATATTATAGACGACCGACAGATCGGTTTATGACCCCTTCGTCCAGTGGCCTAGGACGGCGCCCTTTCACGGCGCAAACACGGGTTCGACTCCCGTAGGGGTCACCAAATTTGATTTTTCAGCGTTCTTTCCCCCTAAGACGTTGAAAATTATGGAGGTTTCGGCGGTTCCAAAAGAGCCGCCGAAATACGTTATTCCAGTCGGAAATACGAAGTTTTGGAACCTCTGCTTGTTGTCAAGACTTGCAGACACCCAAAACTCCGCAGGTTTTTTCAGTAGATCACAACAATAGCTCACACAAGGCTCAATGCCCTCCAGGGATACCTGTAATTCATCCAATTCTGCCTGTAGACCACCGATCTGGTCGCGAATAGTGTCCGACTCGTCCAAGTAGTCATCCTCGCTTAGAGTGCCCTTGAGAAGCAAGTTCCGGGCCTTGCGGCCTCGCTCCTCAAGTTTATGGATTTGGGAACGGACGCGACGCTCTTGGCTTATGCGAAGCTGATGGCGAGAACCCCACACATCTCCCACTATGGCTTCAAACAAACGCAAGTTTTCATCCGTGGGCTTAACCGCGGTGAGGAGCTTTGCAAACTGAACGTGAAGCCTCGTAGTCGGAACACTGCCGAATCCACACCTGTTTCCTCCACAGTGATAGTAAGTGTAGCGTTTGCCGCGCCTGCCTATTGAGCCGCTGCCCGTCACCGGACCCTGGCACTCAGGACAGACAATAAAATTCCTCAGCGGGAAGTCTGGGTGGTTGCGTCTACGGGGTCGAAGCGAAACTTTCTTTCCGTCCAGAATCTGCTGGACCTTATTGAACAATTCGACAGTGACCAGAGGGTCATGAACGCCCTTGATCGGTTCAGGAGTCCATTCAGGCTTGACGATCAGACCCGCGTAAATCGGACTGCGCAGCAGGCGGTTCAATCTCTGCTCGTACATGGGAAATCCTTTAAGCCTAAGTCGGCGACAAATCTCCACCTGCGTGTGAAGACCTTTTGCCGCAAGCTGAAAAGCCTCAGTCACAAACGTCGCATTCTCGTCTGTAATTAGAGTCTTCTTACCGTAGTTATCTTCGCCCATCCGATAACCAAGAGGTGGTTTCCAGACCCAACGACCCTCTTCCACTGCCTTTCGCATACCGGCTACTGTGCGTTCCGACTTGACATCGTTCTCGAACTGAGCAAACGACCCGATGATGTTTCGCATCAGTTTACCCGTAGAAGTGTCATCGGTCTGCTCTGTGGCTGAACGAACATCTATCCCGAGCTTCTTTAATTCCTGATGCATGTCCAGGAGATCGGCCATGTTCCGTGAAAGGCGGTCGATTTTCCATACAATCAGCGCGTCAATACTACGATGTTCTTTGGCTACATATTCCCACATCGTTTTGAGGACAGGTCGATTCTTCGTTTTGGCTGATTCACCTTCGTGATTAACGAAAACCCGCTTTACGGCGTAGCCGCTTCGTTCCGCAAACGCCTTGCACGCAACCTCTTGGTTCTTCAGGCTATATCCCGAGGTTTGCTCTTTAGACGAAACCCGGCAGTAGATTATCGCCTTCTTCGGCTTATCCATCATCACAAACTCCTGGCTTAAGGGTCGGACTCCAGTTCGTCCACTTGTTTGTTCTTAAGAAAGTCACTCACCAGCAATTCGGCAATAGCATATAATTGATTGCGAATCTTATCGACAGCATCATCTTCCAAGTTGGGCTGATTGAGAATCTTCCGGCATTTATCAAGAGGTAGCATGATGGGCCACCCCCATCACTACAGGATTCTGTTTCGAGAGTAGACGAACCTTCCGAAAACGGAACAGCATCTGAGCCACAACCCTTACGAACCAAAGGGTCTTTCACATACCCACACTTTGGTTTTGACTTAAGAAAAGACCGCAAGTTACCTCCAAACAATAAAGTGCCTTCTTTTATCCGAATAACCGCCAATTGTTTTTTCGTCCATACTATTGCCACCGGCATCAATACATATTACCTTCATGAAAGCTGGATATTATACGCGTCATCGCTTAGACGCGGAATTCTCGCAGCTAATTGTTGGCTTCTTAGAATAGCACGGGGCGGGGCCAATGTAGGCCCCGCCACCAGTAAGCTTTCTGCCTCGGGTGGTGGTGGCCTGGGCCGTAAGTTGGGTATTGACGCGAGCAGAGTTTTGATATATACTAACAAAGGAACACCCTGTTAAAGAAACGCATGGTTGATTCCAGTTTGAGCCAGGCGTTGCCGCGCCTGGCTTCTTTGCGCCTAATTCTGTGTGTTTTCAAGCGCACCTTTCAATCTGTACTTCGGATACTTATCCGTTTCTTTCTTTTCCAGCCTTTCCCAACGGGCATTGTCGGACTTCGTCCGTTCAATCAGGCGTGCAGACACTTTCTGGCCCAGATTGTTCAATTTGTATCCTAAGTCTCGGAGTCTTTTGGTAATCTCCGCCCCACGCCAACCATAGCTCGGCTTTAGTCCCATGACTTGCAGTATAGCTTCCGTAAGATTAAGACCTGTCAGATCAATCTCTGTTGAGGGCGGAGGGCCAGAAACCATCGGAATCTCCGTCTGCGTAAGTGGTTTTGTGCCATTGGAATACTCACGCATCAGATTATCAATACTCTCAACAAGACGAGTCAATCGTCGAATTTCAGATAAGTGACTGTCTTTCTTTCTCTTGAGAGTTGTTATGAAATCACTATCATTCATTGTAAACCTCAAAATAAAGGTTACGATTCTTGGGGGTAGTATATGTGGAAGTCGTACCCCTTGTCAAGTAGTATCCATTAAATTCTCGGTTTTTTTTGAGAAAACTAACCCCTCACAGCAGATAGAAAGAGGATACATGCGGTGGCCTCTGGGCTTAGGTTTTTCTGGATTAACGCTGTGCACTTCGGTTGTCTTTAGGGCTGACACAATACCGTGCGATCTCAGAATCGTCTCCAACCACCAGACCCACCTCCGCCAGATCGAACGCAAAGCCACGGAAGTTCGGTCTCTCCGTAGCCCACCGGTACGCCTCAAAGGTGGCTTGTTCGTGGGTTACGTTGTAGCCGAACTTGGATAGGGCGTGTTGAAGCCGTTCCACGCGCATATCGAAAGACTCCCGGCTTTCGCGTGAGTCAGCCTCTTTTCGCAGCGTACGGTCGTGCAACTTGTCGACTCTGGTTTTCTGAGACATTGTGCTTCTACAACTCCCGGATAGCTGTGCTGCTGCTCATATCCGAAGACCCGTCACGTGGCCGGTACGCGGTTTAGCTTTGTCGTTTCACAGTCCCTTTCCACAAAGCTCGCGGGGCCGGTGATCTTTGCCCTCACCCTCACACCATCTGTGCACATCTTCCACCGATTTGAGGGTGACACCCACGAGCCAAGACAGCAGCGGTAGATGCGCCCTTTTGACCTCGGTCAATATCTCGTCTATCGACGCCTCTGTCTCAGAGGCTCTCATTTGTCTGTCGACTTCATGCCTTCGTGCCCGCGCGAGGAACTCGGATTCCTTCTCAAGCCAAGCCGGGGCATCTGCGGGAATGGGCGCGTCAAACTCCGCAGTGACCCAGGGTGGCCATTCAAAGCCGCCCAGAAGCGCACAGACCTTCACTATCAGGCTTTCGGTACTCACCTGAGGCGTATTGTAGTATTCACGCTTCAACGCCTCGTAGCGCCGACGATCGTCGGTTATGACCAATGCGTCCGTTGCCTTTTCAATTCGCTGCCGCTGGCTACCGGCCATGTCCAGTTCGCTCCTTAGCTATGTGCTCCTCGATCTCGACAATGCGATCCTCCAGTTCACCCTGAGATCGAGCTTTCAAAATAACACCGGCCAGGTAGCCTACCGAGTTGGCTATCTTTACGTCAAGCACACCTTTTCGCACTTGGTTGATCGTGTCACTCAACAATTGACAAACATCATCGGCTGTTCTTAGAACGGCATCGAGAGTATTGCTGGGCAGCACCGTCACCTTATCCGGCCTAAGCCGATTGATGCCACCCTTTCGCTGCGCTGCTTGCCGCTGCTTGGCTCTTTTCGGATCGTGAAAGAAACAGAACTTGGAGCCAGTCACCGCCCTGCCTCGGCACCGCTTACCGTCAATTTTGATCTGCTTGCACTGCTGTTTCTTCACGCGGCCAACTCCCTTTTCGGAGCCTTGCTTGGTAACACCCCATAGCCACCTTACCATCACTCGCGCGAAATATAGTGCACATTTGAGTTGTATGTCAAGGTAGTTCTATATCAACCTCAAATCGTGGTGATAGTCCCGGTTGGTGCGTCTCAAGGGCTAACTGAGGTGCCAGAGAAACCTATGGCATGAACTCCGCAAAAACCTCCCAATTATTCTCCCAGTCTGTTCGGAGTTCGTTCAGGTGAAATCTTCGTTCCCAGTTATCCGTACCGTGAGCCCTGTGGGCAACGCAATCATCGCCCACGTTGCTCTTGGGTGCTATCCAAAACCTTGGTGAATCGTTTGTCGATGGCGATCCCAGCCAAACGAACGCGACGAATTGATTCTCAGGTGCCTCGACCCATGCCTCGTGCGAGTCTCGAAGTATAAAACTCTTTGACCTATCAGGGTGACAGGACTTGACTTGGACAAATCCCATATTAGCACCATCCTTCTTGCCGACGAGAATGTCATCGTCAGAGAAGTTCTCAGGCAGCAGTGCATTCGGGATGCCCCGCTTCGACAACTCCGCAGCAACGTAAAGTTCTCCTGCGTGGCCGCCGAGTTTCTTGATCCATTGTGGGGTGCGTGCCATAGCTTGACCTCCTGAATTCTGTTGTTGCCAACATGAACTCTGGCATTCCAGTACCTCTGCTCATAGCTCGGCAAACATCATTGTCCGCCTCTCTTGTTGAAAAGTAACCTATTCCCAGAAACAACATAACTTCATCACTCCGTATTGGCAACCGCTATCTTGCCATACCATTGACTCCGCAGCCCCATGCCCCGACATTGTATGATCGACCACTGCAAAGAGGGTCAATGCCCATACCGGAGGACATCACACGGGAAGTCATCGACAGTTGCCGGTGCGGGACTCCTATCCTCACCTATGGACTACTCTACTTTTTCGCGTATAGGGATTGCCTCCAAGGCCGTATCGTGCTATTATTAGTCAGTCTCATTTACACAATGGGAAGATGCAAGCCGGGTCAATGAAACAAGCCCATTATATGGAAAAGCAAGTCGTCTCAAAACAACGTGTCGCGGATCATGGCGAGGTCTATACTCGCCAACGAGAAGTCAACGGCATGCTCGATCTGGTCAAGCAGGAGACAGAGCGGATTGACTCCCGATTCCTTGAGCCTGCCTGTGGTACAGGGAACTTTCTCACAGAGATTTTGAAAAGAAAACTAAGTGTAGTAGAAAACCGATACCGCAAGAGTCAACTTGAATACGAACGGAATGCCGTACTTGCTATCTCCAGTATCTACGGGATCGATATACTTGAGGACAACGTGCAGCAGTGTCGCCATAGGCTCTTCGGTGTTTTCGAGTGGAATTATGAAGACCTTTTCAAGAAGCGGACCAAGAACAATTGCCGTGAGGCGGTTCGATACATCCTTGAGCGCAACTTAATCTGTGGCGATGCCCTAACCCTTAAGACCGTGGGAAAGAACCCACAACCGATTGTGTTTTCGGAATGGTCACTGGTCAGGGGGAGTAAACTGAAACGTCGTGATTTTGCCTTCCAAGGATTACTTGATCATGAGGCATACAAGAGCACACCACTCTTTTCTGACCTTGGAGAGGATGTCTTCATCCCTACGCCGGTAAAAGAGCATCCACTCATACATTTCATGAAGGTCGCCGATGCACAACAGTCCTAACTACAATCCCGATGTACTGACCTGTCTGGCCAACCTGAGCAGCGACGAGGTCTTCACGCCCCCGAAGATAGCCAACGCATTACTCGATCTGCTCCCCCCGCAAATCTGGAGTGACAAGAACGTCCGATTTCTGGACCCGGTCTGCAAGTCTGGAGTCTTTCTGCGCGAGATTGCCAAACGGCTCGATGCCGGGTTGGAAAAGGAAATCCCCAACAAGCAGGATCGCATCAACCACATTTTTAGCAAGCAACTCTATGGCCTCGCTATCACTGAGTTGACCTCGCTGCTTTCCCGTCGTTCTGTGTATTGCTCCAAGACGGCGGACGGCAGATACTCGGTTTGCGAAACTTTTGACGATCCGCAGGGCGGAATTCGCTTTGAGCGAATTCGGCATACCTGGGAACATGGCCGCTGCGCCTTTTGTGGTGCGAACGAAGCCAACTATGAGCGCGGTCAGGACCTTGAAACCCATGCATACCGGTTCATACATACAGACAATCCCGAGGAGTTATTCAAGATGAAATTCGACGTCATCATCGGCAATCCGCCGTACCAGTTGTCGGACGGTGGGGGCAGCGGTAAATCTGCTACCCCGATCTACAACCGGTTCGTTGACCAGGCGAAGAAACTGGCACCGCGCTATCTTGTGATGATCATTCCGTCACGCTGGTTTACCGGTGGCAAGGGGCTTGATGAGTTCAGAGAATCTATGCTCACGGATGATCGGCTGCGCTCGATCGACGACTACCTCATGGCGTCGGACGTCTTCCCAGGGGTGGCCCTCAAGGGTGGCGTTTGCTACTTCCTCTGGGACCGGGACAATCGCGGAGCCTGCCGAGTCACCACCCATTTCAAGGACTGGCCTGTTTCGACAGCCCATCGTTTGCTTCTTGAAGAAGGTGTGGACGTGTTCATCCGCTACAACGAAGGTCTGTCAATTCTGAAGAAGGTTATGGCTCGCGAGAGTGTTTCATCGAGCTCGTTGTCACTACCCGAAAGCAAGCGTTTCGATCGGTTGGTGAGTACCAGGCGGCCGTTCGGTCTTGATTCCATGTTCAAGGGCAAGGCTACCAAGGCTACTGGAAACGTTCTCGTCCATCAAAAAGGAGGACCGGGGTACACGCCAAGAAAGTCCATTAACACCGGTAAACATCTCATCGATAAGTGGAAGGTCTTTGTCGGCTTCGCCGCTCCAGGCACCGGCAATAAGGACACCTATCCGAACAGGGTCATCAGCACCCCATTCATCGGGGAGCCAGGAAGCATCTCGTCCGAGACGTATCTGTGCATCGGCCCGCTGGACTCAAAACATCAGGCCGAGAGCGTATTGTCCTATCTATCCTGTCGATTGACTCGCTTTCTGATTCAGCTACACAAGCCGTCTCAAAACACAACCCGGAGGGTCTATACTTTCGTGCCGATCCAGAAGTGGACCAGGCAGTGGACGGACGACAAACTGTACAAACGATACGGAATCAACCGAGAAGAAGCTGAGTTCATCGAATCAATGATTCGCCCAATGGAACTGCACAATGAGTAAAGAGTTTTTTCCACCACGGCCTGACTCTAATCCGACCATCTACGCCTACGAAGATACAAATCCTCAATATGATGGCCTCTTGAAAGTGGGTTACACTACAGTGGATGTTCAAGGTCGTGTGGCGCAGCAGTATCCGACTAAGAAACCCGGCAAGCCACCCTACAAGATTGTGCTCGAAGAGTCGGCAATGCGCAATGACGGCACGGCCTTTACCGATCATGACGTGCATCGTTCCCTGAAAAGCGCGGGAGTGAAAAACCCAGACGGCGAGTGGTTCAAGTGTACTGTAGATGATGTCAGGGCAGCGGTGGTTGCGGTGCGGACGGGGGAATGGAACGAGGGAAATCGCACGCTCGATTTCACTATGCGCCCCGAGCAAAAAGCGGCTGTGGAAAAGACTGCGGCTTATCTCAAGAGTGCCCAAAAGGACGACCCTGACAAAACACCGCATTTCTTGTGGAACGCGAAGATGCGCTTCGGCAAGACCTTTGCCGCCTATCGATTGGCAAAAAAGATGAATTGGCGGAAGGTGCTGGTTCTAACTTTCAAACCAGCGGTGCGGAATGCCTGGGAAGACGATTTGAAGCAACACATTGATTTCAAGGGCTGGCAGTTCATCAAGCCCGGCGGCCTGAGCTACGAAGAGGCCGACAAGAAGAAGCCGTTAGTCTATTTTGGATCGTTTCAGGACCATCTGGGGAAGAACAAAAGCACGGGTGGCATCAAGACCAAGAACGAATGGGTCCATACGACCCACTGGGATTGCGTGATTCTCGACGAGTACCACTACGGCGCCTGGCGCGAAAGCGCCAAGGATCTGTTCGAGGCGGAGGACAAGAAGGAGGTCGAATTCGGCGAGGGGGAAGGCATTGAGTATTTTGACGAAGAGATCATGCCGATCACGACGAACGGTTATCTTTATCTCTCCGGTACGCCGTTCCGAGCTATTACATCAGGGGAGTTCATCGAGGAGCAGATTTTCAACTGGACCTATTCAGATGAACAACGGGCCAAGCAGGATTGGCAGGATGAAGACAACCCTTATGCGTCGCTCCCCCGAATGGTCTTGATGACGTATCAAATGCCCGATGACATTAAAGACATCGCTATGCAGGGGGAATACGACGAGTTTGACCTAAATGTATTCTTCTCCGCAGAAGGAACCGGCGAGAACGCGAAGTTCAAATATCAGGATGAAGTGCAGAAGTGGCTGGATTTGATTCGAGGCGCTTTTCAGGCTGCAACAATCGATAATCTGAAGTTAGGGGCGAAGAAACCACCTATGCCTTTTTCAGATGTCCGGTTGCTTAATGTATTGTCCCACACCTTCTGGTTTCTGCCGAGTGTAGCTTCGTGTTATGCCATGCGGAAACTGCTGTGGAAGAAACAGAATCGCTTTTATCGTGACTATCAGGTAATAGTTGCGGCAGGGCGTGCCGCCGGGATTGGTGTTGACGCTCTACCCCCTGTCCTGGATGCAATGGACGACCCTCTGCAGACGAAGACTATCACTCTATCATGCGGGAAGCTGACTACCGGAGTGACGGTGAGGCCGTGGACTGGAATATTCATGCTGCGCAATTCATCTACCCCGGAGACCTATTTTCAAGCTGCCTTCCGTGTTCAATCCCCGTGGACATTGATGAACCCTGATAACGCAACGCCGAACCGCGAGGATATTGTCAAAAGAGAATGTTATGTTCTCGATTTTGCGCCGGACCGGGCATTGCGACAGATTCAAGAGTACAGTTGCCGCCTAAATGTCGATGAGTCGAACCCCGAGAAAAAGGTAGAGGAGTTTATCAGCTTCCTGCCAGTGCTGGCCTATGACGGAAGTTCCATGAAGCAGATTGATGCCGCAAGCATTCTGGATATAGCCATGAGTGGAACCTCTGCGACACTTCTTGCACGACGATGGGAAAGTGCCCTGCTGGTAAACGTGGATAACGATACTCTGAAGCGACTCATGGCCAACGAACAGGCAATGAATGCGCTAATGGGTATTGAGGGATTCAGAAATCTCAATCAGGATATAGAGACCATCATCAACAAATCGGACGCTGTGAAAAAGACACGGAAAGAAAAGAACGACGAGGAACTGACTAAGAAAGAGAAAAAGGAACTCACTGAAGAGGAAAAGGAATACAAAAGCAAGCGTAAGCAGATTCAGGAAAAGCTGATCAAGTTTGCCACCCGCGTGCCGATTTTCATGTATCTGACCGATTACCGAGAGCGATGCCTCAAAGATGTGATTACGCAACTGGAGCCAGGACTGTTCAAGAAGGTAACTCGTTTGAGCGTGAAGGACTTTGAATTACTGGTCAGTCTCGGAGTCTTTAACAGCGCAAGGATGAATGACGCAGTCTATAAGTTCAAACGATACGAAGATGCCAGTCTGAGCTACACGGGCATCAATAAGCACGAGGGCGAAGATATTGGTCTCTTCGACACTGTTCTGAGCCCCGAAGACCAGGCGGTCTTTGAGAATGTGGAGTCAGTTCAATGAGAAGTCGGGCTAAGGCCATTAGAGATTGAGATCATAGGTTTGCTTACAAATGGGTGACTGCCCAAGTCTGCTGCGGTACGGTAACAATAAGAGAGGCTAAGTTATGGTGAACTGGGCTGTGGAACTGGCGCGGATTTACAAACACAAGAGTGGAGGAGCAAATCTCCACGGCGTAATCCTATATACGGATGCAAATCCTCATGTTAAGAAACTTCTGGGAGACGACGACTATTGGACAGCGCTTGACGACATTTCTGGGCCGCTTTGGTGCATTTATGCCATCAAGGCGAAGCAGGGTTCCCACAGAATGCCCAGAGTGCCCCGTGAGACCGTGAGCATGATGGTGCCGGTGTGGAAGGAGCCTGCTGAAAACAGAGAACTGCTTGACGATTTTGGGATAGATTCAACTCAATATTTGCCAATGCTATCCGTATTCGGCGAATCTGAAGATGGGGAAGGGACCATACTCAACAAGAATGTCAAATTAGTTGACAGTAGTGTCGAAGATGCATTTGCCAAGCTAAGAGAGGTTTTCCTAATCATATCAGAGGCTGCCGAAAAAATCTCAGCGGAGTACATGAACGACAACATCCGAGCTTATACAGCGGTGGAGTATGCGCTGAAAGGGTACAATGAGTTACAGTCGGTGAAAAGGGTTGCCAAAATATGGAAGGCTCTGAAGTCGTATCGATAGCTAACATTGACGACCTGACCTTTATGCTGGGCGTTTTGATATTAGGGGTATAGCCATGTAGTTGGAGCGTATCTGAACACAGGGAAATCGGTATCCAATCTCGCAAACGGAGAGCTCGAAACTCCGCCACTCTCACTTAAGGTATCATCTCGAGGAAGTCGTGACGTCTTCCCAAGTTGTTGTCTTGTAATGAGTCTAAGCCGCACTTTTTTGTTGACTGGCTTGCGAAAGTTCGTTCAAATTGGCGTCGATACTGTTCTTGAGTGTATTTGAACTTCTCTTTGAGGGTCATTGTGACCAACGGTCAATTGAAACCTGTTGACTTTGTCGCTGTGAGGTTGTATACTGACCATTAATCTGTTTTTGTGCGGCATTGGAGAATTATAATGACAAATGATGGCAACGGCAAAAAGGAAAAGCCACTTTCTCGGTGGATTCAAAGCGAAGCAGGCAAAGAAGCCCTTGATCTGGTTTTGAGTCAGACGCAAAAGCAGACAGAACGCCTGAAAAAGGCCAGACAAATCGACCCCAAAAAATTCGATAAAATAATAACTCATTAGTTATTGCAAGTGGGGGACAAAGTTTGACTGAGAAAGATTTCTGCTCGTGGTCCTACACCATTGATGACTTGCTAAGATTCCTCGCGGAACACTCTCGTACTCCTCTTGAACTTCTACAAAAGAAGAACCATAGCCGCTATTTCGAAGAGTATTTTTCCCAAAAGGGTGTGAATGCTAAGACCGTTGTGGTGGAGTATAATTATGTGGATAGGGATTTTTTGCTCGACTACGCGGGTTACTACGCTCGCTGCTTCAGGAAATACAGTCGACATTGTGCTCGTTTACATTTCTTTTCTATTGAGTTTAGTGAGCAAGAATTCGAATCAGTGCTTATGGGGAATGCTGATCAATTGCTGAATCAGCTGAAGGACAAAGGCTCATATCTGGGCTTCCTCGTAGCTAAGCCGATTCCGTACACTGTAGTCGGTCGCACATGTTTGAGGACATATGAAGAGGCTGGCACACCGAGGAGCTATCCAAACAAGCGGACTTACGACGTCAATCTTTTTGGAATCGAGCTTTCGGTGAGTACACTCGCGTTTCAAGAGCAGGATCAGGTAGTGTCTGCTTGTGCCACGAGTGCCTTGTGGTCTGCATTCCAGGCAACGGGAAAGCTCTTTCAGCACAATATACCGCCTCCCATAGAAATCACGAAGTTCGCTTACCTCGTGGAATCCGAATTGGAGCCTCGAGCCATGCCCAACCGCGGATTGTCTACCCGACAGATTTTTCATGCCATTAGAGCAGTTGGCCTCGAGCCATTCAGGGTAAACGCGTCCGAAGAGCATGTATTGAAAAGTACGGTGTATGGATATTTGAAAGCAGGGATACCACTTCTGATGATTTTCTCGATATATGACAATCAAGGAGAGAAGGCCATATACATCGGTTATCACGGTGTGACGATCACAGGGTTCAGGCTGGGAAGCGATATGATTCAACCCTATGGCGATACAAGTTTCCAGTTGGTGGCCTCGAGAATCAATGGGCTTTACGCTCACGACGATCAGGTTGGTCCGTTTGCTCGAATGGAATTTGACGGAGAGGCGGTTTCGATAGAAGAGAACGGTGCAGTCGAGAGTGTTCTATCGTTGTCCTCGTCTTGGCAGGGCGAGGATGGAACTCCCGATAAGGGACGGGCAGTCCCAGACATTCTGATCGCACCCCTATATCAAAAGATCAGGATTCCGTTTGAGACAATTCATGATTTGGTATTGAAATTCGACGGGCTCATTCGATGGATTAGTTCTGAGAGCATCTATGATGTTCCAAAAGGTATCGATTGGGATGTTTACCTCATTCGCGTCGGAGATCTGAAGTCGGAGATACTAAAAAGAGATGATATTCCAATGGAGGAGAAGAAGTCGGTGCTTGTGGAGAGCACGCCTCGGTTTCTATGGAGAGCATCCGGCAAGGTGGCTGAATCGGGCTCTGAATTCATCGATATATTGTTCGACGCCACCGAAATCGAGCAAGGACAACTATGTCACCGAATAATCTGTTATGATAAGGCTCTAAACAAAGCCCTGCCAGAAATGGTGGATTCGGACATCCTTAGAGAACGTGTTCTCCAAAATGATCCGTCAGTGTTGAGTATCGTCGATCAGATCGCAGCTCAGTACGGAAGTGATATTTCATAGTCTCCGGCTTAGTTGGACGCTAAATCTCACTGCCGAACTGAGTATGCCTAATTGACAATGTCCAATTGTTCGTGGCGCATCTAATCAATAGACTTGGAATAAACTGAGGGGGATGCACCGTATCGGAACGCCAAAAGAGTCCGAGCTTTTCATTTTCGTGGCCGCGGCAAACCCGCTTCCTTTGCGTACAACAGCCAGTAACACCAACCGAGGAGAAGTTCTACCCGAACCAGCGATTAACTGCCTGGAATCTCCGGCTGAAGTGACGTACAGCTATGAACACACCTCTATCCTATTGATGTTGTGACGCTTATCTCGTGCAAGCGGGCAATGTCGGTCACGATCTGGTTCCAGTTCTCAGCTACTTGGGGGTCATTTTTTTTGGGGTGGTGGGAACACTCATGACAAACACAGCCTCAGAGCAAATTGCCAACGGCGATTGCAGGTGTCGGTAAGGTGTTACATTAGAGCCGCTGCCCGTTACCGGACCTTGGCACTCAGGACAGACAACGAAATTCCTCAGCGGGAAGTCTACCTAATAAGAAGACTATCTTTGGCTAGCATTGTTACAGTCTTTTCGCCCATGGATCGGACCACGTTCTTGAAATTCGCAAAAGCATTACCCCTCGTTGACGCCGTGGCATACCAGACCGGCTCACCCGTATTGACATCGTAAAGTTCGGCCACGAAACTTGCCCAAGGTTTATGGATGTTGTAACCACCTGACGTTGTTGTCTTAGACTTCTCGTTATACCTGAAGCCACCCCCGTATGTGCGGGTCGCGGTCCCCTTCGTTTTTGTTCTTGTACTCGGTGGGATGTAGGTTTTTGAGTAGCCCGATCCAGATGATGTAATAATCAATACGCCCCTGACCCATAGTGAATCTATCAATTCGCTGTATTCTTCCGCGGTGTAACTCTTCCCCGGGAATATGACTTCGTGACCCATTTCACACCTGACGTGTAGGAGTGCAAGCTCATCACGGATTTTACGCTCCAACGCCTCTTGTAGGCTCAGATCGCCGAAGGCTGCGATTACCAGTAGGTTCTTGTAGGCTGCATCCCGGAACTCTCGGTTACGACGTGAGTGCATGCTCGTGGTGGCACAGCCACACAGTGCGAGCAAGATTGCCAAGACTATCGGACAGCGTCGCATGGCCTGTTCCTCCGGTAAAGTTGTCTCTTAGCGTTCATGAGAGTATACCACTCCATCGCCGTTTGTCAAGCGTCCCGTGTGGTATCCCTGACCGATTCTAGCCGTCAGAATACCACACCCCACTGACAGATCGTATCAGTGGAAACCCGCGTTCAGGCAGTCATTTCGTTAGACCGTTGCTTCGATCACAAGAGTATTAGAATAAAGAGTGGGGATACGATAGGCGTCTCTGCCTCAGACTGGACTGGTAATGTGAGCAGAAAAGAACACGAAGGACCGTCACCGGCTACTGACAATCAGGAGAATAACCCTCTTCGGCCAGTAGAAAATGTCGGTCCTGTGAGGAACCACACGGAACCCGCCAGCCGTACTGGTTCGTCCCCAACGAACGACGTGGATTGCGTCTATCCAGTTGACATGAGGGCGCTTATCTTGCGCATCTGGATCAAATCGGTGGCCACTTGGTTCCAATTCTCGGTTACATGGGTCATTTTTTTTGGGGTGGTGGGAACACTCATGACAAACACAGCCTCAGAGCAAATTGCCAACGGCGATTGCAGGTGTCGGTAAGGTGTTACATTAGAGCCGCTGCCCGTTACCGGACCTTGGCACTCAGGACAGACAACGAAATTCCTCAGCGGGAAGTCTACCTAATAAGAAGACTATCTTTGGCTAGCATTGTTACAGTCTTTTCGCCCATGGATCGGACCACGTTCTTGAAATTCGCAAAAGCATTACCCCTCGTTGACGCCGTGGCATACCAGACCGGCTCACCCGTATTGACATCGTAAAGTTCGGCCACGAAACTTGCCCAAGGTTTATGGATGTTGTAACCACCTGACGTTGTTGTCTTAGACTTCTCGTTATACCTGAAGCCACCCCCGTATGTGCGGGTCGCGGTCCCCTTCGTTTTTGTTCTTGTACTCGGTGGGATGTAGGTTTTTGAGTAGCCCGATCCAGATGATGTAATAATCAATACGCCCCTGACCCATAGTGAATCTATCAATTCGCTGTATTCTTCCGCGGTGTAACTCTTCCCCGGGAATATGACTTCGTGACCCATTTCACACCTGACGTGTAGGAGTGCAAGCTCATCACGGATTTTACGCTCCAACGCCTCTTGTAGGCTCAGATCGCCGAAGGCTGCGATTACCAGTAGGTTCTTGTAGGCTGCATCCCGGAACTCTCGGTTACGACGTGAGTGCATGCTCGTGGTGGCACAGCCACACAGTGCGAGCAAGATTGCCAAGACTATCGGACAGCGTCGCATGGCCTGTTCCTCCGGTAAAGTTGTCTCTTAGCGTTCATGAGAGTATACCACTCCATCGCCGTTTGTCAAGCGTCCCGTGTGGTATCCCTGACCGATTCTAGCCGTCAGAATACCACACCCCACTGACAGATCGTATCAGTGGAAACCCGCGTTCAGGCAGTCATTTCGTTAGACCGTTGCTTCGATCACAAGAGTATTAGAATAAAGAGTGGGGATACGATAGGCGTCTCTGCCTCAGACTGGACTGGTAATGTGAGCAGAAAAGAACACGAAGGACCGTCACCGGCTACTGACAATCAGGAGAATAACCCTCTTCGGCCAGTAGAAAATGTCGGTCCTGTGAGGAACCACACGGAACCCGCCAGCCGTACTGGTTCGTCCCCAACGAACGACGTGGATTGCGTCTATCCAGTTGACATGAGGGCGCTTATCTTGCGCATCTGGATCAAATCGGTGGCCACTTGGTTCCAATTCTCGGTTACATGGGTCATTTTTTTGTGGGTAGGATCTGTTGCGGCAACCAGACCAGCCGGGTGCTGAGAGGTTGGACATAGCGTAAGCCGCTAAAATCCGCTGGGCCAGTTAACATATTGTTATGCCATAAGTTATGTTCTGGGGCTATCCGGGACGATTTTTTTGGATTAAAGGATAAGGCTTTATCCTTTAATTGGGGTCGGCGAGATTAAAAGTTCTTCAATTTGCTTACGACCGAACAGAAGGTGCGGACGCCGGTCAAATGACGGTCGGATTATTCTAATCACTGAGGATAACTTCTCTGACCCGTAGTCTGAACCGGGTCGATGCCCCCATCCATGCGCTACGTATCGGAAATCCACAGCGGTTCAGAGTCACTGTTCGACCAACCGCTTGTGTCACTGATCCGCCCTGGATCGATTATCGTTGATAGTCCCCTCTAGGTTTCATATTTTGGTGTACCATTTTTGGATGAGCAGGAGGAACCCATGCGGCTGATGACAGTGATCATAGTTACGATTGGTCTTTTCATGTCAAGGAGTGTTGCGGGTCAGGATATTGCACCGGGATCGGCACCAGACGGAATTCAAGACTCTACAGTTAGAAAAAACCCTGATACGATCAGCGAATCTACGGGAACAGACAGCATTGATACAAGCCGCACCTTCGCTCTACACGAGGAGCTTGCATCGGGGACCAGTACAATCCTCGACTCTACATTGCTCCATGAATCAGGTCCAGACAGCGCATTTGGCGCCGAGACCGAACCGGTAGATACGTCTCCTATGCCAGAACTATCGCTGACGGATTCCGAGCAAAATGTTAAGGACGAATCCAAATCAATCCCAGCGTTGATTAGTGATTGGTGGGATACAGATATAGGTGAACTGTTGCCCGACTTCACGTCCATCGTGCTGTTCCTTACTTTTCTTGTCGCATTCATCACTTATCGACAAAAGACAAAGCCGATCATCAAGTTCAATCTTATCCCCAATCCTCAGCATGGAATCCCTACTGGGCTTACAATTCGCCCCCACTTGCACAACCTTAGTGATACAGATGCTCTTGGTATTGTGATTATCGAATTCGTATTGAGTAACGGGGAGCGAAAGCAGTTTAAGTCAGATGAAGGTGCCTATTGCGGAGGGTGGATATGGACTCTTCAGGCCCAAGTAGAAATATCGGGTGTTACTAATGTAAGCAAGATGATTGATGAGTTTTCACCAAAGGCCAGTTTAGAAGCTAATACGGAAGGCAATGAAGACAAGAACCAATTGATTTCAATCGAGTGCGTGGTTTACACCGTCCGTTGGAGAAACTGGAGAAGCCCTTGCCTAAGATGGTTGGTGAGTATTTATCCTATTGTATACAGAACTCCGACCTACAAGTGGAACTTGGTCAATGAAAGTGGAGGGAGTTTTGCCTTAAAGTATGGATGGGAACGGATTGACTTAAAAAAGTGGGTCTTCAAGCCGGACCACGAATCAATGCCAATCCCCCAAAAACCAAATATCAAGGTGTTCAAAAACGCTTTAAGGGCAAAACTTTGGGAGTAGCTCCTTACCATCGAAAAATCAGGACCACATCTCGTCTCTTAGCACGCCCACCAGTCGGATTACACGGGTCATCCTTTTTTTGGTGGGATCGCCCGTAGCAACCCTTAGAAAAACTCTATAGCTGGTTCAGCTCCTGGGATTCTGTTTTCGATACATGCTGCTCGCCGCCTTGGGCCAATTCCTGGTTGCGGAAGACGGCCAGCAGGTAGCGTGCATCGGGATGGGTATGCTCAAAAACCTGTTCGGCGCCGATCCGGTGAGCCAGGCGGTGGAGGTTGTCGTCTGATGCTTCCGGGAGATCATGGCTGACAAAAGTGCTTTGGAAGGAAGAGCTATAATAGATGCGTCGTTCGATAGGTGTCCAGAACGACAGCTCTGCTTGCGGTGACAAAGGTGCTTTGGTATCGCCCGGTGCGGTGAAAGTGAGAACCACAAACTCCGGCCGCCGATCAAGGATGTATCGGGGGTCATATCTCTTGTCGAGGAAGCCACCCTCACACTTGGCGATGAAGCGATCGGTCAGGCCGGTGATGTCGATGATGTCGCGTTGTGGACAGAGGTAGCCGATCAGACCGATGTCCATGAGCGCGACGGGGCGGGCGGGATCGTGGGTGTCGCTGTTGAGCCATTGGGCTAAGGCGATGTGCCCGGTTTGGTAACCTGATGATCGGATGTCGACATATTCACGGTGGTTCTGTCTTAGATCGCCGTGGAACAGCCACAGGGCCAGACAGATGCTCAGTACAACGGCCGGTCGGAACCAGGCCTTGCCCTCAGCGAATCGTTCAAAGAGTGTCCCCCAGCCAACGGCCACCGAACAGGCGACCAGAGGAAGGTAAGGAATCAGCAATCGATAGCCGGGCATCCAGTCTTTGCCGGTAACGAGAGGTAGCAGACAGCCGGTAGTGGCCACTGCTATCATCGGGGCCATTTCCTTAAGGAGCCGCCGGCCAAGACCAAGTCCGACTAACGTGATAATCAGTCCGACCGGGCCGAGCACGGCCGGCAGCATACCTTCAGCTATGTATGACCAGGTTCCCTCGTGAAGGAACCCGCCCAGTTTTGCGTAATAGGTGTTGGGCAGCCACTCACCTTCGTACACCGCCAGACGCCAGGAAACATGGGCAACGATAACGCTTAGTGTGATGATTCCGTTCGAAAGAACCAGACGAGCGAGGGATACTCGCCCGGTAGGCGCGACTGAACCCTGTGGAACTGGACGTTTCGGTGCGACGGTGATCAACAACAATTGCACAACCACAAAGACTGACCAGAGGATGAGACCTTCGGGTCTGGTCAGGCAGCCGGCTGCGAACAAAAATCCCGATCCATACCAACGCCGTTTGGTTGTCTCTATAGTCGCGAGTACGACCGCGGCAGTGAGCAGAAAGGCGAACAGGGTCGTCTCCAGGCCGCTGGTTGAGTTGAGAGCGAAGCAGGGATTAAGGGCGACCAGAGTCGCGGCGATGATTGCCCACCAGGTGGCCGATGATGCTGAGCCTTTACCGGCGGCCAGAAAGCGAGTGAACCAGAAGATGATTATGATTGATAAGGCGCCGGACAAAACACCGATAGCTTTGGCGGCAGGTGCGGCTGCTTGTTCACCGAGGACACGAATAGCCCCGGCAACAATTACCATCATGGAAAAACTTGTGTACCCCTCTACCGACTCGTCGAGGTTAAAAAACGGACCGAGTCCGTCGGCCAGGGAGCGGCTGTAGCGAAACGTGATATAGGCATCATCGTTGACATAATGATGGTAGGACCAGGCATGAGCAAAGTAGCCGGCCAGTATCACGACCAGCGCGAACGCCCACAGACGGGAGGGACGTACTTGTCCCCAGGTGGTCCACTGCTTGACGAGCGAAGGCTGTCTTTGGTTCGTAAGCTGTTGCATCTTTGAGTGCACGACGCGGCATTCGCTCGTGGACAGACTCCACCCTTGTCTGAGGCACCTGAAATTTGAAACGTTAAGACGAGGACGTCAGGTGTCAGTGTTCAGAGCGCGAAGCAGTTGATGCGGATCGAAACGGTGAGAAGGCAGCAGGTTTCAACGACCCGGACCCACAACGAAGGCAACCTCGTTACGTTCTATAATACCAGTTTCGCAATGTCTCCGAGCGGCCCGATCTGTCCCGGAACAGCCGGCAGGCCAATCGAGCCTCTCTTCGGGCGGTTCTTCTGTTTATAAGGACGCATCGGTCGCTGTTTTGTTGCGGCGTGACTTGGATGCGCAAACTTTGCGTGCAAGTTCGTCCGATTGTGTACGGCAGCGTTCAAAAACATTACAGGATCGTGGGTTTTGTCAGCCGGTAATGGTTTGAAAAAAGGAGAAAGTATGAAATTCCTCAGACGCAGGAAAGTATCGACGAAAAACCGACCCGAGCGCGATTTGAGACTTGCCACCCGGACTAGGGCGGTGTCAAAAGACTCGTATCAAACAACGGACCGCATCAGAGCGATGTTGAAAATGTCGTCCGGTGATGTGAAGACCGGTCGCTATCGATCAATGTTGTACCGGTTTCTCTGTGACAACATTCCGGTGGTGAACTCGGTTATTTGGACATGGAGCCGGCTGGCCGCGGCGCCGGGCGTGTTCAAGGTGGTCGAGAACGGTCAGGGCGCCGACAGTGCTTCTGCTCAGCAGCGGCTGGATGATCTGGCTCGTAGAATCTACGTTGACCCGTCCGGTCAGACATCGGGTACGCCTGCTTTTTTGGTGGATATGTTTCGCTGTTTGTTCAGGGACGGTGTCTTTGGCGGATTTGTGACGGTGCAGCCGGACGGTTCGGGCGTGCATCGGTTTATTCCGGTGGATTCGATCGACATTGCGGTCGATGAAAGCCGGGGGCGACCGCGCCTGATTCTGGAATCCGATGACAAGCAGATCGATTTGTCCCGGCCTGACTTTCGTCATCTGGCCTTCAACCCCGGCATATCAAAACCGCTGGGCCAATCCATCCTGCACGCTATACCATTCGTGTCCTATATCGAGCAACAACTGATCGACGACATGAGGCGGTCCAGCCACAATGCCGGGTTTCATCGGTTGCATGTCAAGATCACGCCGCCGGAGCGGATGTCGGGCGAGTCCGACTCAGCTTTCACCGACCGGATCAACAGCTATTTCGATTCGACCGTGTCGATGATTCGTTCATGCGAGATTGACGACAACCCGGTGACCTGGGACAATGTCGGCATCGAGTATATCGGGCCACAACCGGGCGGACGATCCGGAAACAACCAGTGGTTTTTCCAGCATCGGGCCATAATCGAGGAGGTTTGCGCCGGAACCCATCTGGCGCCGTTTCTGTTGGGTTATTCCTACGGCGATACTACCAGCTGGTCGGCTTTCAAGTTTGACGTTGTCATGCGACAGGTTCGTTCGGTGCAGGCCGAGGCAACGCAGCTTCTTGAGTGGATCGGCAATATCGATCTGGCCCTGAGCGGACTGAACGCCGAGTGTCGTTTCGTGTTCGATAACAATTTTTCATATCAAGCGACGGAACTGGCATCGGTGCGCGCCACGGAGGTAGACTCCCTGCTCAAAGCCTACCAAGCGGGTTTGATCGACGAAGCGAGTGCCCGGACAAAAGTTGGTGACCTGCTATAGCCGGCCTGACATCGGTTATCGACTGGCGGCGCGGGATGGCCGATCCGGCCTATTTCGCTTCCGCCGCGCTCGGGATTGAATTGCACAAGGGGCAGCGAGAATGGCTGGAGAATTCTACTAAGGCTGAGAACGTTCTGGTGACCGGGAATCGTTGGGGGAAGTCTTTCGCAGCGGCCGTGAAGATCCTGCACCGAGCTATCTATCGGCTGCGAAAACTGGAGTTTGACCGGTGTGGACGGTATCACATTGTGACGGCGTCGATCACTCAGGATCAAGCCAATATCATTTTCGACCAGGTGGTGCGGATAGTGCGCGGGCTGCCATGGCTGGAAGCTCTGATGACAACGCTGGTGCGAACGCCTTATCCACGCATGTCATTCGGTAACGGCGCCGTGATCGAAGCGCGTTCGACGCAGAATCGCGGCGAGTACCTGCTGGGGCATGACTACGATCTGTTCATCTTCGATGAGGTGGCGTTTGAGCCGGACCCGGAGTATGTAGTAGAAGAAGTGATTCAGATGCGGTTGGCCGACCGCGAGGGGAAACTCGACCTGGTCAGCACACCCAACGGTCGCAACTGGTTTTACCGGCGGGCGCGTGAGGTGACCAAAGGTTCTCGCAACGGGTACTTTCAGTCGGGCGATAGTCGTGAAAATGTGTACATTTCGCAGGACTTTCTGAAAGAACGGTTGACGCATTTCTCCGAACATAGGGTGCAACAAAACATCATGGGGCAGTTTGTGGACTCCGGTGGGGAGATTCTCAAAGGGTCCTATGTCGATCGGGCGCTGGCATCTTTTTGTGCCTTGGAACATGACACGGATGTCATGACCGCGCCCGGAGACACAAAGAGATTCATCTCAGGTTGGGACCTTGCCCGGAAGAAGACAGCCACGGTGGGGGTCACGGTTGAAGTGGTCGACGGCGTAGCCCGAGTGGTGGCGCTGGAGAGGTTTAAGCAATTTGATTGGAACGTCGTTGTGGAGAAAATCAAACAGCGGCAAGTGAGATACCCCGGTGAACTGATCGTGGACGCTACCGGGCTGGGGGACGTAGTTGTTGAGCAACTGAGAGAGTTCAATCCGGTGGCCGTGATTTTCACGGCCGCGTCCAAGGCTGAGATGCTGACCAACGTCGAGCTGTTTCATGCTACCGAGCGGATCAGCTATGAACGATGGCCACTGCCCGACGGGCCGGGGAAGGTCTGGTCGTTTGAGGATGAGTTACGTTCGGCCCGTTGGGATGACAACAACGAGTGCGATTCGCTTATGGCCCTGGCGCTGGCTTTGTGGCCGCTCAGGCGCCGGTGTGAACCGACCATCCAGGCAAGAGTTGGGAAGGTGTGATAAATCACTCTTTCGCGCTTCGCGCGTTGCTACTGTCATGCCGAGCGGAGTCGAAGCATGAGCCATTGTGATCGGGTAGCCCATCCGTTTACGGTGGGTTTCTTGTTGTAGTTGTTGGTTTCGTGTAAGAGCTACGATTGCTCATGGCATGATAGGCAGCTGTGGAACATGGAAAGTTTTCTATATAGCCCAAGGATTCATCTAATCCCAGGGCAAGCCCTCGGCCACCCGGGCTTACTATAGGGCTAGATTAGTCACAATCGGCGCTCAACGGGGCGACGCAAGGCGCCCTCTTCTCGGTGCAGTTCACGCGATCTGAAGATCACGTGGGCACAAGCCATCCCATCCTTCGACAGCGCTCAAGTTGGATTTGTCAGGAGCGCAATCCGCGGCTGCGGTCTGACCTACAAGAGCCGTCGCGCGGGGTCGCACAACGGTACAAAACACTCGGGGTGGAATGACGGCACCAGAACAAAGGCGGGTTCACGCCGCGGCGCGCGGGCGAAGACGGACCCGCCCTACAAAAGCAGATGGTCGTTCGACTGAAGATACTGAGGCACAAAAGAGCGCCCTTCAAGGGGAGGATCTCAAAGGGCGCGAGAGGGCGGAAGGGTTGGGAACGTAGGGGAATCTAGCTTTGGCTGATGTAACCCGTCCGCAGAGTAGGCGAAGTATCTAACTGATCCAACTTCGCCTTTTTGACATCAAGAACTCTGTTATCTGAAACGTCCAAACGAAGTGTGGCAGAGGCCAGGATAGTCCTCGGGGGTTTCAAAAAGCCGGGGAACCAGTTGGGATGAAAGCGGCTGCGTCCAAAGGAGGCGTGGGCGGTGTGGGCCTTGTGAATACTCATGGTGGACGAGACCTCGGCGCCTTCCACTGAGGACCAGGTGATGGTCATACCGAGCACAAAGATCACCAAGGCGATCAGCCATTTCATACTGTGGCTCTTCTTGTTCTTGTAAACGGTCATAACAATTACCTCAAGTTTTCTGTCTACGTTTCCAACCACTCAGTCTAAAAGCAAAGGTAATGCCCACTTAAGACAAAGTGGGGGGGCTTTATGTACCAGTCTGTGAGACAGTCGATTAGGTGGTTCGGCGTGCTGTTTGACCGGCCATAATCTGGTGTGTTCTTAGCAACAAATTGCGCATTAGGGTCGGTGATTTGTTGCAATTGGATTGCATGGGTCGGTTGGTAAAGCAAATGGAGGTAAAATGAGCGCAAGTCTTGGCCGTGTCACCGCCAAGCTGGCCGAGCCGGCTGAACAGGTGAGTGCCGATCTGGTTGAATTGATAAACAAAAACGTGAACCCTCCGACGCCGATAGTGGCTGATGACGTCTTTGTGCGGGCAATGTATATCGTGTCTGATGAAGTCAACAGCTTCGGTGGGCGGTTTCCTGTCGAGGAGCATAAGCGGCTGGTTGAACTTCTGATCGACTCGCCGGTGATGGTCGGGCATCGCAAGGACAAACTGCCGATCGCGCGGAATTTCCATGCCGGGACGGTGGAGCGTGAAAATCGTCAGTGGGTTAAGAGCTATTTCTATTGGCTGAAGAGCGCCCAAGGCGCCGACAATCTGCGTGAAAATATCGACGGCGGGATTTACAAGGAGTGTTCGATCGGCTTTACTTTTCTGATGCCGGAGTGCTCGGTCTGCAAGAAGGACATCCGCACCTGTGAACATGAGCCGCTGGCTGAGTATGAAGTCGACGGCGAACAGGTATCCTGCCATTTTAATTATCGCAAGATTGAACGGGTGCTGGAGACCTCGCTGGTCTACCGGGGTGCGGTCAACGATACCTCGGTGTCCAAAGAGTTGAAGGCCGAGGCGGCTGACGTCGCCGGCCAGTCCCTGTCGGCAGAGGTGCCTGCCGAGTTGAAGGACCTGTCTGAGCTGAGTGATGCATCTCAATGTCTGGTGACGCCGTACTACGATGGACTGATGGTGAGAGTCAGCATGGTCGACGGCCAGATGAGACTGTGCCGCCTCGACGGGGAGTTGCTTGGGGAGGAATTCTGCAATCGGTTTGATCTTGATCAACTCGCGGAGTATGAAGAGTTGTGTGGGTTGTTGGTGCCGTATCGCGGTAAGGAGCGGTTGAAACTGTCGGCTTTAAGCAAACTACTGAGCGGACAACCATCACATGCATCTCGACTGGAGCTGAAACTGGTTCCGCAGAATGGGTTGGACCCGTCGAATCTGTCCAGGAACGGCAGGCCGGATCGTATCCGAGTGTTACGACACGAGGTTGTCGCTTCCACGCAGGTAGACGAAGCCGCGCGTTCTGTAATGACACGGGATGGTGTCCGGGTGTGGAGCCTCGACGAACTTCCGCCGCAATCTTTGGGATATCGATATTGTCCCCATGGCGGTAAGCAGTCGCTGGGTAGTTATCGAGTGTGTCGCCCGGCCTGGCTGGACGGGATGTCAACCGGCAGCGACGATTTGACCTTCATATTTGCTCACGAGGGTGAGCGGGGGAGGTTTGTGGTTCGACAAGGGAATCAAGCGCGCCTGGCCAGAGGGGCACGGTTTGTGGCCGACGAAGTTCCGGTGGAGGATGTAACTTTTGAAGAACTCTCCACCATGGCGAGTGGTCGGTTGGTGGAGCTGTCGCGGCAGGATGGGGGCTACCTGCTGAGGCTGTCGGGAGCGTTGGAAGGCTGGTTTGCTCTGCGCAGGATCAAGTTGGAGGGGCGGACGCGCTTTTTGTTCTACCGTCGGAGTGTCAGTTGATAAACGCTGCCTGTACTGTTGGCTGGCAGGTGCGGTCTGGCGACTCGCCCGACTGCTTGGGGGTACCGCCGTAGGTGTCTTGCGAGGTGGCCCTACACCATTTATTGGGGCAGATGAGGACATTTGCCGCCCACAGGTTTCGGCGGGTAGTTACTGGTAACTGATGAGACTGAGGACGCGCTTGAAGGAGCCGCCTGAGATGTCAAGTCGGACGAGTCCTATGTTGGGGACATAGTACTCCCGCACGATGGCGACGGGGTCGGTGTCGTCGTAGCGCTGGTACAAGCGGACATCGAATTGATAAGCACCGAACGATCCGGCCGGGACGGTAACCTGGGGATGCGCGACATACGACTTGGAATGGTGAAAACCGAAGTATGAGTAATAGAAAAGATGCTGCACGTCTTCGAGTCCGACCTGCAAAAGCGGTACGTACCCACCCCACGAATCCGTGGCCGAAAGTTGGCGCGGCATCATTACCGGTGGCACCGGCAGGTATGTGATCTGGGGTGTACCGACGGTGAGCGGCCAATATCCATTCTGAATGACCGATTGATCACTGACTTTCAGGCTGATGATCGGCTGGTGGTTGTTGCCGATGGCCCAGTCCTCCAGGTCGCCGGTGATGGTAAAGGTGTCGTAGCTGGTGCTGACATAGAGATTGAAGGAGCTGTCTCGAATGGAGTCTATACGGATATAGACCAGTGAACGTCCGTCTTCCAGACCAAGCAGGTCAAGGCCATCGAGAGCCCCTCCCGATGAACCTGAGGGACCGCCTTCTTCACCGCAACCGATCAGAAAGCCGGCGGCGAACAGACCAACCAGAAGCAGCCGAATAAACAGGACGGCAATATATGGACGTTCATCAGACATGCGACCAAGATCCAGCGGGCCGGGATGGCGGTCAACAAAAAAAGGAGCAAAAGGTGGCTGACGAGCACAGTGGTGGCATTCGTTTGAACGGTCCGTTACTTCGATTCGTGACGGTCGTATTTGGGATCGCAGCCGGCTATTTTCTCACTATCCAATCGTTGAAGATCGAGCTGGCCGCCAAGGCTGAAGCGGCGGTTGTAGAAACGCTGGACAAGAAACTGGCCGGTTTTGAGGTGATTCTGAAGCAAGGGGTGGTAGATAAAGAGACGTTCTATCGTTTTTCGAAAGAGATCGAGGCAAGGCTCGCCCGAATCGAGTATCACCTCATCAATAAACCAGGAGAGAACATTGGAGACGAACAATCCTCACCAGGAATACATCGATCGAGTGACGACCAGTCTAACCGATGACGGCATGGCGCTGATCGATTTCGACGAGTTGAGACAGTGGCTTTGCGATGTGGCGCCTGTGCTGTCGGACATTGGGCGGTTGCAGGATGAATGTGCAACGTTGCGCGAAGACATAGTGGGTCGTATCAGCGGTATGATGAAAGCGGTGGCGGCGGTTACACGATCCGACTCGGGTCTTGAGAGTATCGCCGACTATCTCGAGGCGCTGCCTCAAATGACTGCCCAGGAGCTGGTCCGTCAATATCGTCGAACGTCGGCCCGTTTTCGTGATGCCTTTCCGGCCAGTTTCAGCGGCACCGGTTGGTATTCAACTCGACGGCGGTCGATGGACCCCGAGCTTTACAAATGAACCGGAGGGATTTATGGAAGTGTTGATTGACTTCTCTTCTGCGAACCGAAGCGCCTCCAGGCGCCGGTGCAGTTGGGTGACTGGCCTGACTGTCTGTGGATTTTGAGGTAGGTGTCGGGCGGGGTCGCCCTACACCACCTCTGCATGAGACGTTTGTCAACAAGCTCATAAGTCCCGGCCTTGTGGGATTCGCTCCCGGCCGAAGTATTTCAACTTTCAATGAACAAAAGGAAACGAGATGGCAGTAAGAGATCAGAACCTGGATGCGGTAGCGCCGGTGCTGGCCACCTTTACGATCAAGCAGACGGCCAGTGTCGATGATCTGAAAGATACCAACATAGGCGAGCCGGTGATACTGACAGACGACGGCGAAGTGGGACCGTGTGGTGACGGCGACCAACTGTTGGGCAGGCTAATCAGTTTGACGTTAAACGACGGTGACGACGGCGACCGGCTGGCTTCGGTGCAGGTCGGCGGGGTCTGCCGCCTGGCTATTACCACTACCTATCCCGTAGTGGGTAATCGGGTGGTCTGTGGCGCCAGCGGAACGGTCAAGCAGGCTCCGACGGTGGCCTCCGATCCGGCCGGTGGCAACGTGGCACGCGGGACGGTACTTGAAGTGAACGGTACAACCGACTGCGTCATTCTGCTTAACTAAGAAAGGACCGAAGATGAATTTCAATCAGTTTTTGAATTCGGCCGCCTTTGTCAATTTGAACCGAGAGATCGAACAAGCGACAACGGAGATTCCGGTGGATCTGACCAGGGCGACGGCGGTTGAAGTAGGACGCGATCTTTACACGGAAGCGGAGAGCCGCGGGCTTACGCTCTCAGAACTGCTGGAGTGCGAGGAGTATGATCCGACGCCGACCGGTTGTCCGCTTGATGCTTTTGAACGGCAGCTGGCCCTGGCCGGTGTCCGGCTCGGCGGCAAGTCGCCGACCACGGTGGAGCAGTTCTATCAGCAGGCGCCGGCTTTGTTGCCGGAGTTCATGTTGCGCGAGGTGAAGAAGGGTCAAGCCATGCGGCCGGAATTGGGTCGTTTGATTGCCAACTCGACCAGCGTGGCATCCAACAGTTACACGCCGTTTTTCATCGATACCTCGGACGACACCAAGTTTTCGCTTCGTCCTATCGGTGACGGCGCCGATGTGCCGCAGCTTTTGGTAACGGAACAGAACCATGCGGTCAAGGTAGCCGACTACGGTTTGGCTCTCAAGACCAGCTACAAGGCGCTTCGTTATCGCAGCAGTTCGCAGTTCCGCGTATTGTTGTGGTACATCGGTTTCAGAATTCAGAGCGACAAAATCGCCTTGGTCGTTGACACCATTATCAACGGTGACGGTAACTCAAACGGCGCTACGGTGGTCAATACGGCTGTCAGCGCCACCCTGGATTACGACGACTTGATCAGTCTGTGGGCGCAGTTCTCGCCGTTTGAAATGAACACGATTGTCTGCCATATCGATCAGATGAAGACGATCCTGACCCTGGCTGAGTTCAAGGACCCGATGGCCGGTTATCGTTTTCAGAACACCGGCGATCTGTTCAGTCCTTTGGGCGCTCGTTTGGTTCGTTGTGATGACGTTCCAACCGACTATGTTCTCGGTCTCGACAGCCGCTTTGCGGTCGAGGAAGTGATCACTCAGCCGTTGACTATCGAATACGACAAAGTCATCGAACAGCGTTTCGAGGAAGCCGTGATTTCCGAGTCGGTGACCTATGCCAAGGTCATCAAAGAAGCGTCGGTGGTGATGGACAGCGTTTGGACCTAATACCCTGCCGGGGGATCGCCCGGGGCGGTCCCCCCGCTGAATGAGAGAACGATGCAAAAGAAGATAACTGAATCAAGTGCTACCTATCCGGTCGGCCTGCCCCCTTCCAGGAAACTGTTAAAGGTGGCATCGGGACAATACCGCGGGCGGCTGGTGGCTGTCGTGCAAACGGCGTCCGGCGATATCGAGTACAGTTGGGCAGACCGGCCCTACGGGACGTGGTCGACCCCTGCGACCATCGCGTCCGATGCAGCCGACGAACCGTGTGACTGTTTGATGGACACCAACGGCAACATTCATGTTGTCTACAGCGAGGTCACGACCAAGTATCTGGTGACGAAGAAGCTCTCTTTCTCGGGCGGTAGTTGGTCGATCGGTTCGAAGGTGACCGTATTCAACGGCGCCGAGGCGTACAATCCGTCGGTGACGATTGAAGCCGCGGGGACTTTGTGGGTGAGTTGGTCGCATCTCAATACCGGGTCATACTACCTTCACGCAAAATCCTCGACCGATTCGGGAGCGACCTGGGGCAGCGGTCCGGCCGACGATGGTGATGAACTCAGCAATGCCGCGTCGGAGCTTTACAGCAAGGTCGTCATAGGTACCAGTGACATATTCATCGTCTACAGTTACGACGGCTCAACGTTGTCGGTGCGTTCTCGTCCGATCGTGGGCGGCAGTTGGACGACGGCCGTTGATCTGGCTTCAAGCGCCAGCAATATCGATGATCACTTCGACGTGGCCGTCTCGGACAACGGACTACTGGCTGTGGCCTATGATCAGGCGGCCTTGAAGTATCGTGAGTACGATGGGGCCGTTTGGAGTCCGGTGGTGGACCTGGATGCGGCCGAGGGCAATAGCCCGCAGGTGTTGTTTAACGTGAACGTACCGGTGGTGGTGTACCTGTCGCAGTACGCAACAGGGCAGGAGCAATTGATGTACACCAGCCGTGAGACGGGTAGCTTTGTGACACCTGAACCTCTGGACTCGGGTGCGGGAGCTTTTGACGAAGTCCTGGTTTATGACATCGGGTCATCCAGCTACAATGATCTTACGGCCGCTGCGGCCAGTGGCACGCCAGCGGACGTCTATCATTCCAGTAGCTCCACATTGTTGAAAATTCTCGGGGATACTGTGCATATCGGGATGGATCGTCGATTCCGTTATCTTCGCATACTCCTGTCAACGGTTGGTGTGGGTGGAGTCCTTAAGTACTCCTATTGGGATGGCTCGGCCTGGATTGCGTTCACGCCGGCGGGCGGCGCCTACGATTTCGATGCTTCGGACAAGGAGTTGCTCTTGTGGAACGACTACGACGCTACGCCCGACGACTGGCAGAAAGAAGCGCTGGGCGATGATGAACGTTACTGGGTGCAAATACAGGTAACGACCGGCTTCAGCACCGGTCCGGTGGGCAGTCAGATAACATCGATTTCCAACGCCGGTGCGGTTATCGTGAGGAGGTAGGGATGTCATATACTAATGTGGAACTGATTCGTCACCACCTGGTCAGTGCCTTTCCAACGGCCGAACAGGTGGTCAACCAAGCTCTGTATTTCAAGGGGGATGACTACCTGCCGTTTTTCAACGGCGCTATCGACGGTTCGGTGCTCAAGGTGAAGACGCTCAAGAGCAACAGCTTGTCGCGCTCGAGTATTACCCTGGGCAGCAGTCCGGTAAGCGTGGCGGCCTCGCCGATTGCGCCGGGCTCGGTGGTGGTGGCAAGCGATAGTTCGATGGGTACGTTGTATGTGGAGAACACAGACTATGCCATCGACTACAGTGTGGGAACCATCGCGGTCAAGTCGGGCGGGTCGCTAAGTGTCGGCCAGGCGGTGACGGTATGGTATCAGACGTTTGCGACGTACACCGATGGCGCAGACTATCAAGTAAGAGTCGACTCCGGCGAGATCAAAAGAGTGGTATCCGGCGAAATCATCGACGGCGAAACGGTCTTTCTGGACTACTCACCGATTTATGACAGTTTCAATGATGATGTGCTGAACAACGCGGTGGCTGAGGCCAACAGTCTGGTCGAGCAGGAGGTGGACCCGGACGGACAGTTCGGTGCTGACCGTACTTTGCAGGCGGCGGCCACTCAGCGCGCGCTGGCGATTGTTTGTCGCACCGCTGCCGCACGGGAGTTGTCCAGTCGTCGCGGCGAGGATCGTACTGCACTGGCCTGGATGAAACTATCCGATCAATACGCAGCCGGTAGTGAGCAACTCCTTAACCGATTCCGCCCACCGGCCCAGGGTCCGTCGGCGCCGGTACACAGCTAAGGGAGATGATATGATATCAGGATTGGAAAGAGCCAAGTCGCATCGGGTATGGTTTGTTCCCGAGTTTTCAGCCTGGGGGTTGGCCGGGTGGAGCGAGATCGAGTTTGTTGTCCAGGAACAAGTGCAGAGTACCAC
Source organism: Candidatus Zixiibacteriota bacterium (assembly GCA_029860345.1). NCBI lineage: Bacteria > Pseudomonadati > Candidatus Zixiibacteriota > Candidatus Zixiibacteriota bacterium. The sequence goes on along the minus strand of JAOUBJ010000005.1, from coordinate 279,673 downwards.
ATCGGTTCTGTATGGGACTATCGATATTGGAGATGTCGCTCAACAAGTAACGTTTGCCAATCTCACCGACCATCGCGGTAACCAGCTACCTCAATCGTTGTCATCGCCACGGGTAATTGTTCGACCGCGCAGTGTTGAGACGGCCTTCGTTGTGGGTGAGGAGTCGACTGAGGGCTTCAAGATAGCACGCGACCCGGATGCATCCGGTCCGGTGCTGGTTGATCTGTTGATAATTGAGATGGGCGATTAACGTGAAACGAAACGCAGGGAAACCACCCGACGGTTCTCCCTGGTTGAAGCTGTTTGATGAACTCATCGAAAGGTACTACCGTGAAATCATTAAGCATGCTGAAGAAAACGCCAAATTGGGAGACCTGATCAAAATGGTTGAACTAAGGCATAAACTGACACCGGGCGGCGCTGATCAGAAACGGTTTTGGAAACTTGTGGATGAGATTCGCCAGGGCATCCCCGAAAAGAAGCCGGCTAAGAAAACGACACGAACGAAAACAACGACCTCCAGGAAGAGCAAGTGAGAAGCGCGCTCCACAAAGTGGGTGTGGCTGTCATGATTGGGTTCATGGTTACCGCATCGGTGTCGGCAAGGGTAGACACGCTGAAGGATACCTCCGACATTGAGGACTGCCTGATATACTCGTATGCCAATTGCGACCCGGAAGAAACAGGTGAAGATTGCACACGCTTCAACGGCGGCCGTGTGATCAATATGGGTGTTGGAAACGGCGGATGTTGCGACGAGCTACGGGTAGTCTTCAAGCTTCCGGGATGGAACGATACAATTCCGGATTCTTCGGAGTTGAAAGTATACTGCTACATCCAGAGCGGTATTCTGGCCCGACAATTGATCGCTTACCCTTTGACCAAGGAGACTTTCGAGGGCAGCGAGAACAAACACAATCTGGGTGACTATCCGGACCCGGACTCAGGCGCCACCTGGCTGCATGCCTATCTGGATGTCGGCGACGGCGACTCGGTCAGTTGGACCTCGGCCGGTGGTGACTACAATACGGCGGTGGCGTGCAGCGTCAACGTCACCGGCACCGGACAGTACTTCACTATGAAGAACTTCAACCGTATGCTGACCTATTGGGATACCTCGGGCAGTAACTACGGCTTCATGTTGGTAAACAGCAACGACCCACCGGTGAACCTTAGCCGCAAAGTGATCAAATCATCGGAAAGTGGCGCCGGGTATTATCCGTTACTGCTCTTATATACGGCCGATACAACGCAGGTGCGACGTTCGAAGGTGGTTCGGTCGCTCTTGAGAGATTAGAAACTAAAGCGGGCAAGGGAGTATGATGCGGAGTGTGATTTGTGCCTGGTGTACGTCCTCGTGCGCCACGTTTGTATTGGGGAAGACGGGGACAGCCACAAGTGGCGTCCAACTGCCGCCCACAGACACATTTTTGCCAGGAAGGGAGTATGATGCGTAAACTATTACTGTTGGGAGTCGGTCTTTTATCAGCGGCGTCGCTGTTCGGTGGTATTGTCAACAACTCGACATCGACACCGACGGCCGAAGATTCTTTGTCGTTTTTGTTTTACTCGGTGGACAGTCTGGGCAATGCCACAACGGCTGACTCGTTCTACGTTTTGGTGAGTGGTCCTTCGGGTGATGTAGCCTACAAGGATTCGGCTGCAATTTCCGATAGCCGGGTGAGCTCGGTTACTATTCGAGCAAAACAGTTTTATTCATTCAAAGATCAGGTGTCCAACCTCGACGGCAGCGGCGACGCAGGGTCCTACTGTATGACCATTCTTGCCAAAAAAAACACGGGTGGTCTGTTGACGCCGAACGTCTATTCATTTCAGATTATCGGCGACGAACTCTCCGACCAATTGGCTTTGATTGACGACTCGGTCAATGTCAAGGGCGGGGCGGTGGATTCCAATCGTACCGAATTGGGCGGCGACTCGGCCACCACGGCCGGCTGGGTGTGGAACACTCAGCAGAGTGGTCACACCACCTCGGGCAGTTTCGGCAAGTACCTCGACACCGAGGTGTCGGGAGTATCGTCCGGCTCGGGAGCTTATTCGTTCACGATACAAACATACGATTCCGGCGTGGGGTTGGCCATACCTTACGCATCGCTGGGTGTGCGAAGTGTTGACCAGTCATCGTTGGTTGCGGTTGGCCGGTCCGACAATCTGGGGCAGGTCGCTTTTAATCTGGATGCCGACAGTTTTCTGGTCGTGGCTTCAGCTTCGGGTTACGTTTTTGGCGGATATGACACTGTCGTAGTGTCGGGCGCGGGTGTGGACACTATCTTCTGTGACCAATTTGATCCCGGCGCTCCGGCCTTCCCGACTTTGTGTCGGGTTTATGGGCATCTTTTCACGGCCGATGGTGTGGCTGAAGAGGATGCGGCTGTCAGCGCCTGGCTGCCTTCGGGGGTGGCTCGATTCGGCATGACCGTAATCTCGCCATCGCCTGTGAGCACGACCAGCGACAGCACCGGGTATTTTTATCTGGATCTGGTGCCGGCGGACTCACTGATACCGTCCGGGACAAAATATGAGTTTACGATCAGTCTACGCGATGGAACAATTCTCAGGCAGCGACTGACTGTGCCGGACTCGACCAGTTGGCGTCTGACCTGGTAGCTGGCGGCCGAACGTAGATAGCATCAAGGAATTGTCAGTGTGAAAAAGGCCGCCAACTTGGGCGGCCTTTTTGAGAAGTTCTGCGGATCACCCCCAGCCGAAATGACCCAGCCATGGGGAGTGGAGACATGGCTCTTAGTGGCAGGGGGGATCAGCCACTCCAAAAGTAAAGTTCATGTAGTAGACAATGTCAGCGATATTGACAAAGCCATCGCAGTTGGCGTCGGCCCGCTCGGCGCCACCGACGGGTGCCGGTCCGGCCGCGGTGAGAAAGTCTATCAGCCAGACCAGATCGGAAATGTTGGCATTTTGGTTGCCGTCGTAATCTCCCTTTACGTAGAAACCTTGACAGGCATACTGCAACAGAACGGTAGTGGCATCCTGATGCCCCGAGCCATCATGACCATTGGCCGTGAAGTAATACAGACTGTCTTCGTCCAGGTTGAACGGTGCCCATCCAAAGAACCAGCCGTCGCCGCCCGAGAAGTCGGCCCCGACCGTGACGCGATTGACGACGTAATCTTTCGGCAGCAGGGACACCATCAAGTCAATATTCTGCCAACTGCCGTTCAGGTTGACCTGGTTGATACCGACGCTGTTGCGCATCGGTATATCAGCCATTGCCCCGGTCAGCGGATTCGATACCCGGATCAGGTAACTGCCGTCGCCCTGGGTCCAGCCGGGGAATCCGTCGACGGCCAGCCAGGTGCCGGGGTCGCCGCTCAACGCAATAATGACGGCGCGCTCCTGTTCCTCAAGCCAGATTCGCAGGTCGAAGTAGCTGGGATTGCGTCGATAGTCGAATTCGAGAGCGTTGCCGATGGCGCGAAAATACGCATCGAGCCCCGCCAACATGTCTTCATCATAGGTGCCGTTGTTGTCGTAGGTGTCAAACGAGGTTGCCAGTCTGTCGGTCAGTTCAAGCACTGAGAGAACGGCTGTGCCTTCCTTGATGAGAAATTCGTAACCTCGCCCGCCCCACAAGTAGGTAGCCAGCGCCGCAGCCCCCGGCGCCACCAGATGGTTGCCGACCGACGATACGTCCACGGTGGTCAGACCGGCTGAATAGCCGACGCTGCCGGGGCGTCTTTTGATGTCGATGTAGGCAATGTCTTCGTCATTGACGGACATCAAGAGGTTCAACGTGTCGCAAAAAACCTCTGCGTTTTCAGGGCTCAGAATTGTCGGTGTCGGCGGCGTTGGTTCAAGATAAACGGCGACGCTATCGGCAGAGCTGCGACCGAGTGTGTCGACAGCCGTTGCTCGCAAAGTGTAGTTCCCTTCGCTGAGAGCAGAGAAGTCCCAGTCGTAGCTGAAGCCGTTGCCGCCGCTGACAGAATTGGTGCCGTCACGCAAGGGAGTGCTGCCGTCGAAATCTCTACCGATTTCAACGAAGCCGCCTCCTGAGGAGTATTCGAAGGAGACGTAATCGATGATGCCCGATCCCGATGATTCGGACGCCCAGATGTTCCCGGAACCGAAAAGTGTGCTGTTGTCTGAGGGGGCCACCAGCGTTAGTTCCGGTTCAGGATGAGTGCCGCCGCTGCCGCCGGCGATGCCAAGGACATACATGGCCATACGGCCCGGGAAATTGAACTCGCCGCCGGTATTCATCATATCGACCCAGCCGATAGACTCGTCCCAGATGTTATACGAGTTGCACAGTTGGGGGTGATTGTCGGTTACGATGGCCGGATCAGAACCCGGGTATATGCCGCTGCCGAGATAGAAGCCGGCAAAAAACGGTCCGTCGACAACCACCGGCGGGTCCAGTTCGACCCAAATGTCGTAGGCGTCGGGGCCCGGCACGTAATCCTGATAGGTTGGCGAGATCGCAATCAGGGTGTCCGGCAGGGGGCAACTGGGATCACTCCAGTCGATTGCTTCGATGTCGCCTTCGTAGATCAAAGTGGTGGTGTCGGCGAAAGTCAGTATTATATGCACTTCCGTGATAGTGAAGGGATATGGATTTTCGCAACCCTGAGCCGGATCAAGGTAGACCTTGTATAGTTCATCACCGATGATCCAGCCGGTAACGGACCAGGTGAGAGTATCGGCATTGTCGAGAAAGCATGTATCGGCCAGAGCCAGACCGGTGGACTGACGTAGGTTCTTGACGGAACTATATTTGACCGGCGCAACCTGCGCCGTCTGCTTTTGGGCAGGCAGAACCGAAGCGGCCAGAATGGGTATTAACAGAAAGATCGATAGTATCGTCCGGCATGACATGCGCATACTCCTCTATAGCTAGCTATTCCCTTGTTTCTCTTGATTATCGGCCTATCCCCTTATATTATTAGCCGCCCGGCAGGCCAATTGAATTGGTGCGAACAAGTTTATGCCTTCGGGTGTTAGAAGGTGAGTGAAAACAGAAGTTGAAACCGGTCGGAAACAGAGACCGCCAAAGATAGACTCGGAGCATGGCAGTACAGACAATTCAAAAGCCTAAGTGGCTGAAGGTAAGCGGATTCACGGGCGTCGGATATCGCCGCGTTGACCGTATGTTGAACCATCTCAAGCTCAACACCGTCTGCCAGGCAGCCGGTTGTCCCAACCGGGGCGAATGTTTCAATCGAGGCACGGCAACTTTTTTGATCCTGGGGCCACTGTGTACCCGTGGCTGTCGTTTTTGCAATATCGGTACCGGCAAGCCGCAGCCGGTTGATCCTGATGAACCGGCCCGGTTGGCTCAGATGGTAGCAGAACTCAAGCTGAATCATGTCGTGGTAACTTCGGTTAATCGAGATGATCTGCCCGATGGCGGGGCGACTCATTTTGCCAGAACTATTGAAGCGATCAGAAAAGAACTACCCACCGCTTCCATTGAGATACTGACGCCCGATTTTCGAAATGCTCCCCAAGCTATCGACATAATCATTGATGCCCGCCCGGAAGTTTTCAACCACAACGTAGAGACAGTGCCGCGACTCTATCGTCGAGTTCGGCCCGGCGCCGTGTACCAACGTTCGTTGGACCTCCTTAGAGAGGTAGGCCGCCGATCTCAGATCGTCACCAAGTCGGGATTAATGCTGGGGCTTGGCGAAACGGCCGAGGAACTGCGAAGAGTCTTTGATGATCTCGCGTCCATTGAGGTTTCCATGCTCACGATCGGCCAGTACCTGGCTCCATCGAAATCCCATCTGCCGGTTGTTCGATATGTACCGCCGGAGGAGTTTACATCGTTGGGGGAGCAAGCTATGATGGCCGGTATACCCAAAGTCGTCTCGGCACCGTTGGTCAGGTCCTCTTATCGGGCTGAAGAATACGTGAATCTGTAAGCGCACAAATCACAAGTCCAATTATTAAACAGAAGCCCACCGTCCGGTGGGCTTTCCCTTTGATCGTCCGATAGATGAGATGGTGGTAAGAGAATAGTTATGATGACCAGAAACCAACCCATAAGTATTGTTGTCGTCGACGACGAAAAGTATATATGTAACATCATCGTCGAGGCTTTGTCGTCGGAGAAGTACGACGTCCGGGCATTCTCCGACCCGGCTTTGGCTCTTACTCATATAGAACAGAATCCCGTCGATCTGGTGCTGACCGATTTGGTAATGGGCGAGCATACCGGTGTCCAGGTGCTTGAGACCGCACTGGCCAGCCACGGCGACGCCACGGTGATTCTGATGACTGCCCACCCGACTGTCCAGACTGCCATCTCAGTCTTGCGCAAAGGTGCTTATGACTTTCTGGTGAAGCCGTTTCGTCTGGAGTTGCTCAAGGCGACCATCAAACGCGGTTTGGAGCATCAACAGGTGGTTCGTGAAAACCTGCATCTAAAAGGTCAAGTGGAGTTCTTGAAAGTCGCCGGTGCGGCCAATGCCGATATTGAAATCGATGATTTTCTGGCCATGGTAGCTCGCTCCTGTCGCAAAGAAATGGATGCCACCGCGGTCGGCATAATCGAGACAGATCCGCAAACCAAAGAGGTGGTGCGGAAGATATACGCAGGCGAAGAGGAACTTCCACCGGACGGCGTACTCGACAACGCCACTGTCGATAAATTCACCTACACGCGCAGTAGTAAGCCGAGCATTTCCAAAGATGAGATAGACGCAGACGGTGAGACGCGAACACGGATCTGGATATCACAACCGATTTTTGTCAGGCGACGGTTCCATGGTGTCATCAATCTGTTGATCGAATCTCGATTCGACCGTTTGACGCCGGGGGAGATCGATGTGTTGGCTATCCTGGCTAACTCAGCGGCGGCCGCTATTGCCAATTATCGCCATTACGAGGACTTGCACACATCCTACCTTCAGGCCATCAAAGGGCTGGCCAACGCCATTGAAGCACGCGATCAATACACAGCCGGTCATACCGATCGTGTTACCAAGCTGGCCGAACTGATCGCCCGGCAGCTTGGTTGGGACGAACGTCGCATCGAGCATCTCATCATGGGTTGCACTCTGCACGATATAGGTAAGCTGGGCGTCCCCGACGGTATTCTCAACAAGCCGGATCGACTGACCGACGAAGAACGCCGCAAGATGCAAACCCATCCGGAACTGGGACTAAAGATAATCGATGGCATTGATCTCTTCCGTCCAGCCGTACCGTACATCATAGCACACCATGAATGGTATGACGGTAGCGGCTACCCGCGTGGCCTCAAGGGGGAGGGAATACCGATTGAGGGTCGACTGCTGACGGTTGCCGATACGCTGGATGCTATCTTGTCCGATCGACCTTACCGAAAAGGAGCTGATCTTGAGGTGGCCGTCAACGAGCTTGTCAAATACAGATCGACCCAGTTCGATCCGGCCATTGTGGATGTCTTGTTGGACCTGTTGCGGCAAGGGGAGATCGATTTCGCCGCCAAGTACGGCCGGGAAATGGATGTAAGTAAAATCGCTGCTCTTAAGGTTAGCGAAAAGGCATCGGTGTAAACGACAGCGCCAATATCACCAGCGCCACCCACCCCATAATTTTCGCAGCCCTACTCAGGGGGCGACCATCGTTCAGAGTAGGCGGATGATTCATCCCCAGGAATAGCCCGAAGCCTGCGAACAACCACCACATCGGAGTCTGGAAGCCGAGAGCCAACAGGCCCAGAACGGCCAGTTTCCCCAACAGATGCTGGCGTCGTTTCAACAAGCCATAGACGACATGGCCGCCATCGAGCATACCGATGGGCAGCATATTGATGGCCGTGACCAGCAACCCCACCCAGCCTGCAAAGGCGGCCTCGCTCAATGAGTAAACATGGCCTGCCGGTGCCGGTCCAACCAGCAGCCAGGTGGACAGACGCATCAGGATCGACTCACCCTCCATCCCGAAAGGTATGGCTCCCGGCTCAAGTACGTCGGGTGCGATCGTTCCCGTTTGCGAGAGTCCGTACCACAACCAGGCCAGAGCCACCAGCCATCCGGCAATAGGCCCGGCCGCCCCGACCTCGATCAGGTCGCGCCGGTTCCAAAATGGTGATTTGGATTTTATCACGGCGCCAAAGGTGCCTATCAACGTCGGTGCGGGAATGAAATAGGGCCAGGTTGTTACAATATTGCGACGTCGACTGGCTATATAATGACCCATCTCGTGCACAATGAGTATCGACATCAAGGCCAGGGTGAACACCAATCCTGCACCCCGGGACAACGCTTGCAGGGCGCCGTCCACAGCCGCCTCGAAGCTTGGCGCCGACAGGATGAAACGGAAAAACACTGATACGACATATACCGTAAACAGCGTAGCCAGGAACAGGATGATATTCAAAGGCGGAATCCTCACCCGCGCTCTGGGATCTATGTTCAATAGAAGCATGTCACCATCGTTGTCCAGACGAAAACGGTAACCGGCGGTTTGCAGCCGATCAGTGATCATCTTGACCGACCGTTCGCGCTGGTAGCGGCAATTCAAACTGAATACCAAGCGCTGGTTCTGACGATATACGGCCGAAATCTCAAACAGGTCCTGCAAGAGGGACATGATTACGCGTACTTTTCGTTCCTGCTGTTCCATATCACCCGGAATCTAACCGAATACTGCTCTGTTCCCCAGTTTTTTTTGTTTTTTGCCAACTATCGGTCGGCGACCGGTCGCCGGTTTGCACTGTCCAAACGTTGCCGGCATTGCGATGTTGGCCAATTGATCGTATATTGGTTATGGTCTTTACGATGAGAACAACTGCGCGTGGATAATCGGCATCCCTCAGTATACTTGATTCACCCACCTTTGTGGGATATGTACGCCCCACCGGCCGCGACCGCATCGCTGACGGCCTACATGAGGCAGCATGACATTGCCTGTCGGCAGTTCGATTTGAACCAGGCTTATTTCAAAAGCATCTGCGAAGAAGTCCTGCATGATGCTCTCGATGACGCTTGCAACCAGACGGCTTTTCAAAACACTCTCCCCTTTGAGCACCGGGTTGTGCTTACCGGAGGCGAGTTCCGACCCGATCCCCTGGCTGCAGTGGGTCTGACCGAAGCAAATCTGACTTTCAATGACATTCGATCGGGAATTGACAAGTGGGACCTGCCTGGCCTGAATGTCGTGGATGCTCTGATTCACTACGGCTACTTCGTGCGCCAAGGCCGTGCGTTGAACGAGTTGATAGAATCCGAGGCGTGCGCGACAAACACCGTATGCGAATTGACACGCCTCTTTGAGCTTCACTGCCTGCGCGAGATCAACCATGAGCGGCCGAGCGTGGTTGGTTTCTCGATCTCCGGGAGTGATCAACTGGCCGCGGCCGTGATCTGTTCAGCTAAGTTGCGTCGGGAGTATGCCGGTCGAATCGTGTGGGGTGGCTCTTTGATTGGGAACATCCTGCGAAAGCTATCGACATCACAGGACGTTTGGTGGCAACCGTTGGTCGATCAGTTTGTACTCGGTGAGGGAGAAGTGGCCCTTTCCGAATTGGCTTCGTGGAGCGTCGAGGAAGAAGCGTCCGGCCGTCGCTTACCGGACAATGTTATCGCGTCCTCGGACGTCGGCAGGGTAAGCGTGAGCTATGGACGCTTTGAGAAACTCGATGATCTGGAACCGCCCTCATTCGATGGCTTACCCATTGACGATGGATACCTCATGGCGCAACCTCTGCTGCCTTATCAGGCATCACGCGGATGCTATTGGGGGTTGTGCAGTTTTTGCGATCATGAGGAAGGATATCGAACGCACTACCGCGAAAAAGATGCAACCAAAGTCGCCCGGGAACTCACCGAACTGCGACATCGCCATCAGACCGGGCAGTTTCAGTTTGTCGATGAAGCGCTCAAGCCGGATTGGTTGAGCCGGTTGGTGGCGTCCCTGGCCTCGACTGATCCGGAAACCAGGCTGCGATGGTTCAGCTATCTGCGAATCGACAAGGCCCTGACACCTGCCTTGTTGCGTGATACCTACCTGCGGGGATGCCGTTTGGTTCTCTACGGTGTGGAGACTTTTAACCGGCGGCTTATGCGGCTGATGAAGAAGGGCACCAGTCCTGAACTGGTAGAGCGTGTTTTGAAAGACACTCACACCGCCCGTTTGAGACAGGCTATCTGGTTGATAAGCGGATTCCCGACTCAAACCAAAGATGAACTTCAAGATGACATGCAGAAACTATCAGAGGTGTCTGCTGTGATCGACGCGGCCTTCGTCGGTCCCTATCGTCTCGAACCGAACTCCGATATCGGTCGCGAGCCTTCTCATTTTGGAGTGGTCTCATGCGATACCGATGATCGATGTCGTTTTGTCTCCCGGCTCAACGAACGGCTGATCGATTCGTCCGATCTGTTGAAGATCTATTCGGAGGAATACTATCCTCTGGCCATTCGAAGTTCACTGTCGCACAATCGCTACTTGCTCTTTAGGCATGCACTCAAGACCGAACCTGGGACGTCTACATGAGAGTGGCACTTGTTGCATATCCCTTTCTCGATATTCCTCCGGTCGGCTATGGCGGTGTCGAACGTGTCTTGTACAATCTTTCGTCGGCCTTCCGGCAGCGTGATGTTTCGTTTACCTTGTTCAAACCGGGCGGCACTCTTGAAGGTGTCGACTGTGTGAGCTATCTCGATCAACCGTTGGTCGAAAAGTATGAGCATTTTTCGATAGACGATTACCATGCCGAGCTTGAAGGCATCATCGACAACATTGTGGTCGGGCTGGTCGGCGGCGATTACGATATCATCAACACGCATTTCGAAGATGCCGCCCTGGTACGCCGCCTGCTGAAGTTGAACGCGCCGGTTCTTGTGACGATACATACCTTGCCGTACCTGACAGAGTCTTTCGCCGAACTGACGTCGACCCGGCACGAACGCCTGCACTTCTCGGGAGTTTCTCCCGGCCATGTCGAGCAACTCAAAGCGGCCGGCGGTCCGGACACTATATTTACCACACTCAACGGTATCGATGTTCGGAGTTTTGATGCATCATGTGAGCGTCGTCGGTTCATGCTCTATATTGGCGACTTGCTGCCCAGAAAAGCCGTGCTCTCGGCTTGCCGAGCCGTTCGCTCTGCCGGTGCCAGCCTGATCGTGGCCGGTAAGGCGATGCCGGGGAGTGATCGGGACTATGTGGAAAGATTACAACAGGAGTTCTTCGACATTACTGTCGTACCGGATGACCTGGATGCAACCATCAAACGGGTGTGCAGCAGTGACGTGGACGAGTATACCGGCAAGATTGTCCATGTCGGTGAGGTGAACGAAGGGCAGAAGCGATTGCTGCTGAGTCATGCCGCTGCTTTGCTCTTTCCCTCGGGCATGGAGGATTCACGCTGGGTAGAACCTTTCGGGTTGGTAGTGGCCGAGGCATTGGCTTCGGGCACGCCGGTCGCGTCGTTCAACAGGGGCCATTTCGCCGATATTCTCCAGTCGGCGTCGGTTGCCTGTCTGTTTGAGGATCAATCCGGATTCGTTGACAGCATCATGCGCCTTCAGAGGTTCGACGATCATGCCGCATGTCGAAGATTCGCCGAGGAGCACCTGACACTTGAGAATATGGCTCAAGATTATCTCAAGGTGTACGACCAGATTCTGGCCGGCCAAAGAAGCGGTCGGCATAAGTGACACCGACCGCTTCAAAGCGAATCTACAGTCTATCTCGTCGAGTCTATTTTTCCAGTCCACGCAACGAAGCGCCGTTGAAAGTGCGGTTTATCTTGGCCGAGACCGGTCCCTCCGACACATAGAAACTGATCGTCTGCGAGCCGCCATACGGTATGCCCATTTCACCCCCGCCGATAGCCTGACTTTCGCCAAAGACTACGACCGTGACACAGGCGGTACCAATATCGGTGCCCAGTGGATCACCGCCGTCATCAAGACAGGTGACGGTAATGGAGTGATCGCCCGGTGTCAACTCGACGTTGAAGGTGTTGGCCGCACCCTTGGGCGTTACTCCCACATCGCCGCCATCGACGGCGACCAGGAATATGTCGTCGTCGGCTGTGCCGCAATCGGTAACCGTGATCTGCACATTCTTGTCACAACAACCGGCGTCGCATTCATCGATCTCGTCGTCGCCGTCGTTGTCGATGCCGTCACCGCACACCTCCACACCACCACCGTCGCCGGCCCCACTTTCAACGTCGTCCGGGTCGGCGTCGTCGTTGGCGCGGTCGCCTTCGTCGGTTTCGGCTTCATCTTCATCGCACTGGTAGGTACCGTAGGCGGTGCTCATGCTCTCGCGGCGATTTTCGAGAGTGGCCTCCTGGTCAACACATCGGGTAAACTCCGATTCCACGTTGCCGAGGCTGCGATTCTCCGGATCGGTCGCCTGAGCGGCAATGATCTCACCGTACACTCCATAGAGACCGGTCAGGTAGAGCGAATACAATTCGACCTGACTCTTGGAGTTGGTCAAGGCATAAGATACGTCGCTTGAGTTGCAAGCCTCCTCACGCAGTTCGCGCAGACGTTGATCGAAGAACTCAGCCATACCGGCAAACTCGGCGGCCACGCCGTCAAGCTCGGCCACCGACAAAACAAACTCGGCCAGAAGAGCGTCATAGTCGACGACATCCTCGCCATCGTCCTCAACGTCATCGATGTCATCATCGATCTCACTATCCTCTTCGTCGGAGGCTCCACTCATATCAATCGAAATACTGGCACTCACGCTGCCTGAGGTCGGCGTCACGGTTGCATTGCCGCCGGCACTGCTACCGTCCGGCAGAGCCACGTTTGCCGACAGCGACAAGGGCGTGTTCAATTCATGGTCGATAGGTCCCAACGAGAAAGCACCTCCGGCGTCGGTTGTAGCCGTGGCGCCGCCCCCTGCTACCGAGGCGCCGCTGATTGGATTGCCGTCGGAGGAGTTGACCGTGCCGGTGACCGTGACCGGTGAGGTGCCGGCACTCATGGTTATCACAACACCACCGATAGCCGTGGTGGTGCCGTCGAACGTGACCGTGACCGGCCCGCCGGAGAGTTGGGTCGAGCCATCGGTGTGGGTGGCGCTCACAGCGGCCGATTCGTTGGCGGCAAGTTCAACCGGCGGCAATGCAAAGCTGCCGGAACCATCGGTGCTGGTCGAGACGCTGCCGCTGGTGACCACCGCGCCTGCGATACCGGTGCCTTGTTCGTCGACAACGCTTCCGGAGATGGTCACGTCGTGCACTTTTTCCTGCTGCACTTGAAGTACGATGGTCGGCGCCGTTGCCGCGTCGGCCAGCGGTGTGCAGACAGCCGTCCCGGCCACCGGTGTGCCCTGGTGGTCGGTAAGCGACGCGCTGATTGTAACCGGTGTGCCCAACTTGTGTTGAAAAGGTGGCAGAGTGTAATGCCCGGCGCCATCGGTGACGGCGGAGCCACCGGAGGGCACGGTAACGGTTGTGTTGGGCAGTCCTTTGCCGTCCAGATCGTGAACGTAGCCGGAGATTGTGACATCGGTTTCGGTTTCAATATCGAGTGCTATCACCACACCTGAGATAGTGGCGTTGGCGCCGTCAAAAGCAACCGTCTGGGGTGCGCCGCCGTAGGTATTGGCGCCGTCGGTGAGCGTAGCCATGAGGGTGATCGACGAATCTTTGATCAACATGAAGGGTCCGATGCTGAACGATCCACCGGCAGCCACAGTGACGGCCAGACCTCCACCGGTCGCAACGGCGCCAACGACACTAACCCCGTTGGCATCGGTGACTCTACCGCTGACCGTCACAGCGGTGGGGATAATGACCGGGATACTCAGGGTAACGGCGCTGGGCGATGCTCCTTCATAGGTGACGGAGGCGGCGCTCCCGCCGACTTTTATGCCACCTTGCGCCACCACCGTGGGTGTGAGTGTCACGCTGAACGCTTCCTCCTGCCAGTTTTCGGGAACTTCAATCGGTCCGACAACGGCCGTGCCGTCGGCGCCGGTGGTGGCCGAAGCAACATTGTGAGAACATGACACCACAGCGTTTTGCAAAGGCTGTCCGTTGTCATCGAGCACGGTGGCGTTGATTATCCAGGCCGGCCCGGCGGCAGCGCTGTCGCTTGAAGTGGCATCGATGACGATATCAACACCGGCATGGCTCTCGCCTGTGATCTTCACAGTTGCCGACCCGGCCGAGCCGTCCTTGGTGGCCGTGCAGGTTACATCGACGCCCTGAGCAATCTGCACCGTGAGCGTGTAGGATCCGTCGGCAGCAGTCGTGGCGCTACCGAGGCCGGATGCTTGCGGCGCGGCGGCCGTTACGGTGGCTGCATCGCAGGCGACAGCCGCCTGATCGGGGTCGGTATTGATGGTCACCGTGCCTTTGATGACAGCCGACAGGGCACCCTGGCCGAGCGTGTAATCCAGACCGCTGGTGACCTTCTGAGGAAGACGGCCGTCTCGTTCGATAGTGTCGAATTTGTCTTTGGACACTTTTTCGTGGATGGCCTCGTTGGCCTTGCCTTCCATCAGTAACTCATACTGGCCGTCGTCTTCGGTTGTTTCCGAATATGATTTCCCGCCGAAAGTGAACTCCACCCTGGCACCCGTTGAACGGCGTGTGTTGTTGTCGACTTCTTCGTAGACGGTGCCTCTGACCAAGACGTACTTTTCATACTCTTTGATTATTGCATTAACCGCAGCCTGATGCTTGTCGGTCAGGACGTAATTGGCGACGAAGGTTTCCTCATCGAGCCGTCCGTAAAAGTAGGCGTCCTGATACAACCCGAGCTTGTCGATGATGATCCAACCGAGATCGGTTTTGTTTTTCCAGCCGTTGAACAGAGTATAATAACTACGCGCCTCGCTGACGATCTCCGGCTTGAGTGAGTTGGCGCGGCTGGCCAACCAGTCGGGATCAAGGGCGCGACGTTCCAGAAGCAGTTCGTGCCAGCGGTAGACGGTTTCGGCTTCCTTGGAGGCGAGGTATCCGCGCTTGGTGCCCGGGTCATACAGGAAATAGTCTGAGTTGCCTTCGTAGGTCTCGCCGCGCATCCTTGGAAAGATACCCGAGGCAAAGTATACCAGACAGTTCGTTCCACCGGCTGCCTTGAAGGCCGTTTGTTGATCCTGACGGTAGCCGGACTGGGCGCACAGCGAGCCGCCACGGAATTCGTCTATCTTCTTGCCCAGTCGGTCGAGGGCGTTGGCAAAATCGCCCGCTACCTCACCGTATGCTTTGACCCACTTGCCGAGTATCTGTCCCACCAGCGGTATCTTTTCCAATTTGCCGGCCGATTCCTTCAGCAGGTCGCCGATCAGACGAAGTCCGTAAGTGGGATTGTCCTTGGCGTGGTCGGGATCGAACTTTTTGGTGAATTCCCACAGGTTCTCCGCTTCGCCTGCATACTTGTCGGCTTTGTCAAGATAGCCGGATGCTTTTTCGAGTTTGTCCGACAATCCGGCTTTGTCCAGCTCGTTGAACATCTCACGAAGCTGGTTCACCTTGTCGTTGGCGGCGGCGGTCTGTCCATCGCTCAAGTTGAAGAGCTTCTTGGCCAGCTCTATGCCCTTTTCCGGTGAATCACTGAAGACAGCATCATGGTATTCTTTGTACTTGGCCCGGAAGTCGTCGAACTTCCCCTTGCCTTCCTGCATGGTCTTGCGGACTGCTTTCCATTCGTCCTCGGTCTGCTGGATAGCTTCTTTGAACTCGTCGTCGATAGCCATTGTCGGCAATGCAAAGGCGAACAACATCCAAACGGTCAGAGCAAACATGAACGGTGTGCGTTTCATCTTTCAATTCTCCTGGCAAGACATCTATGGACGAACATCGAACAGGTAGCGAACCTGCACGCCGACTTGTGATTTGTCGAGGTCGGACGGGGAGGCGATATCTGCACGGGTCGAGTGCAGATTGCCGTAGCCATCGACGAACCATTCCCGATTGACGGGGTATGTGAATCTGAGCTTCAACTCAAGAGTACCGTTACTCCGAATGGGGTCGGCATTGTACGAAGCTGACTGCACAAAGCGGAGTTCCGCCTGACCTGTAACACCGGGATCGATAGCCAGGCCGGCGGCAATGTCCAGGCCGATGCGCGCCGTGTTTCGCGGATTGCGCAGCAGGAAATCGACGTCAACAATGTCCTCGTCGAAGGCGTCGGCCCGCTCGGTATCAATGAACGCCTTGGCGCCCAGGATAGGTCCTATCGACAAGGTGCGCAGGAAACCTTTCGAGGACCGCGACCAGCCGAAGTGGTAATAGACATCGACCGTGTGAGCCGGATGAACATTGGAGAACCTAAGCGAGTCATCCTTGTCCGAGGCTTCGATGTAGTATCGTGCGGCCAGGCTGAGTCGCTGATAAAACCCGGACCCGACAGGACGTGAGTTGCGGCGATACTTGGCCTGGGCAAAATCGAACCGGAGCGTGTCCTGGTGCATCCGGTAGACCAGACTCAATTGAGTCAGGAGCATTTTCTTGCCGCGCGAGGTCGAGTTGTATTTCAATTTGAAATCGGTCTTGTCGGCATCGTCGAGGTTGGGATACTTGTACATCTGTACTTCAGGCCCCCAACGCCTGCTGCCGGTGGCGCTGCGCCGTTCGGAGTAAAGATGCAGCTTGAGCCGATTGTTTTCCATCGGCGAATCATTGGCGTTCGGCATTTTGAACTGTTGGTAACTCACGCCGATCTGCGATCCGCCGGGTGAAAAAGTATACACGACGCGTGGATTCATTTCGGTATGATCGGAGATTTTGATATCGTTCGACTTCTTCAGGTAGTGCAATTGCATTTTGAGTTGACCGACACCAATCGACATCAAATCGACGGCGGTGAATGAGAGGGTGTTGTAATCGGCGGCACTGTTTTTCGAGTAACCTCGCGAATCCCGCCGGAAGACTATGCTGGACTTGTGCCCGGAGGTCTGCGCCGCCACCTGAGCGAACAGGCCGGTCTGGCTGTAGTCGAACACATCGAACTTTTTGTCATCGTATTTGAACAGATCAAAACCGCCGGACAACGAAACCTGCGAGGATAGGTGGTGAGTCAGGGTGGCGCCAAGATTGGTCTGGCCGATCTCGCGACGCATGGTGGTTTTCTTATGACTCAAGTGTGCATCGATACCGGTAGCCGCTCCGGGCGTGTAACGTCCCATAAGACTGAGGCTGAGATCGGTTGAAGAGGCATCGATACCGGGCCCGGCGTTTGGTCTGGTGTGCTTTGAGCCCCCCAACCCCAGTGACAGCTCGCCGTGAATCTGAGCAGCTGGATCACCCGGTACGCTTGCGGTAGGTTTGAGAGGCTCGGTCGGTGGACCGAAGTCGTCGATAGATCGGTTCCAATACTTGCCGACGTGTCCCCGGTATTTCTCCAAGTCGCTGGTCATGGTGGCCAACTCGTTCCTGAGGTCGGCGACCAAGTCCGAAGAGCCTGCCTGTTGACTGAGCTCAGAATTCAGATCATTCAACATCGACTCGGCCTCATCGGCATTGGCATGAAAGCCGTCGACCAAGGGTTTGATACGAGCCATAAGATTGCGTGCGTCCGCTGTGCGGCTCAATATGGGTGATCCATCGCCTGACCGACAAGCAGCATCGAGTTGTTTGATCTGTTTCAAGATAGCCAGGGTCAATCCGCGAGAGCGGTTGACTTGACGGGTGGCCTCATCGAAGCTCTGCTGAAGTTGAGTATCGGAGGCCGCCAGCGTGCCACCGCCAGCCAAAAGCGCGACGAGAATCGCGAAGATACTTGTGTACAACGCCCCGGTTCCTCTGACTTTGTTCGTGTTCATGGGCAAATCAAATCCCACTGAATCCCGATCGGTTCTCATTCAAAATCTCCCTCTCTTGGGTCGACCTTTGCGAAGTCGAGACAGCCGTATAATAACGACCCGATCAATATGCCATCAATTTGGACACTGCCGGTCGTGGACACAAGATTGAATGGTTCAGGCACCAGCCGGACACGGCATAATCGTATCTTGTCATCTCTCAACAATCGTCCCTGCATCTACAATCTGAACCAAAGGAGTCTTTCGGTCAAGATATTTCTTGCCAGCTTATAACTGTCTGGTTACATCTTGTGATAAGGCGATCCGATACGTTAACGGATTTGTTGGCTCTTTGTGAAAGGTGTTCAGTGATGCGCGCCATGGTTCTCAATCAACGATGCACTCCCCTGCAACTGCTGGATATGCCGCTGCCGACGGCTTCAGGTGAACAGTTGTTAATCAAGGTGCACGCCTGCGGTGTATGCCGCACTGATCTTCATGTGGTCGACGGTGATTTGACGCAGCCGAAGTTGCCCCTGATCCCGGGTCATCAGATCGTTGGTCGAGTAGCAGCGACTGGGGCCAAGGTGGATCGATTCAGGGTGGGCGACAGAGTTGGTGTTCCCTGGCTGGGGGGAAGTTGTCAATGTTGTGACCACTGCAAAAACGAACGGGAAAACCTGTGCGATGATTCCCGTTATACCGGCTATCAAGTGGACGGTGGCTTTGCCGAATTTTGCCTTGCCGATCAGCGTTTCTGTTTTGAGATACCTTCAGATTACGGCGACGTTCAGGCAGCACCGCTATTGTGCGCCGGTCTGATTGGATACCGATCCTTGCGCATGACAGGTGAGGCCAGGCGTCTGGGTTTTTACGGTTTTGGCGCCGCAGCGCACATTCTGACTCAAGTGGCATGTTATCAGAAACGAGAAGTGTATGCCTTCACCCGCTCGGGCGACTTGGAGTCGCAATCGTTCGCCCGTGAATTGGGAGCAATCTGGGCTGGAGATTCTGAAGAGGAGCCGCCGGTGATGTTGGATGCTGCCGTTATTTTTGCGCCGGTCGGTCATCTGGTGCCGACAGCTCTGAAGGCGGTACGCAAAGGAGGCGTTGTGGTCTGTGCCGGAATCCACATGAGCGACATTCCTTCCTTTCCATATTCGCTGCTATGGGGAGAGCGGCAGCTACGGTCGGTGGCCAACCTGACCCGACGCGACGGTGAGGAATTCCTCTCTCTGGCGCCGGAGATACCTATCCACACCAAGGTGCATCCCTATCGACTGGATCAGGCCAACGAGGCGCTGGACGATCTGCGCCGGGGACAACTCACCGGTGCGGCAGTGATAGTGGTCGATACAGATCAGGATTGATGTACGGTTATCTGCAGGTCCGTCTCACAGCCTCAAGTCCAAAAGTGGAGCGGGTCCTGACATCCCGCGCAAGGCGGGATTCTCCTGAGTCATTCATTATGCGGAACCGGCCGGGTTAAACATCGGTTAGGGGGTAATCGAATTGTACAACAACTTGAAACGATAAGCAGTAGGTCAGGAGCCCTGTGCTCCTGACTCGCCAATCCGTCACTCCCGCCGGGGCTGTTCGTCTAAGACCTTGTCCCGTGAGAGCAAATCGCCTATTCCCCTGTGCCCAGTACACGATAGGTTGCATTGATCAACCTCCTGCCAGTCTGGTTCAGACGCCGCTTTGGTACTGGTTCAGGTATGGCTTCACTCTCGGGCAGCGGCGGGGCTTGTCTCCGGCGGCTGGGTCTTCCTGAGCGCAGACGAAGGGTGACATATTACCCGGGGCGACATAAGGCCGCCCCTCAACGCGTCGATATGTCAACTCACCAGTCGTTCAGTTTTGGGCCGGGCAATAGAAGCCAACTCGGCAGTCAACCACCACACACCTGCTTAAAGACACGCATGAAATTGCCGCCGAGTATCTTACCAATGTCCTCATCGCTGTACCCCCGCACGATCAGCTCTTTCGTGAGGTTCGGCATCATTGAACAGTCATCCAATCCACTGGGCATACTCGGCACACCGTCATAGTCCGATCCGAGGCCGACATAGTCCGGGCCAACCAGCTTGACGATGTAATCGATATGGTCGACCACGGTGCCGACATCGACAATCCCTTCAAGCTGTGCGTAGATAGAGTCTCTCAGCGGTTTGCGGGCCACCCGGTAGAGGCTGTCGTTGTCGGCGTAAAGCGCCTTCAGCGAATCGAACTCAGCGCGGTGTAAACCCCACAGTGAGTCGGCGAGGTCGGCGAATTCGGTAGATATGTATCCGTTGTAGAAGATGACTCCGATGACACCGCCGTTGGCCGCGACCGCTTTGATCTGCTCGTCGGTCAGGTTGCGGTCGTGTTCATAGATAGCGTGAACACCGGAGTGCGAGGCAATCAGCGGGGCCGTCGCAACTTTCAACACTTGCTCCACCGCCTCAACCGACGCGTGCGAGATATCGACGATCATCCCCAGTTCGTTCATCGTGCGGACAACATCGCGCCCGAAATCGGTCAGACCATCAAAAGCGGGCGCCGTGTCGGCTGAAGATGTCACCCATTCGCTTGACGCCGTGTGGGTGAGGGTCATGTAGCGCACACCCCGTTCGTAGTAGTGTTTAATATTGTCCAGGTCACCGGCAATGGCCACGCCGTTTTCGATGCCGAGTACGGCGGCGATTTTACCTGAGGCGATTGCCGATTCCGCATCGCCCGCGGTGCGGCAGATAGCCATGGCCTCGGAGTGACGGTCGGCGGCGGCTTCAAGGGTGTCGATCAGCAGATCGATTTTCGGTCGGCAGGAGTCCCGCTCGGTATCGGTGTTGATCCAGCAGGCGAAAACCTGCAGGTCGACTCCACCCTCCTGCAGTCGAGGGATATCCATGTGGCCTTCATCGCCACGTAGGCTGATATCGGTGCCGTTCTTCATGCGCAGCACCGTGTCCGAGTGCATGTCGGCGACCAGAGCCTTTCGGTGCAGCGCCAGGTAATCGCGTTCGATCGGAGCGCAGCCGAGCAGCGCGATAGCCAGGATTAGACAATAGATGTGTTTTTTCATGGGCCCAAACTACACAACTTGGGTTCGGATTGCAAGGGGGTAAGCAAAACCTACACTGGGGACCGGTCAGCAACATGTCATCAAGAAAACTCCCAACGTTCGGACGACAGAACGGTCTCAGCTGACTATCGGTTGTGAATAAGCGAGACGGCTAAATGAAAACCAATTTCATCCAGCTCTTGACAGGAAGCTCAGAATGTAGCATATTAGGCATTCAAGAGCTTAATGCCAAGATTTGTGGTTAGGAAACTTAGGAGTCGTTTAACTATTGTGCTCAGTCAAGGCAGGACTATAAGCTCCATGATCTCCGGAGGTTATATCCCGGCGCAGGGCTGAATGGAGGAATCATCCAGATGAAAAGGCTAGTATTGTCATTGGTGTTACTCATGTCTGTGTATATGGGCTACATCCTGAATGTGCAGGCGGAAGATGCGACGTCAGATTCCATTAGTTTGGATACACTGAGTTATGGTTCCCTGATTGGGTATCTAAAGGCTCAGGGTGATACAGTACGAGGCGCGACCGAGAATGAGGCTACAGCCAAGGACCTACATGATTGGTTCGACCGAAGACTTCTGGAATTGAATCAAGAGTACGACACAGTTGGCCGCGGCTATCGCCTGGCTCCTCTGGGCATATATAAGACCAAGCGGGATTTAGTGAAGCAGAAAACTGCCAGATGGAACTTTGGTGCTGAGTATCACTATCCCTTGAATACTATGAATGGGTCCTTCAAGGTATGGTCTCATGATTTTGATTCAGCCGGGAATCTGGAATTGTATGCAAAGCTGTTCGTCGGTTTTGGAACTTCCAAGATCGTGGATTTGGATGTCGAAGCTGCATCTAACTTCGGCGTCACCCTCGAGCTTTTGCGCGACAAGAAAGATACGACGAAGAGCAACTTGTTTAACCTGTTGGCTGGCTTCACTGCTGTTTATGTCAATCCCGAACAGGGAGACGACGGTCACGGCTTTTATCTTTACGGGGGGAACCGGATGTTCCTGGTCAAAGATATGCTCAGTCTTGACCTGAAACTGGGAATAGCAGGTTGGCGAGGAGGGTTCAGGAATAATTCGCCGCCTGGTGGGTTCATCGGTGCCGGGCTGAACGTTCACAGCCTGGTAGATTGGACGGCTGTCGCTAGTCCCATGCCGCGAACCTTTGAGGTTGGGTTGGTTGGAAACGTGTCTCTGAACACCCTGGGCTGCAAACTGCTTCTACCTCTGAGACTGAAAAAAGGGGTCTCGCTTGCGCCTGTCGTGGAGTACGGTCGAGAGCTGGGTACTGAATCTTATGACAACGTCATCGGAGTGGGCGCCGAACTCCGGCTGTTCGGTGATGTCAGACAGTCTGTTTTGAACCCGTATGTTGGCTTTCAGCAGGAGTGGCTGACCGGGGGAACCAACACCAGCAGCGGTTTATCAGTCTACTATGGGTCGAGGTTGTATGTCGGTAAGGGAAGACATGTGGCCCTCGATGCCAATTTCGGCCCGACTTTTTGGCAGAGTGACATCCAAAACGAATATGGTCTCAAGGACTGGATGGGTCGGGTTGGAGTCGTGGTTTCCATCGGGGGAGTCAAGGAGCATTTGACCGCGCGCGGAGCGATCGTGACCCGAGCCGGCGCTTGGGGCACGAACGCCGTTGACAGCGAGAATTTCGAACGACTCACTGACGATGATCTGCCAAAGCGCGACGGAGAGGTGCGCGTGTACGGCTTGGAGGAGGGCTTAGATACAGAAGTGCCACGTTCTGTAGTGGATAGCTGTATCGACTACAATTCGTGGCACCCCCCTTGCGTCACCCCGCCAACTGACACGGTGTATTTGGATACGTGCCCGCCGCCACTTAGCAAAGTCGGCGACATCACGGACCTCAAGTTCTTCAAGATTAACCTCGACTTTGGGTTGGACGTGGACCCGCTTAACACCAAAGCCGGACTGCTGAATAGAGGCGGCTCGGCACGAGATAGTGTATTCATCGCTGTGCTCTTCGATAACCGCAACACAATTGTCAAGAATCTGGACAGTAGTAATACTCTGTTTCATTTTGTCGATCTGGATAGTTGCCAATACTTCGGATACCGATGGGATAGTACTCTATCACGACAGCCGGAGTTTCGTGAGCTTGGCCCACTCGGCCGATCAATCGGTCCCGCCGGTCAGCCATACATGGGTAGATACAATGAATACGTACAGCCCATGAACTGGCTGGATAAGGATACTCTGTTGGGTTACATCCATGGAAAAAGTGTCGAAACTGAGATATTGAGAGTTATAAGCGAAGAAGCTAAAAAGAAGGGTCTTTACCCATTGGAAAGTGGCAAATACCGGGTTGGGTATGTCAGGTACCGGGAGAACACACTGGCTAAGTTGGTCGATTACCGCGAAACCTCAAGTCTGGGTGTGACGATTATGATCGGCAAGGATCAGGACAGGAAAGCTCTGGCAAGTCTGACAGACAGATGCGGATTTGAACTGTCACCCGTAACGCCGGACACTTCGACAAAATCCGAACCACTCGGTGATTACTATTTCTCCAACCATGTCAAAATGGAAGATGTTTTCGATAGTTACCCTTTTGAATCTGACGATGTAATCGTTGAGTACTTTGACACTTGTAGTGTTGTGCTTTCAACTGACCAAGAGCGCTACCTTGACACTACGGTAGTCAATAGGCTGAAGAAGTACCCGGGGGAAGCTGTGTGCCTTTCCGGCTATGTAGATAAGATCTACTGTAAGTACGAGGGTGGTGATAAGTACCAATTGGCCCATGACCGAGCAGAGAGTGTCGCGGACTACCTGAAACAGATGGGGGTCCCGGAAGATCAGATCGCAGGAGTCAAAGGCATCGGTTTCATGGATCCCCCGCGGGGTGAAGGAAGAGACCGTTGTGTCATTGTGAGGTTCGTAGATTAGCTGAGTAGCACTTGGTGCCATAGCCCGAAAAGTCAGGAGGTTTGCCCTCCTGACTTTTCTATATCTGCTTGACCATTGGTCGGCCGGTGGCTAATATACATCTGTGTAAAGGTGGTATAAGATGAAGCCTGCAGTTTTCATGGGCTGTGTTCTTGTCCTGTCACTGATTGCCTGTTCTGATCCCTCAACCGACAGTAAGCCCGATCCTCGCCCGCCACCGATCATCCGAGTTCCGTCACAAGCACTCACTCTTCAGGAGGCGCTGGACATGGCAAGCACCGGCGATACAATTCTGATTGCCCCAGGAACCTATCGGGGTGAGGGAAACAGAGACCTCTCGATGCCGGACAAGTCGATTACTCTCAAGTCAGAAAACGGCCCCGCGACAACCATATTCGATTGCGGGGGATCAGCGTTTGATAACCACTTCCACCTCTCTTTCAACAGTACTTCGTCGACCATTGGAATCGTGGGGATCACTTTCCGGGGCGCCTATGCCGGCCACGGTGCGATCCGCTGCCGGTCGGCCGCTCCCAGGTTTATCAATTGTATTTTCAGAAACAACGAGGCAACGATCAGCGGGGGTGCCCTTCGCTGCAAGGCGGCCTCACCGTTGCTACAAAACTGTACTATGGTCGATAACAGTTCCATGTCGGGCGCCGGGCTGTTTCTTATAGCCGGGTCGAGACCACGACTGGAGAATTGCGTTATCTCACACAGCGACCGTGGTGAAGCTATCTATGTATCCGAGGGCAGTTCGGTGCCGTCGCTGGAGTGTTGCAACCTCTACGGCAATGTCGGCGGCGACTGGATCGATCATATAGAAAGTCAGGCGGGCGTAACCGGCAATCTCAGCGCCGACCCACTGTACTGTAACCGGGACCTCGTCGGTTTGCGGCTACAACCCGACTCACCCTGCGCTCCCGACAACAACGCCTGCGGCGAGCTTATCGGAGCCGGGCCAGAAGGGTGTCAGTAGGCATGGCGATAATCAATGATCCTTCTCAGCCACCCACTCCCACCCTCAAATGAATTGACCGGGAGGGTTGTTTTGGATATTATCCGCCTATGTTGACCAAAGCTCTGGAAAGCTTTCTGAAGGACCTGACCGACACCAAAGGCCGCGCAGCGCGCACCGTTGAAGCCTACCGTCGCGATCTGTCACCGTGGGTCGGTTTTCTTGAGAGACAGTTCAAGGCCCAACCATCGGCGGCCAAGAACGACCCGCTGTTCTTGCGCGTCTACCTTCGTGAGCGTTCCGAAGGCGGCGTATCCAATCGTTCGCTGGCTCGTTTTTTGTCGGCGCTGTCGAGTTTTCAGAGATTCATGTTACCACACCAGAAGTATCAGCCGTACTTGTTCAAAATCCCTAAGATGAAATACTCAGCCGATATTCCCCGCTTCATCTCGCAGAAAGATGCCATCAAACTGTTTGAACAGGGGGGTACACGCGAGGACAAACAAAGCTACTTCTACCGCCGTGATTTCATTATGGTGTCGCTGTTATATGTCACCGGAATCCGCCGGGAAGAACTGGCCGCAATCAGTCTGTCCGATATTGATCAGAAGCGCGGAATGATCACGGTGTTGGGCAAAGGGAACAAAATCCGGCAGGTACCGGTTGGCGACAGGACGCTTTCGGATCTCAGGCAGTATCTGGTTGCGCGGACGGAGTTCGCATCATTGAAAGAGAGTGCGACTGTCGCTCTCTTTCTCAACCGTAGTGGTGAGCGACTAAGCATCCGATCGGTGGATCGGCTGGTCGGGAAGTTCGCACGAAGCGAGGGGGTTGATTTCACACCGCACACTCTGAGGCATTCTTTTGCCACTCATCTGCTCGAAAACGGCGCCGACCTGATGTTGATCAAAGAGATTTTAGGGCATTCGTCGCTGTCGACAACGCAGAAATACACGCATGTCACTGCTGAAACGATGAAGAAAACATATCGTAGAGCCCATCCCAGATCGGGCTCGTCAGAATAGAGGACAAAGATGCAGACACGTTCGACCACAATTCTCGGTTTGATACACAAAGGCCAGGCGGCCATGGCCGGTGACGGTCAGGTAACCTTCGATGACACCGTGCTGAAAAACAACGCCGTCAAGATCCGCACCATGTCCGACGATAAGATTCTGGCCGGTTTTGCCGGAACGGCTGCCGACGCTCTGGCGCTCTATGAACTTCTGGAAAAAAAGATCGATGAATACACCGGCAATCTCCCCAAAGCGGCCGTGGAATTGGCCAAAGAATGGCGCACCGATAAGATGCTGCAGAAGCTCGAAGCGGTTATCGCCGTCACCGACAAAGAACATATTTTTCTGTTGTCCGGTACCGGTGACGTGATCGAGCCGGATGACGGCATAATCTCAATCGGTTCCGGTGGACCCTTTGCGTTGGCAGCGGCGCGTGCCTTCATGAAAGCCAATCCCAAAATGACGGCCGAGAAGATTGTCCGGCAGGCGATGGAGATCGCCGCCGATATCTGTATCTACACAAATCATAACATCACGGTGGAAGCGATCAAATGAACAACAACTTCCCGACTCCAAAAGAGATCGTCGAGCATCTTGACAAATACATTATCGGTCAAGCCGATGCCAAGAAGTCGGTCGCCATAGCCTTGCGCAATCGCTGGCGCAGGCAGCAGGCCGACGCAGAACTGCGCGCTGAAATTATGCCGAACAACATTATCATGATCGGCCCCACAGGTGTCGGCAAAACCGAGATAGCGCGGCGGCTATCCGAAATGGCCCACGCACCGTTTATCAAAGTGGAAGCATCCAAGTTCACCGAGGTGGGGTATGTTGGGCGCGATGTCGAGTCGATGGTGCGCGACCTGGTCGACATATCCGTCAACATGGTCAAGATCGAAAAATCCACTGAATGCGAATCAGAGGCTGAACAAAACGCAATCGAAAGAGTCCTCGAACTGCTGCTCGGTCCGGCACCACGCCCAGTAAAGGGTAAAGTTGCCCCTGCTGACGATGCCGACTCTCGCAAGCGCACCCTGGCCAAGCTCCGTCAAAAACTGTTAGACGGCAAACTGGACAACCGCACCGTTGAATTGGATGCACCGGCCAAACAGTTTCCGGTGGTCGAAGTTTTCTCGCCCATGGGTATGGAGGAGCTGGGGGTGAACTTTCAGGAAATGTTCTCAGGACTCATGCCACAGAAAACCAGACGGCGCAAAATGACGGTGGGTGAGGCGCGCCGGTTCCTCATGCACGAGGAGTTGGACAAGCTTATTAGTATGGATGAGGTAATCGCCGAGGCGATGGATCGAGTACAGGAGGCGGGGATTATTTTCGTCGATGAGATCGACAAAATAGTCGGC
Organism: Candidatus Zixiibacteriota bacterium; assembly: GCA_029860345.1. Taxonomy (NCBI): domain Bacteria; kingdom Pseudomonadati; phylum Candidatus Zixiibacteriota; species Candidatus Zixiibacteriota bacterium. The sequence continues at coordinate 252,656 of JAOUBJ010000005.1, read as the reverse complement.
GAAAGCAACAAGAGCGGGCCCGATGTCAGTCGCGAGGGCGTTCAGCGTGATATCCTGCCGATCGTCGAGGGCTGTTCGGTCATGACCAAGTATGGCATGGTGCACACCGATCACATTTTGTTCATCGCCGCCGGTGCTTTCCACGCCGCGAAACCGTCGGACCTGATTCCAGAACTGCAGGGACGGTTCCCGATCCGCGTCGAACTTGACTCGCTCAGTGCCGAGGATTTCCAGCGCATCCTGACCGAGCCGCGGGCTGCATTGATCACGCAATACAAGGCGCTATTGCAGGCAGAGAATGTCAAATTGGAGTTTAACAAGCGAGCGATCAAGAAAATCGCCGAGTACGCCGAGCGGGTCAACACCGAGAACGAAAACATCGGTGCGCGACGTCTGCACACGGTCATGACCACGCTTTTGGAGGATCTGCTGTTCGAACCTCCGGCTGATAAGAAGAAAGTCACGATCTCAGAGAAACAGGTCGAGGCGACCCTATCCGAGATTCTCGAAAATGAGGATTTGAGTAGGTATATTTTGTAGGGGGGAAGTTGTTGGTACACAAGGCCAATAAAGATGCGAGCGGTGATTGTTCGCCAAGCCAAACGCCGGGAAACCTTGACTATTAGCGGCCAAATAGCTATATTGACTTGTCTGAATTACTTCATTTGCGCTCTGGTATCTTACGAGTTGATTCACCAGGGCAGGAACGTCCTGTCTTCGAGTTGTTGATGAGAACTATGTGCAGTATTGATGGCCGACAGCAGTGGTTTGGCGACCGGCCCTCGGACTCGACTGGTTTAAAAGTGGCAACCGCTGCCCCGTTGCGACGTATAAACATCATGAAAGGCGGGTCAGTCAATCATCGACAGAGGGAATGTAGAAACGTTGGGTGTTCGGCAGCTTTCGACAGTGGATCCACCATGGAGAACTCTCGAGTATACATGCCGGCCTCGCAGCTTTAGAGGTTCAACGTGGAAGTCAGCATCTTGGTTTCTCTGGCGATTGATCCTGCTGATCTGTCGTTTTCCACATCAACAAACCACTTGACACGTCAATGGGGCCGTTTTATACTTCCGCCGTTCAGAAAAAGCAGGAGCTGTCTCTATAACCTGACGGAGGAGAAGATGACCGGTCATATGGTTGTATCATTACTCGCACTGCTCACCATCCCTCCCTTGTTGCTATTGGCCAACTTAATTGCTTCAAAGATATGTGTGGTTCGCTGGTATCGCCTCAGTGAGAGGTTCTCGGTAGAGACATTAGAGGGAGGATCAAGTGAGGTTCCCAGTCATCTTTCGAGGAACGCATGGGCATGGCCATATGCCGCTGCCCTAAGTGTCGTCGCCTTTCCACTTTACTCCGCTTGGCGATTCTTGAGTCTTGCTGCCTATGAGCAGTGGACCCCTGACGCCTTGCCGTCCGAGAAACTCTGGACTCTTGCCGGTATTTTTCTGCTCGGGTTTCTGGTGTTAATTGGTGTTCGCATTGAACAAACGAAGGCTCAATTCCGCAAAGGCGATGCCGATAGTAGCAATGGATGGCCGTGGCTAAGGATTTTGGGGGCGAAAGCCAGTATCTTTTTTGCGGCTTATTGGCTGCTGATAGGGTTTTTTATGCACCTTGTGTTTTTCAAGAAATAGGAGTGCTTACGTGGATAGTTCATTGAAAAAGGATGCGGATGGATCCCCTACGGGGATCAGCAAAGAGAATCTGGATGACTTTGAGCCTTGGGAGGTGATTATCCCGATTGCATTCATTGCCCTTGCCGCATATATTTCCATGAATCTAAGCAGTATCATACATATAAACAGGAATAGTTGGATTGTTGCCGAGGTTTTGATCGGCTTCGCTGTCGTGGCTAGCACTTTGCCCCTATTGATTTCGTTGAGTGACAAATACTTACGTGGGCGACCTCATGTCTACCGTCTTGTCGGTGTAACGATTTCCGCTGTTTTGGTTGCGTCTGGATGCTATGGTTCATTGTCCTCCATTGTGGATCGACAGCGCGATGGCAGAATAGAGGAATTTGCAATTGCTACAAAGTCCGACCTGACGCCATGGCTGAAAGTCGAACCAATAGTCCATTCATTTGTTAAGGGACGACCAATCGATTTCTGGAACCCAGATCCCGGCATCGCCACGGCAGTGGCCAACAACATGGACTTGGTCACGGGTCGCTCAAGGGTAGCCGTTCCGGTGTTTGCCAATGATCTTAAAACGTTTGCGCTGTCGGCGAAGATACCAGGTTTGGATTTCATGCGTGGCGAATCGGGGCGTCTGTCTATAAGCGGGGGAGCCGATGCCGGTTGGGACATCAAACTGTTTCAAAGTGATCCTGTCGTCAAGCATGTGCCGGACGACACCCTGCCGCAGCAGGCTGAACACTACGATTTGCGTGTTGCCATTCGAAAGTACAGCACCAACGACAAAGCAATCGATGAGTTAGTCGAGGGTTATCGAGAATACGCTAAGTTTGATGAAAACGGCCTCCGATCTGCGATCAAGCATTTCAAGGCTGCAATCAGTCATGATGCAGAATTCGTGATAGCCTACGCTGCATTGGCCGATGCATATCGACAACTTGTGCAGCGAATGTGGGACACTGACCCCACACATGACCGCTTAGCGGAGGAGTACATTGAGAAGGGCTCGGGGTTGGACAAAGCTGACAGCTCGGTAGCTTTTCTGAGATCGGCTGCGGTTGTCGAAATGAGGAAGGGTGAGCACCTTTTTCGTTCAATAGCTGATACCGTGGAAGTCACAGTAGCTAACCGCGACACTGTGAATACGGAGATGAAAATACCGGCTATGATGCCCGATGTCATGATATACTTCGATAGCGCCTATAGACTGTTCGAGGCTGCCCTTTCGCTATCCTCAAGTTGCCCGGTAACACGCAACAATTTCGCCCTGTCAAAAAACTCCCTGGCCAAGATGTGGTTGGAAAAGGAGCATTTGGAAGAGGCTAGACGGGTGAACTCACAAGCCGATTCTATCTTGATGGAGGGCATTCGCTCCAATGACGTGTATCCTCCTTTTTACATCAATCGCGCCGCAGTCATCCTTACGGATTACCGGATTGAAATCAAGCGTGGTCTTCCCGGGGCAGATATCGGCGCCTGTCTTGACTCGGCAGAGGTTGCTCTCACCCATGCCATTCGGATATCCGATGAATCAGGTGAAAGCCCGTCTCCCAACCTGGGGTTCGCGTTTTACAACCTCGCCTGCGTAAGGTCGTTGCAGAACACACCGGAGTCGCGACGGAAATCGATTTATCTTCTCAAGATGGCCTTTGACGCCAACGGCGCAAATTTCTGTGGACACCAAAGAACGGATCCGGACCTTGTCAACGCTCAGCGACACGAACCTGAACTCTATCGAGAAATGCTCTTCAATTGCGATTGCTCTGACGAACCGCCCCATATGGACAGGGTGATAGCTGATATTTACTGATGCTTCGCCGACCAGTCAGTCTATACTCGGCTGGCAGTCCGCTGACCCAGAAACACTAACCCCCATCTACACCTTGTGCACTTTGATGTCGCCGATGAAGTTGTGCGCGGCGATGTACAGCTTGCGCTCGGCTGAGGCATAGTCGGCGGTCTGAAAATCGATATTGTTTCCGAACCCGGAAGCACGCCGGTCGGTCAGTTCGACATCCCCGATGAAATTGGAACAACAAGCAAAGAACGGCATGTCCGGCGGTACGAAGACACGCACATCACCAATGAACCCCGAGATCACCACTCGGTTCAAACCAGGCGACAACTCCCCCCCGGCCAATCTGATCTCAAGATCGCCGATACCCAAAGACATCTCGACATTCTGCAGGCAGCGTCCGTTTAGATCGACCACCATGTCACCGAGCAGCTTGCTGTACTTGATTTTGCCCGACGGGTCGACATGCGGCGCCTGTGAAACCGTCGGCCCGGCATCGCCGACAAAGGCGGTCGAAGCGTCACTTGCCTGACGTTCGGCAAACCTGGCGGGATCGTCAGTCCTGCCACCAGGCGGCGTCTCGGCCGGTCGATCGTGGTCGGTGCCTACTGTAAAGTGAATGTCGCAACAGTCGTAGGCCTGCTGACGTTTGCGAATCACCAACCAAATCCCTACACCGATCAACAAGAACGGCAGTAATAGGCTAAAGATACCATCGTGAGAAAACCAGAACAGCCCGGTAGTCCGTGCCAACAACAGTAGACCGATAAGTACTAAGGCGATTCCGAGTATTGCTTTTCTTAAATTCATAAGCTGCTTCTCAGGGTATGTTCATACCCCGTAAGATACGCAATATCCACCGAGCGGTTGCCTCTGGCAAGGATTTATCTGAGCTATTGACAGATTGGCTATCCGCGAAATCGGCCCGATAGTAGGGTTTTTGCGCTTTGCAGTAGTTTTTTTGGTTGATTTATGCCGCTTTACGTCGAATTGTCCTGTATGGCGCGAGTGATGGAACCACCTCCCGGCAAGCTGATCCTGTCGATCATCTATTCTTCGATGGACGCTCTTTCGGACTGTCTAAAGACACTGGAACGCCGCTTCGGGCGGGTTCAGTTTGAAACCGCCGAAATCGAGTGCGCCGTTGCGGAGCGATACAAGGAGGAGATGGGGAACAACATCTTTCGACGATTCTTTTCGTTTGAGCAACACACGCCGCGCTCGGCCCTGACCTCGATCAAAGGGACCTGTCACAAAATCGAGCCCAACTTCTCCGACCATGTCGACGACTTTCATTTTCGCACGGTCAATATCGACCCCGGTATTATGACGCCGAACAATTTGGTGATGGCCTCGCATCATGAGTACGGCCACAGTATCTATCTGACCAACGGCGTCTACAACGAACTCATGCTGGTTTGGTCGCAGGGACGATTTGTGCGTCTGCCCTGGACGCCGGCTGATTTCTACGATAACGAAGCAGTCGATCTTTTTGAACGAGTGCGAGCAACTTTCGAGTTGGTCGAAGAGCCGGTGTAGCTTCGTCCGTTGTATTCCCACAACAGGGTCAGAACGCAACCTGCATCTCTTGCAGGTCAGGTCTCTCTTCTCTTAGAGACCCGACGTCAAAGTCGGGACCGCAAGGAGCCCCGACCTACTGAGATCTTTCCTGTAGGGCGGGTCCGTCTTCGCCTGCGCGCCGCGGCGGGAACCCGCCACATCGTCAGGACCGCAAGGGGTCTCGACCTACGAAGAGTGGATTCCGTGTCAAGCACGGAATGACATGTCCTTACTTAGTTGCCCGAACCGGTTTTCTCAACCGCCTCCAGGCGGCGCTTCAAGGCCTCGTTGTCACTCTTGAGTTCTTTGACCGCTTCGATCAGCAGTGTGGTCAGTTTGGCGTAGTCGACAGACTGAGCATCGACACCGTTTTCTTCGTAGTGGACGACTTCGGGTACGATCTGTCCAACTTCTTCGGCGATGAGACCGATATCGTGTTCACCGGTCTTCTTCCAGTCGTATGATACACCCCGAAGTTGCAGTACACGGTCAAGCGCGCCTTCAAGTGGCTGGATGTTTTCCTTCCAGCGGCGGGAGCTGTAAGTCCCCCATGAATCGGCTATCGGATCGGTGGATGAAAACTGCTGCACGGTCAGGATGTTCGGTGTCGACGACACTCCTATCCCAACATTACCTCCGGCGGTAATACGCAAGTGTTCGTCGAAAGTTGAGCCGTTCCAGGTGCCCATATTCAGAGTGTTGTTGGTTGGCCAACTGATATCGGCCGATGCTCCCGACAGGTGCAATGCCACGCCATCGGCGTTCGGTCTGACATGCAAAGCACCGGCGGGAGCGGTGGTTCTGATCCCTACGTTGCCATCGGCAGTGATTCTCATTCTTGGATTAAATATCGATCCGTTCCAGTCTCCGAACTGCAGTGACTGGCCGGTAGGCCAGGCAATATCGCGGTCGGCATTTGAGATATGCAAGGCGATACCATCGGCGGCATCGGTGACATCCAGGCGACCGTTGGAACTCGGGGACGAGTACCCGACTGTTAAACTACTCTGAACGACAACATCGTCAGTAGCTTCGATAGGTCCCTCGACATATACACCGGACGTTCCTTTGAAGTGCCCCGCATAACCGGAACCAGTATTCTCACCGTATATGGCGTTTCCAGTACCGGTCAGTACCGCTTTGACACAATCGACGTCGTCACCTAAGGCCTGGAATATTCCGGCGTGGCTACCATTGTGCCCGTAAGCATGCAAGGCGGCGTTCCAGACGGAAACAGAGCTCTGTGTAGTTCCAGAATAGAATCGGGCCGCTGTGCCCATGGTATTCCTTACCCTCAGTGCGGTCGCGGCGCCTACGCCGTTCTTCTCGACAATAAGCTTGGGCCCATCGGTGATTAACCTACTGCCGATCCTCACCTGAGCACTGGTATCGACCTGATCTATGAAGTCCCCTTGCTGAGTCCAGGGTGAAGCATCAACTCCGGGCTGCCAGGAAGCGTTGCCAAAGCCGTCGGACGTCAACACGTGCCCGATTGCTGCCCCTGAGGGTAGCGTGAGCGGGCCAGTAACTTTAAGGTCACCATCAATTAAAACACCTTGTCCGCCACTAAACCTTCCGGAGTAACCAGTACCGTATGCATTAGTGCGCAGCGCTTCCCCACTGCCACTCGAAGTCGCGACTATACCTTCGCCGCTTCCGCCTGCAGAGAAAAAACCGGCGTTGTTATCACCACCGGATCTGGCATAAACAGCTGAGTGTACACCGGGCGAGGTCGTACCGGTATCGCCCGAGAAGAAAGCCGCCGCGGTTCCGAGGCTGTTTCGTACCCAGAGAGCCATGGTGGTGTTTGTCCCCTTTGTTTGGACGCTGAACTTCTTATTGGTAAGGGGAGCAGTAATCCCGACAGCTCCCTTGGTTGCAGTGTCGCTCAGGTAAACCGTCGACCCATTGAAGCTCCATGGTGAACCGGCGGCCGATTGCCAGGAAGCAACACCCAAAGCGTCCGAAGTCAACACCAGACCATTACCTGCTCCGGTGGGTAGCTTGAGTGAACCAGTGGCTTCAAAGTCACCGTCAACTTTGAATCCGAGTCCACCCTCGAAGTAGCCGCTGTAACCGGTTCCGGCGGCGTTGCCGTGAACGGCGCTACCGGCCCCGTCGGTGCGAGCAAACAAACCGAGACCCTCGCCCGCTGCACGAAATCGACCGGCATAGGATGGGCCGTCGGCGTATGCATTTACCGCCGCAGAAATGCTCGAGTAGCTTAGACCATCAGCACCAGAAAAGAATGAACCAGCCGTCCCGGTCAGGTTCACGGCCTGGAAGGCTATGGTGTCCATTGTGCCGTCGGTGCTGACCTGTAGACGCCGGTTGCCGAAGGCTGAGCCCATGGTAACACGACCGAGTATATTAAGCCTTGTCGAGTCGAAGTTGATGAAATCCAGCTCAGATGTTATTTCCGGAGTACCTCCACTTATGTGTAGTTGACCATCGACATCGAGAACGCCGCCGACACGAGCGTTACCGTTGACATCGAGTTTTTCGGTCGGTGTGGATGTGCCAATCCCGACGTTGTCACCGGAGGATGTCAACCGTACGGTGGCCCCATCATCGACCCAACCGGGGTTAGTACCACTTCCTGGGGCTGCGTACGCGTATGCCGCTGTATCGGCCTTAGCCGCAACCAGTGCATAAGCTACCGATACAATTGTGGTGCGTGGGCTGTTCTCCGGTCCGGCCCCGAGTTGGACACCTAAGAGTCGCGTTGACCCATCAAACAGGTCCGGGCTCAGATTATTGTAGGCTCCCAGAAACACCTGAAAGAGCCCGTCGGTAACCGTCACCGGTGGATGCGTCTCGGTCCAGAGGACAGTATTGGTGCCGTCGTCGGTGTATAGAGTAAAGGTCATGGCTGCCGTCGTGTCGATCGGGTTGCCGACATCATCGGTCAATCGACCCTGGTAGTTCATATAGGGTGGCACAGCGCTTAGGGCAGCCACGGATGTTATGAGCATAATGATCACTGAGTTGAGCAGAATTGTCCAGTTACTCTGTCGCATGTTTTGTCTCCGTAAGGAAATGGTTTATGCAGTATAGTCGGTAGTTAGCGCCGGGCGCTTGATCTGTTGTACGGTGACAAGATAGGGGATAAAGGCGTGGTTGTCAAATGTTGGGGAGCGGGAGGACCCATGCCTCGACTCCGCTCGGCATGACAGAGGGGGAGCTGCTGAGCGGTTCCCGTTTCATGGTTCGACTGCGCTCACCATGACAAATACCGTAGGTCGAGACCCCTGTGGTTTCGACATCGCGCGAAGCGCGATTCTCTTTTCTGCATCTGCATCCGCTAATGGAAAACAGAAATCTGTCAAACGGACTCACCATAAGTCCTGGTTATCGTGAATAGTTCCGAAATGTCGCGACCCGCCTTCGGCGTCGGGTGGCCGTCTCAAACCTTGTTTGGGGCGGATGCAATCATCTCGCGAAAAATCACCCCCAAGCCGGGCTTGAGAGTGCCACCCATTAACCTCACCCTGAGCGGAGTTGAAGGGTGAACGATGGCGGTTTCGGCCACAGACGCACCACGCAAGAGAAGATGGATTCCCGCCTTCGCGGGGAGAAGGGGCCGCGAAGCGCAAAGAAGCGACTTGTCACCTACCGTCCCACTTCCTCCGACATCGCCTCTCTTTGCTCACGCATCTGCGCCTCGATTAGTTCGCGCTCGGCTTTCTCGGCTTCTGCTCGAGCACGAGCCGCTTTTAGTTCCAATTCGCGGAGATCGACCTTGTAGAGTGGTGTAGAATTGTTCGCAATAGCATCGTCACTGTTGTGATCTAACGGTATCAACTCTGTGTTGTCAAAGCGGCCCGCATCGTCCGCAGCAATCGTTGTCGCCACTTCACCGTAAGAGGATGGGTAGAATACCGCAACCATTCTGACATCATCGGCGGAAGCTGTGCCAACTTCGGTTCCACCAGGTGTATTCCGACGGCCTCGCAGGTAGAATGTATGTGTGCCAGCTTCTTTGTAGAAAACGTTGTTCACAGCAACCGAGTACTTGTGAATATCATTGCTTGAGTATCCTGGCATTCCTACCGTCACATACGGTGCCGCCACAGCACCGTCTGCGACATCGTTGATTTGGAATGCCGCATAGAATTTGCCTGTGTAACTATAGAGCTGGGCTGTGCAAAATGCTGTAATATGAACATAGCCCGCCGCTGGGGTGGTCAAAGTAACTGTTTCCACATCTACACCTGCGATAGGCAGAGAGACCGAGGTAGTGCGAAACTGAACGGCGATTCCCGGCTCGTCGAGAATCTCATCCGAGCTGACGGAACTATCCGGCAGATTGACGGCTCCATCCCCCACCGCGGTACCGGTGACTCCCAGATCACCGTCCACCAAAACGCCTGAACCACCGCTGAAGATACCGGAAAAGCCGGTGCCGTAAGCACTGGAGTATAGAGCTGTTCCGATTCCCATTGCCGAGACTGAGATACCGTCTCCGTTTCCTTTAGCATCAAACCGACCGGCATAGTTGTCCCCTCCAGCACGGGCATAGACGGCGGCCGGTGGGGAAGGCCAAGTATTGCCCCCATCTGCCGAAAAGAAGCCGGCTGCGGTACCAGTGACATTCCTTGTCCAAAGAGCCATGTTGTCATCTATGCCGTCAGTTAAAATGCTCATTTTATTGGCCGATGGAAGATCCGACACTCCAATCATCGCCCGCGAAGATGTATCAGTGAGATATGCCACCGTGTCGTTGGCCGACCAGGGTGAGCTTCCCGTTGAAGCCTGCCAAGCAGCAACTCCGGTCGCGTCGGACGTCAACACGTGGCCGGCCGATGCACCGGTGGGTAGTTTGAATGAACCGGCCACATCGAGGTTTCCATCAACTTTTACACCCAAACCACCAAGAAAACGACCGGCATACTGAGTGCCGGTGGTCTGTGCCCTGAATGCATCTCTGGAGCCCGCCGAAAAAGCATAGAGGCCGAAGCCATCTCCCACAGCCGAGAAGTTTCCAGCCGTTGCATCGCCACCGGCTCGGGCATACACGGCGGTTGGCGTGCCGGGTGCTACGTTGGCGTTGGTGCCCGAGTAGAATCCTGCGGCGGTTCCGTTACTGTTGGTACCCCAGACGGCAAAACTGTCTCCGGTTCCGGAAGCATAAGCGGCGATACTCTTTCTGCCAAAAACCGGCCCGCCAAAGGCGCCGGTGCTGGTAGCCCAAATATCGCCGTCTACTACCAATTTGGATGAAGGCGAACTGGTTCCTATACCGACGTTCAAGCTGGAGTTATTCAGATAGGCGGCGCTGCCGTTCGATGTCCAGGGTGAACCGGACGCAGGCGCAGCCAAAGCGAAGGCCGCGGTGTCAGAGTGAGTCGCCCGCCGGGCGTAAGCTACAGAAACGATCGGTACGCGAGGATTATATTCCGGGCCATCGCTGAGCCGGATTGCCAGATACCTTTCGGTGCCATCAAACACGTTGGGACCCATCTGAATCACTGTTCCCAATAGTACACTGAAGAGTCCATCGGTTACGGTCACGGACGGGTGGATTTCGCTCCAGAGCGGAGTGCCTCCGGTAGAGTCATCGTAAACCGTGAATGTAACATTCACAGTGGTATCTAACGGATTACCGGCATCATCGGTCAGTCGGCCTTGGTAGTTCATGTAGGGTGGAACCGCACTCATGGCAGTTGCCGATATCAGGATCAGAATGATGGCTGAATTGAGCAGAATCGTCCAGGAACTCCGTTGCATGTTTTGTCTCCGTTAAAAGTGGTTTATGCAGTAGTGTCGGTAGTTAGCGCCGAGCGCTTGATGTATTGTACGGCAGCAAGATACGGGATAGATGCCGTCTTGTCAAACTTTGGCGGGGCTTGTTGCACGTGTGGCCGAGTCTGAAGACTCGACCACCACAACGATAGTCATGGTTGTACAGTAGTCGTGTGACAACTTAAGCTCACAATGAGGTGATTGTGTGCGAAGAGCGAAAGACACGGCTTGACCGTGTCACCCTGAGCGGAGTCGAAGGGTGAACGACGGCGGGTCCACGCCGCGGCGCGCAGGCGAAGACGGACCCGCCCTACAAGATTGTATTAGCTACCAACACGGCTCCGGCGGCGGGCCGATGTAGAAAACATATTCGATGAGATATACAAGGTCGACGATTTCAATTACATCGTTGGCGTCGAGGTCTGCCTCATGCAAACATGTAGGCGCGGGACCTTGGTTGAACATATAATCCACCATATAGTACATGTCAGCAATGTTTGGCCGGTGATAGCCTATGCCGTCGACGTTGCCCCTGCGAACGCAGCAGTAGTCATCGCAGGCGTCACCGAGGCCGTTGTAGTTGCTGTCGCTTTGGTCGGGATTGTAGACCTCTTCGCAGTTGTCGCAGCCTGAGTAGACGCCGTCACCGTCGGAATCGTCGCCCGGAAATACTGCTATCTCGTAGCAGTACGGGCCGCCCCAAACTGGTATGATAGGCACGTCCGGACCCTGAAAGGTCCACGCCCAGATGCCCGATTGTGGCCAGTAAGAACTGTCTACACAGAGCGTACGCCCAGCCTGACTGTCGTCGAAGCGACCGACCGAAACCATGAAAGCCACGAAGTTCTCGCCGGGCGCGATCCCTGGACTGGTCATTATACTACCACCGAATCCGATGGTATCCGCGCCCGACCCGGTCACGCCGAATTCCCAGACGCCGCAGATAAGATCGAACCAGTCGCTGCAATCGAAACGCCACTCTCCGGTAGTGGTGTCCCACTGGGCGCCATCGGGAGAGTAGACCCTAAAACCGTTGGTCAAACCTTTGACCCTGTAATCCCAGTCATTGTGAATGCGAAACTTGAAGATCACATTGGTGCCGGTGCAGAGATAGCCACCGGAATGCTGTCCCTGGAGTTCATCGAGTGTGACACTGCCGTGGTTATTCTGGGGAGCCACAGCAATCGGCAACAGTACAATCGCAATGGTGAAAATAAGTGTAGATTTCAACTTTACTACCTCAGCGTGGATGGCCTCTGTCGCCCTCACAATATTTGCGACAATCCACGTTTTTTCCAGTGGAATGTCGGCGTGACGGTTGGAGGGTCAGCCCTCCCAATCTACGATCTACGGACACGCCGGGGGCGGTGGACCTTCGTTGAACATGAAATCAACCAGAAAGACCAAATCGGCGATGTCCGCCTGGGTCGATGATGAACTATCGACATTACATTCTTCGGGGCATAGCGGTTCCGGACCGCCTGAGAACATGTAGTCAACCAGGTAAACCAAATCGGCGATATCGATCAGCGGTCCGATATCGTGATTGATATTCCCGCGCATCAGACAACAACAGGCATCGCCGACCCCGTCGCCGTCGGCATCCTCCTGAGCCGGATTGTAAACGAACGGACAGTTGTCCTCCGCACAGTCGCCATTGGCGAAGCCTGAATCGGCGTAGCCGTCGTAGTCGGAATCGACACAGTCGTCACAGGCGTGGCCGATACCGTCGCTGTCCAAATCCTCCTGGTGTGGATTTGCGACCTCGGAACAGTTGTCGAGACTGTCGCAAACGTTGTCGGCATCGATATCCGTGCAGGTATAGCCGTCCCGTATTGCCACCGTTGGATCCCCGAACAGATTCAACTGGTAGACGCACCATCGCATCGACGGTTCATCGATTCGATAGAGGTTGTCCTCCTTGGAGTCCTGGTTGGCGCGTCCCAATTCACGGATCGGATCGGTCGGGTGGTGCAGGGCGTCAACAAATTCTCGGTGAAAACGCTGGTTGGGTGCGTCGGTGGTCCCCCATGTTGTGCGAGAGGTGCCCCAACCGTAACGCGCATTCTGAATCGAGGCAAATGCTGCGTAGTCCGTCCCCGCCGTGGCATACTCCGCCCAACAGTCGGTCACATGATCGAACTCACCGCCGTGACAACCCTGTGAGTAGAGGAAGAAGAGGCCGTTGTTAGTCAGAGAGGCTACCTGGTAGGAGTACATCTTCAGTACGATCTGATAGTTGCAATGCCCCAGGTGATGAATCATGTGCCGTCCGTTTTCTATCTTTTGTACCAGACGCCACAATTCCCAACCGTTAGGCTGATAATCGTAGTCATAGAGTCTCTCGACTGTGTAAGCATCCGTCGGAATTCCATGGGTAAAGTAACCGTGATGGAAACTGGAATCGATCAACTCATCCACATAAGGCTGTGCAAACTCAACGTCGCCGCCGTAGCCCAGACGCTCACCGACCGTAAGGACGCGGTCGAGGTAAGGTTGTTGATTGGTGAGATAGGCAATTGTCTTGTGCACGACGTGCCCGACATCGGTGTTGTTATCGACTGTTGCCCGCCCGATGTAGACTTCCGCCATTAGGTCAACATCACCGCCCCCATCCCCATCGGTCGGCTCACCCCAGTATTGATCACCATCGTAGTTGTATGTACCGTCGAGGCAGCCAAAGTAGACATCCGCCGGCATGGCAAATTCGTACCATGGAGGATCGCCGTGGATGATCCCCACCCATGATTGTACAAACAGATCCTTGGCCGGAATGACATCGTCATCGGCGCCGATCAGGACGTATTGGATTCCGTCGGCCAGGTATCTTTCGCGGATGTAGTCGCGCACGTCGTCGGGGTCGTTGCTGCCGATATCGGCGATGGTATGAATCTCGGTAGGAATGCCGGTTGAGTCGTGGAAGTCCTTCAGCGGCTGAAAGGCGGCAGCGAGCGAAGGTGTGGTGAGTATCAGCAGATCATAGCTACGGTCGCCGCCTTTGGACGCTGCCTGATAGCTGGCCAGCGCTTCTGAGTTGTCTACGCGACGCAGGACTTCCTCCGTATCTGTCGACAACCCCCGAAGCATTTCAGTGTCAGCATTTCCGGGCGAAGTGAACACACTGACTGTCAGTTGCGTGTAGCCGGTGAGTTCTCCGGACAGTGGTCGGTATGTCACCGGGTGCAGTTTCAAGACCAGTATCCGGTAACCGCGAAACAGATAGGTGCCCACCGCAGTATGTCGACGCACGGGAAACGGATTGTCGCTCGCATAGATTTTGGCGTCGGGTCGTGGCGGGGATGATCGTGTGGCGACAAGCGAATAGGGTACAGGCGCCATAACCGGTAGCACTCTGTCGTTGGATCGCAGACGTCGGGGATTCTCCGCTACAACAACGACACTGTCGAGCTTGTGACCATTCGGCAGGAGAATACGGGCAGCGCCGACCGGCAGCGATGGTTCGCCGATCTGCCCACCGGACGGTGCACCGGCAACCGTTACCCGGTCAAAAGTTACCACATTGTAAGTCAGCGTTTCTATCTGCGGCGCGGCAAACCGATAATCCTGATCGATGCGATCCGCGACAATCGTTGGAGCGATCAGGAGAGTTGTGAGGGAAACTCCGAGCAACACAAATCTGGACATGACACCTCTTGAGTCTTCGTGGACCTCACACCCAATATAGTGGATGCCCGTGGGGTGTCAAAGGATTTGCCCATGCATACTGTTTGTTGCTCTCAATGCTCTCAGCACGGCACCGGTGGCGGGCCGCCGGTGAACATGTAGTCGACCAGGTACACCAAGTCGCTGATGTCAAAAGCGCCACTTGCGTTCACGTCCATCTCGCCGCCGCATATCGGAGGGGGACCACTGGTAAACATGAAGTCGACCGTGAACACCAGGTCGGCGATGTCAATCTGCGTTGATCCGCTGTGATCGATATCGCCTCGGATTTCGCAGCAGTAACCCTGGCAGGCGTCGCCTATGCCGTTATAGTCCGAGTCATCCTGGTTGGGATTGTACGTGCCGTCGCAGTTGTCACATCCGCAGTAGACGCCGTCGCCATCCGGATCACCGCACGGGATGATCTCAATTTGATAACAATATGGCCCGCCCCATCCGGGTATAAAACTTCCTCCGGCAGACCAGGCCCAGGTGCCGCCGGGAGGGTACCACGAACTATCGATGCAAAGGGTGCCACCGGCCTCACCATCCGCAATCGGTCCGACCGCCAAGAGAAATACGACGGAGTCATACCCATCCGGAAACCCGTCACTGAACAGTCTGGACCCATAGAATCCGACGATATCCGTTCCTGAGCCGGATGCCCCGTCGTCATAGACCCCGCAGGTAAGATCAAACCAGTCCATGCAAGGAATAAGCCAGGCGCCGGTGGCATTGGTCCACGTGGCGCCGTCGGGAGAATAAATCTGGAAACCATTCGTCATACCTGTAATCGAACTTCCCGTTTCATTGGTAAGGCGGAATGTAAAGATCACCTGAGTGCCGGTGCAGAGATACTCATCCGGTATGTTCTCCCAACTGCCGATGACCTCCTCCAAACTGATTCCGGACTGCGCAAATGATGATGACAGCAATAGCGCAACGGTTATTGCAGTGATGCATATAGTTTTCATGAATCCTCCTCTGTCCAGGTGTGCTTCGCGACACCTGCAATATACCAGACAGAGACGTCCATGTCCAGACGTTTTAGGGGGCTTCGATGTTGCGCGGAGCATCGTTTATTCATGCTTCGACTGGGCTCAGTAACCGTAGGTCGAAACCCGCCTTCGGCGGTCCTAAAAGGCATTTATGCCCTTCGGACCAGAGGTTTCGACCTACCTGCTACCTGCCCTCAACATGACGTTGATAAGGCGCGAGGCGCAAAAAGTGATTTATCACCTGTTATGTACAAGCCGGGGGCGGGGGGCCACCGGTGAACATGTAGTCGACCAGATAGACCAGATCGGAAATGTCAATCGGCGCTACACTGGAGCCGTCCACGTCCCCTTCCGTGAAACAAGGTGGTGCGTAACCGCCGGTAAACATGTAGTCGACCAAGTACACGAGATCGGAGATATCGATAGGCGTACTGCCTCCGCTGTGGTCGATGTCGCCTCGGTTGGCACAGCACATAGAACCCTTGTCGAACCAAGCCTGTCTGTAGTCGGTGCTACTGATGTAGGCGATACCGTGCTCACCAGCGCCGATATACTCTATGTCCGACGACCCGGTGATCCAATGATCGGCATACGCCGTGGGTGATGCACTCGCAAGGGATGGGTTATCATACGGCCGCCACTTGTATCGACCGACTTTAGTAAACGTTGTTCGTTTGCCGTAAGCCAACGCCACACCACCACCATCTCTCATGGTGAGGTCCGGCTCGTACCTGTTGGCATCGCTTGCTGTGACAGCCTGGGTACCCCAGTTAACACCGATATCATCGCTGTAGGCACCCATAAAGAAGGTCGTACTAGCGGTGCTGTAGTAAGTTTCATATACACAAATAATATCGATTCCATAAAGACCAATGGCAGTCGCGTCCGGAGTACTATTCGGTACCCCGTTACTGTAAACTTGAACAAACCGCGACTGCGTTAACTCATATCGACAGATCTTCATGATGTTGCTCTGGCTATAGTATGATATAAACACGGGGAACCAATCCGAATGCGACGCGACCACATCAAGACCTCTGTCACAGTCGGTGATACTGGTGTTCAGCCCGAAGGCCGTTTGCGCAGTAGGATCAAATCGATACAGCGTCAGTTCACGGGTCAGATGTCTTATCACCACGTAGAGATAATTCGTCCCGGCGTAGTCATCGTTGGTTACGATTTTCACGTCGCCGAAGTCACCGTAATGGAGCGTAAGCTCAAACACGCCGGCGGACCAATCTTCTTTGTGTCCGGTATCCCAACGGTAGCGCATAACTTTGATCGCGTTGTTGTGAATGTACGTCACATAGCAATAGTCGTTCAACATAGCCGCTGAGATTGACTGGAAAGCCGAACCCGATACTATGAATGTCTTTTCATACCAGTTGAGGCCACCATCGGTGGATCGGACGGAGAACATCTTGTTGGTGACACCTTCGCCTTCAATTAGTATTATCCCAATCAGATTGCCCGACGTTAGGTGCGACTCATATTCTATTTGGAGAACCGAATCACGACTGCTCATCAGCACATCTGTTCCGAATTTGTCGGGTTGGGTTGTCGGTACCGGTGTACGCCAGACGCCGTAAAGTGAAGCCAATTTCAAATCGGTCAACAAGGCGAGTTGGTTGAACAACTCAAGCGCGGCATCAAATTCACCTTTGTTCCAGCGCTCTTCGATCGCCCGGGCAATGGCCAGGGCTCGTTCGCTTGCATACTCTTCGAGGATTAGTTCGATTACGGCGTTTTGCTTCTCCGCAAGCGGCATCTGTAATAAGCTGTTGGCAATAGACAGGGCCATCTGTGAGCCCTCGGCATTGGCTGGTGAGACTCCACTCGCCAGTAGTACCGATACCACTAAGGTCGAAATAATCATCTTTGTCTTCATGAGCACTCTCCAGCGGAGTAAGTTCTGTGTCTTCGTATTGTGATAGCCGAATCTTCAGATTCGGATTTTGTGATATCTGCAGGGCGGGACCCTCATAGTGGTTCCGCCATTGGTTTGCGGCAGACCGTAGGGCAGCATCCCTGCGATGCCGCCGAAGATGGCAGGATCACAGTCCGCCGCGGCGGACTGCCCTACTCACCAAGTGATATCTCAGCGCGAGGCGCAAAAAGTGATTTATCACCTGTTATGTACAAGCCGGGGGCGGGGGGCCACCGGTGAACATGTAGTCGACCAGATAGACCAGATCGGAAATGTCAATCGGTGCCACATTACTGCCGTCGACATCACCCTCTTCGAAACAGACGGGCGCGGGACCACCGGAGAACATAAAGTCGACCAGGTAGACTAAGTCGGATATGTCAATAGCGTCACCCGGATCGTAGTCGACATTGCCTCGTATCGCACCCATGCAACAGCCGCCACCGCCGGTGGTGAAATCCTGCCAGTAGCCATGGCGCAGACCGTAGTTGTCGGAACTACCTTCGCCGACGGTAAGCTGTCCGGCGGTTCCTTTGAGATTGTAACTGGCCGAACTGCCGTCAGTGCCGCCAGAAGCGATTACCTGCCAGTTAATCTCTTCGCCCGCTCGTGCTTTGATAGCCACCCGCGCCTGCTCAATCATCTGATCGACATCGGCCAACTGTGTCTTGCTGATAGGCAGGTCGGACTTATTGCCGGACTTTTCAGCTGCGACGGTGAGGCCAAGCGCCGACACGGCTACCACGACGGTGAGGATGATCAGGAGTTTTTTCATTGCTGCACCTTTATATGAGACAAATATCCTATTCTTTTTGAGCTTCCACATAAGATACTCCAAAACCGGTTTTCGTCAACCCTGTAGTGGCCGGACCTGCGGCCGTACTTGAGTAACTTGTTGGTTTTGGTCATTTCTGTTTCTTGTCTTTTCCCGGACTCCTGGTCAAGTTGGGAGTCGGCCCATTCTGTGAGACTCTCTCTTCCGAGTGGATAGCACGGTCGTTGTCCAGGCCATACACTTCCGGGTGCAGGTATTTGCCCTGTTCAAACGGCAACTTGTCCACTTCAACTTCGATCGGGTGCTGCTGGGCCCAGGGGTCTTGACGGATACCGGTTACCTGCCAGGAAACTTCGACGTTAGGTTTGTCAGTCATTATGACAAAATGATTGTCCCGGATTTTCTCCTGGACAATGGCTTGTGCAAACTGGCCGATCACGGTCAGTTGGTATCGGAAGTCTCTGTTCAGTGTTTCGAAGTAGTCCGGCATTTCAACGACAGCCCGGCCCTCGGCATCGGTGACGACGTTGCCGTTGTAGACATTCATCATGTCCGGAGACTCTATGAACGAATGTTGCAGGTACTTATTCTCAGGGTCCATTGGGTGATCTATCTTGAAACTGCCGCCGGTTTTGGAGAGCGTGCCCTGGACATGAACGTCGCCCTGGAAATAACCGGCATAGTGGGTTGGAGCACTACCGTTGTTAAAGGCGTGGATACTATGGTTGACCGATCCGTTCCAGGAATCGCAGTAAATCCCGTAGTTGGTGCCGTCACCGGAGGCCAGGAATTCACCGCCGCGCTTTTGTCCTGAATTTTGATCGGCAAAGCCGCTTACACCGATATTGAAACTGGGTGAGTTCGAGGCGTGACCATAAACGCCGTAACTCCAATCCGAAATGGAGAGTTCTGAGTAACCGGCCACACCATAACTGCGGTCGCCCTTACCGTTGGCGGTACCGCGAACGCCGGTTGCACTATAAAAGCTGCCGATGTTATTGTTCTCGGCCAGGCCATCGACGCCAATAGCGTGTGTTGTTGCTGTGTCCGCGTGACCGTAGACGCCGGTTGCAAAATCGCTGGACCCTGCCTCGCCATGCACACCAATATTGTTGCCTATAGTACCACCGACTACTTCGGCGAGGACACCCGTATAGTCAACACCGGCATACGATCCTCCGGGTACTACCTTGGCCTCTAACCCGCGAAAGCCACCTTCAAAGTGACCACCGATTCCCCAGTAATCCTGCGGGGCGGACTTGCCGTAGACCGCGTATGCATCCTCGCCGTCGGTTCCGGTGTACTCGGCATGGACAACGCCTGAGTCCGTTGCTGCGGTGTTGGTGGTGAACATTGCAGCGTGAGGTTGCTCCGCTTCGACATGCAGCTTGGCTTCGGGCGCTACTGTTCCGACGCCGACTTCATCGGCGTCAGTGTCCAAACGCACAACCGCGCCGTCGTCGGTCCAGCCACCACCGCCGCCGCCACCCCCACCAGCGGACCAACTGAGTTGACCACTACCATTGGTGGATAACACTTGTCCGGATGATCCATCGACCGACGGGAATTCGTAGCCGGTCGCTTCGTCGCCGAAACGAATGTGCGGCATGTCTACCATAAAAGTCGAATCGGCGTTTAACGTACTTTGGATTCCGAACAGGTAAGAGTAACCTGCCGACGCATTTATCGTGTCCCCCCAGCCACCGGGTATCGAGGAGAAGTCTGCTTCAACAACATTTTCTGCACCACCCAGTATGGATGAGTACTGACCACTCGCTTTGTTCACCCAGCCGCCTGCAATGGTTGCTGCCTGGTTGGATGCCTGATTGAAACGTCCACCGCCCACGGCTGCATAGTTTCCGTTGGTGGTGTGTTGAAAGCCACCGGCTATCACGCTGTGGTCGCCAGGTGCGCTGTGATTCTGTCCGCCGCCTATGAAGGCATTGGTTCCGTTTATCGTGTTTGACTGACCACCGGCAATGGTTGAGTAGCTGTTCAAGACAGCGTTAAACTGGCCACCGGCTACAGTTGCGCCACTACCTGAGGCTCTGTTTGACCGTCCGCCGCCAACGGTGCCGTAGGCGCTGTCTACGTCATTGGTCCCACCGCCTGAGATGACGCCATGGTCTCCTGTTGCGGTTATTTCATTTCCATTGCCGCCGCTTACGACAGCATCATTGCCGGACACTGTATTGCTATTGCCTAAAACAAAAGCGTTGTTGCCGCTGTTGGTATTAAAGGTCCCGGCGTTTAGCTTGCCGGTTATCTCACCGCCCGTAGCTCCATCGACTGTAGAAATACGATGCGCAAACGGCACCGAAACCAACTGAGTGTAAGGCAGTGATTCTCCAGCGACGTTGATGCCTAACCATCGCTCCGGATCGGTTAGCTTGATATCGACAATCGGGGTGATCGAACCCAGTTTGACGTTAAATTGACCGTCGATAACCGCAACCGTCGGATGAACCTCGGTCCAGTTGCAGGCCGAGCCGACCGAATCGGCACAAATACTGAAGGCGATTTGGACCGTATCGGTAACAGGGTTCCCGCCAGAATCGGTCAGATACCCCTGATAGCTGAACATCGACGGCACATCGGCCATCGCGCCCACGGTTAAGATCAGAACAACGGCCAGCCCAGTTAGACCACTCTCTAAAAGACCTCTCATGTCATCCTCCTCGGATGGTTTACAAGAACCGGTAAGTAATTCATTGACGCGTATTTGACCCTAAATATAGGCGTAAATGGCGTTTTTGTCAATGCAGACCTATGGGCTTTAATTCAGACTGACCAGCACCTTGATTATTCCCGTACCTGCGCTCAACGATTCAAGCGCCTTGCCGACCACGGTCCCGGTCTTGGGGTCTTCATCACGCATCGAATGGCCGGGCGTGGACGAGGTTACCAAGAGATCGCCGACTTGAATCGGTCCGTTCTCCGCGCTCACTTTGCAGGGTACAATCCCGACAACGGCAAGCGGTACTTCATCCATCTCAGCGGCCAGTTCGAGCACCGGTGTGTATTCCAGATCGGTGTCGTCGGCTTCGTTGCCACTCTTTCCGGACCTGGCCAGTTCGATTGCATCCCAGTCATGTTCGGATGCCATGTAGCCCGGGGAGGTGCTGAAGATTCCGGCCACCAGAGTCGAGCGCGGTTGTGTTGACATTACAATCGACCGCGGACTGTTCGGATCGATGACCATAACGTCCCCGGCTTCGACCGAGTGAGCGCCGGAGCTTACATGTATCAGTTCGGCGAAGTCGGCGCCGCCGCCGGTGAAGGCGCCATCGGCTGTGACATCGCCGTCACCGTGCACGCGGAATTCTATGTCACTGCCGCGCTCGCATTCGATGTATTGGATAGTTGTGGCCGACCCGCCGACCTCGATCTGAAGAACATCGCGGCCACTTGAGGTGATATCGACCGATGCATTCAGGTCAAGCATGACGTTCCCCGAACCGGTGAATTCATTGTCGATAGCCAACGCTTTTCCGTTCGGGTTGTCCGTGCCCAGCCCCACTCCACCGGCAGCACGAACGATGAAAACATTGGGGGCGTGGGAATCGAAGAGGGCGTCGGTACTGTCGGCAAACACGAAGGTCCCCGCTTGTTCGGCAAAGGCGTTCCTGCCCATAGCGACGGAGTAATTGGCTCCAATGAAGGTTTGGGAATGATCACCGACCGCAAAGGAACTCTCTCCAAAACTCAAGCAGAAGTTCCCCAGTGCAACGGCATAGGGGCGGCCTGCTATGTTGTCCCGTCCGACTGCCATGGAATAATCTGCTTCAGCGTGGGTGGTGTTGCTTAGACCGGCCAACAATGAGTAAGCACCGCTGGCTTCATTGTTCTGACCTCCGGGTATGGCTGCCCGTGACCCGTCGGCAGTGTTACCATTCCCGCCCCCGATGGCTGCCTCTGTGCCGTCGGCTTCATTGTTCTGGCCCCCTGCTATCGTTGCCATGAACCCAGACGCGATGTTTCCGGAGCCGCCACCTACTGATGAGTATTGATCGCTCGCGGAGTTGTTGTAGCCACCCGCGATCGTTGCCGTGTAACCCGAGGCGATGTTGTCCCTTCCTCCACCGACTGTGGTCCGCCCGGAGGTGGCCCCATTTCCGGCTCCACCGCCAACTGTTGAGTAGATACCCTCGGCATAATTGGAGTCGGCCGGGACATCGCTTCCGCCACCGGCAATCGTGGAGAAGTCCCCTCGAGCGTAGTTGTTTCGTCCACCGCCAACAGTTGAGGCTTCCCCGGAAGCATCGTTGTGTGAGCCGCCGCTGATAGTGCTGCGCTCACCTGTAGCTTCGTTGGTCGAGCCGCCTCCGACTGTAGCCCGGCTGGCCGAGGCTGTGTTGCTCTCACCACCGGCGACCGTCGAAGCAAGCGTTCCCGAGGCGGTGTTGCCAATTCCACCACCGACGGTACCGACGGTGGCTGAAACAGTGCTGCTCCGGCCACCCGCGATCGTAGACTGCGTACCTGAAGCATCATGGCCGGTACCGCCGCCAACCGTAGACTGATCACCTGAGGCAATGTTGCCGTCACCGGCCACGAAGGCGTCGGCGCCACTGTTGGTGTGGCCGGGACCAATCGTAACTTTACTGGTAATGTTGCCCCCACTGGCGCCGTCAACAGTAGCGGTGCGAAATGAATATGGAACCGTTACCATTGCCGTTCGCGGGCTGATCTCCGGGTCCACGCCAACTTTGATTCCCAGGTAACGGGTACTGCCGTTGAAGACGGTGTCCAGAATCGGGTTGATCGATCCAAGCAGGACCGAAAACAGACCGCCCGACGTGTTTACGTTTTGGGTTTCAGTCCATTTGGAATTACCGGCCGCGGCAGCGTCGTAGATTGTGAACACGACCGAGTAGGCGGCATCGGCAACGGGCTCACCGGCATTGTCCAACAGAAGACCTTGGTAGTTGATGGCTGTTGGGACAGCGGCTGATGTCGATGCTGTCAGAAAAACAGATAGCAGGCTCGTGACTAAGAGAGTTTTGCGCATTGGGTTTCCTTGCAAGCTTGGGTCCTTTGATTTCTTAGTAATGGTGTTATTGGGTCAATAAACTCCATATTCTGCGTGTGCGAATGACACACTCCGGCCAATTTCATTCGTTCCCTAAAGTGTGGTGCTTACATCGTGGCGATCATCATCGCGATTCCAGTTGTTCGATACGTCGCTTCAGTTGTTCGTTCTGTTGCTTGAGTTCTTTGATTGCTTCCACCAACAAAGGTGTCAGGCGTCCGTAGTCGACCGACTTTAGATTATCGCCCTCACCCAGCACTACTTGTGGCACGACCTGTTCAACTTCATCCGCAAGGAAACCTAGCTGCCGCTCGTCAGAGAGTTTGAGTTCGGGATACTCGTCCCGCCTCATGTCATAGGTAACTCCGCGCAGCGCAGACACTTTGTCCAGAGCGCCTTGAACCGTTTCGACATTGGTCTTTACTTTGGTGTCTGTCAGGGCTGTAATGTTACCTGTAGCGATAATGTTGCCCACCACGTAGAGCGCTTCGGTCGGTGCATCGGTGTTAATGCCAACCATGCCGCCGTCGCTGCTGTTGGCTGTCATCACGATATCAGGAATAACATCAGCCGGTCCCCCAAACAGGCTCAGGGAGGCCTGAGCAGAGTCGGTGTGAATCTCCACCTTGTTGCTGTCATTGCCACCAAAGGGAGGCATGAAGTCGTGAGCGACGGTGAGGCTGGCTTGAGCCTCCTCAGCGATCATTCGCAAGGCCGAGTTGCCGTCTGTATTATCCGACTCTGCTCCAGCCAAACTGAAACGTCCACCCATGGCAGAACTGAGCATTTCAAGCTGAGGCTCGGCCGGTGGTTCCGGCTGCGGGTTGAACATGAGGAGACCTATGTTACCGCCGATATTTGCGTCCTTGGCTCCGCCCAGATCAGTTCCGATAGCCAGCCACGGCATGGCCGGTGGTTCCGGCTGGGGGTTGAACATCAGCATACTGGCGCCGCTACCGGGTGTGGTGTTGAGCAGAATGGCAGCGTCGGACGGATCGGCCGGCGGTTCCGGTTGCGGATTGAACATGAACATGCTCACCCCGCTGGTCGGCCCTGTGCTTATGGCCATCGTCGAACTGTGGGTTGGTCCGCCCGGAATGTGGTTGATGTTGATTTCCGCTCCGGATGAACTGGTCATCACCTCAACAGCATTGGAGTCGTTACTCGAGGCCGACTTGCTGCTCATAGCCAATAGACCACCCTGGCTCGGAGCGGCGCCGAGGTTGATTTCGGTCATCGAGACAGGCTCCGTCATGACCAAATCCGGACCGACATTCGATGTGATATCGACCGACGATCCGCCATTATGCCGCTGCATAAACAGTCTGGCCTTGTCGGCATCGACCGCCAATTTGAGGCCCGGTAAGCTGTCGCAGGGATCTGCAGGATCTGTATCCATGCTCAGATTGAGCTCCACTAACTCGGTTTCCACTGTTCCCTCCATGCCGCCGCAGGTGTCGTCTTCCCCCGCAGCTCCGGGCACAAACAGCTTCCATTTGGAAACGAGTGAATCGGCACTGAGGCGGAAGCCGGGGTACATGGGTCCGCCGACTACTCCCGGCTCGGGCGGGTGCATCTCAAGCAGTCCCGGCCCGGTCAGAATGTCGCCGCTCACCCGGTGGGTATTCATCGCTTGAGGCACCGACGTTATCTGAGTCCTCGGAGTGAACGGACCGTTCCCATCGACATCAACCTCGAAGAAGACATCAAAGGCGGATTGAGCACCATACCAACCATCACTAATCGGGTCTATCGAACCCAGAAGCAGGTTGAAGGCGCCATTTGTAACTAACACATTGGGATGAGTCTCTTCCCACAGTTTCGTTCCGCCCAATGAGTCATCGAAGAAAGCAACGTGTAGCGAGTAGTTGCCATCCGCCACCGGATCACCCCCGGCGTCTGTGAGTACTCCCTGATAGCTGACTACAGCAGCCGAGATCGGTGGGGCCATCGCCAATACGGTCACCAGGACGATTAGACCGGTTAAACCAAGGTTACGATATTTCATGGGTATGTCTCCAGTGTGTTGCCATGCGGAAAACTGTTATCTTGCGGATAAGTACAACGTCCAGATTGATCGCATTAGACCTGATCATAGTGCGTTAGTCCAATGCGATCAGAAATGGTTCGGTTTTTTCTAAAGGGGCTAGACCACCGGTGGCTCCTTTAGGTGATTACAAACGCTGCTTACAGTATCTGGTTTTCGGGCGTCAATAGGGCGTTTTTCGATTGCTTCTGTGAATATAACCCAAACCTATAAATGTGTCAACATGGATTCGGTTAATCCGATAAGCGCTCCCAGAAACTCAAAAACCGCTTGAAAAAGCGACCGTTTTTTACTACTTTGGAGTCACGAGGACATTCTCACCCGCCTGGAGGCTTGGGTATTGTCCTCTTGTCTGATTTGACAAGCACTGTCTTACGTTTTTGAGCTTTCGCTCGCCCGTGGTCCCACAATATCACTGGGCTGCCGGCAATTGTTAATAGACGAAGAAATAATATCGAGAGAATCGTCTCCCGTGAGGCTGAACGGTACTTTGACTTTTTAGGAGGAGAGAATGATGAGTAATAACAAACTATTGATCGGCGTCATCGCAGTTTTGTTGACACTGACTTTTACACCTGTCGCCCGGGCTCAGATGTGCGGCGACTTCAACGGCGACATGATGGCCAGTATACCGGACTTCATCGCCGGCTTGAATTATCTGTATCTCGACGGCGACCCACCGGCCGACTATGACTTTGCCGATTGCGACGGCCATGAGATATACACCATCAACGACTGGGCCGTACTTGTTCGCATGTTGTTTGTGTTGGGCGCACCGGCACAGTGTCCACCGACCAATTCGCCCTTGGGCGGAACGACCAACGGGAACATCTTCCTGCACACTTTCGAGACATCTTTTCCGGCCGATGAGTACTTCCCACAGGGTGAGGACGAATTCGCCGTGCACTTTCATCTGACCACCGACACCGAACTGACCGTAGCCTCTCTGGCTTTCAATATCAGAGTTGGCGGCCAGATTCCGACCATCGACTCAGTCACCCTGCCTGAGGGAAGTAACACCACCTTTCAATATGTAAGCAAGGTGGATCACACTGACGGCAAGGTCTCAATCGGGTTGATCTCCATGCAACCGGCGCACAACATTCCTCCCGGTACTTACGAGTATGGCTATGTGCATCTGACCATGCCTTCTCTTCCGCTGGTGTGGCGACCGATCGAGATCGAATGGGATTCGTTGTCGCCGTCACAAACCGAGGGATACTCACACTATCCGTTTGCAGTCGGCGATGACGACGGAGAGCATTGGACGCCGACAATCGCGCGCTTTCCTTGTCTGGGTGCCGGTCGTGGCGATGCCGATTACAATGGTTCGGAGATAGTTGATATCTCAGACCTGGTCTACCTGGTTGATTACATGTTCACCGGGGGCGGGCCGCCCAAGTGCTTTGAAGAGGTCGACCTTGAAGTCAACCTGCAACTGGACATAGGTGACTTAGTCTATCTGGTAGACTACATGTTCAACGATGGACCACCACCACCGCCATGCCCGGACGAAGCACCGTGATCGGTCGCCGATGAGTGTTTGGTGCTGTCAGGTGAACCGCCTGACAGCCGTCTGGTTGGTGCCGGGGCGTCGGGCGGGGTCGCCCAATGCCACCACAGTGATGCTTCGGTAGCATACTTCGACTCCGCTCAGCATGAGGTGGTGGAGATATTACCTTTCGCTTCGCTTGCGGTTCGTCTCGTCCAGCAGTTTCCGGTCGCGTTCCCTCCCGGCATCTCCTTGTTTATGCAGACGGTGACCGATGCCCGCTTCTTCTCCGTACCCAAACGCTTGCGGGTCTTGGTAGGCACCCACTTCGATCTCCGGTTTGTCCATTACAGTTGGCTGCCGATGAGCTATCGCCGAGGCATCTTTGCGCACACCGGTCACCTGCCAGGACACTTTTGATCCCGGCATGGCGCCGCCAATGACAAATCGGTTGCCTACAATCTCCTCGGCGATGTACAGGTTGGGCCCCGGAGCACCTATAGCCGTCAGTTGATAGCGAAAGTCGGTGTTAAGCGCCTCGAAGTAGTCGGGAAGAGTCACTACCGCCTCGCCGGTGGAACCGACCGTGACGTTACCGTTGTAGACGTTCATCATGTCCGGTGAGGCAACGGTGGAATGCTGCAGATATCTATTCTCCGGATCGAGAGGATGATCGATTCGTATCGCCGACTTGCCACCATACAAAGTACCGCTGATGCCAACGTCGCCTTCAAAATACCCAGCCCAATCCGATGCACCCAACGGAGCCTTGGCATAGATACCGTAGTTCCGCGCGGCGCTATCGGCCTCGCAGTATGCTCCATAACTGACATCGTCCGCAATAGCATAAGCATAGAACCCATAGGCGGTATCACAGTCCTCGACGTCAGTGTAGACGCCATAACAGTTTTCCAGGTTAGATGGTCCATTTCCGCCGGCAAAGGAATATACGCCGTAGTTGGTGACCCCATAACCATTGACATCGGCCGCCTTGGCATACAGGCCGACGTTTAGTGACGCTCCATCGGCGTCTGCGATGATTGCCTCGTTGACCGCATTCCCGCTACTCATTACCGACCCGGTAATGCCGAAGTAGATTCCAGTCGGACCCGACCCTCCGAGGTCCCGGACAGCTCCATCTACGCCGAAGACCATAAAGTTCGGGCCCGGGTCCAAAACGTAACCGGCAACACCGGTTTGCCCACCCCTAAAGAGACCTCCCGTGCCTATACTATCTTCGGCTATACAGATAGACCTAACGCCGACGGCGGATAAACTGGTCGGCACGGGTCCGTGGTATTCCACGTGCAGGACAGCAGAGTCTGAGTTGGTAAGGGTGTCGACCTCAAAGTAGCTGGTACCGTCAAGGACTTGCAAGTCTCCGAGGAAGGAGCCCGCAACGCCTCCATCGGCATTGGCTGCAACCAGTCCAATGCTGGATGCATCTGAAACCGAAATATGGCCACCCCATGCAGCCAACCCATCAGCGTGGGCTGACAGGCCGATGCCACCAAACGGAGCGGCGGCAACAACGCCGGTACCGATTCCCTGGGCAATTCCTTCGACGCCGACGTTAAAACCTTCGCCCCGTACACCGGCCCCAACGCCCAGGTTTATTCCTTTGACACCACCGTGTAGAGTATCAAGGCTGCCGGTTTCGCCATAGACGCCGTTCCCGTCACCCTCGCTTCGCCCGGTGATGCCGGTTCCTGCGGCGTTGTAACCATACACGCCGCTCTTGCCCGAGACGCCCGACCATCCAACGACACCGTCGTTTTCATCGCTCAACCCATGTATTGCAGTCCCGGCACCGGTTCCGCTATTGGCGATGAAGAAGGCCGGCCCGGGGTCGGTAATTGTACTGCTGTAGGGCAGGCTCAGCCCGCCGCCGGGGCTTGCCAGGGCGTAGCCGGCCGTGTCGGCATAAGTCGCCATCGGAGCGAATCCGGCGCTGTCGGCATGTACTGCATGGCCGGCATACTCCGATGCCTCGCTATGCACTGCTTCATGCGAGAACCCGGCTGTGTCGGCATTGGTGGCGTGAGCAGCTTCATGTGCAAACCCGGCCGTATCCGCGTGCAATGCATGTCCGGCATTCTCAGACATTTCGGCATGTGCAGCTTCATGCGTATACCCGGCCGTGTCGGCATTGGTGGCGTGAGCAGCTTCATGTGCAAACCCGGCCGTATCCGCGTGCGTTGCATGTCCGGCATTCTCAGACATTTCGGCATGTGCAGCTTCATGCGAGAACCCCGCCGTGTCGGCATTGGCGGCGTGAGCAGCTTCATGTGCAAACCCGGCCGTGTCGGCATTGATTGAGTGCCCGGCCTCTTCGGCTGAGTGAGATACCGCGGCCAAACCTGCACTGTCGGCATAGCGGGTATTGCTCGTGTCGACAAGGGCGTCGACCCATGCGCTGTCAATATCAAGACCGACATCACCGGTCTCACCGCCGCCAAGCAGACCGTTCCCGGCATGGACCGCAGAAATGTCACCGCTTCCCCCAGTTCCGATTTCATCGTCGGCTGGTATCCAGGCCGAGCCGTTCCATTTCATGATTTGATCGAAGCTGGCTCCGTTTTGGCCAATGTCTGAAAACAAAACGGTCCCGTCGGCGATTTCGTTCGTCGTCACACAGTCGGAACAAGTGATGTCTTGAGCGATTGCGGCAACGGTTGCCGTATCGGCCGTGTTGGCATAGAATGCAAAGGCCACAGAACTGATCTGTGTGCGCGGCACCGCCTCCGGATTGGCATCGACAGTGATCCCCAAATACGGTTCACTGGTCGGTCCGAAAATGTCCGCCGGAATAGGATTGGTCGACCCCAGTTGGTAATCGAACAGCCCGTCCTGCACCTGTACGGTCTGGAAACCGGACCACCAAAGTGAGTCATCGCCGGTCTCGCTGCCGTAGATTTTGAAACTGATCTGATACGGTCCATCGGCCACCGGACTTCCACCGACGTCCAACAGCCGACCCTGGTAATTGATCAACGGCGGTACATCGGCACTTGCCGCGGCGACAAACAACAGGCAAATGAGGGTCAACATAGCGGTTGTATAAGTGTGGTGTTTCATGGCAATCCTCTTCTGGTTGAGCCTAATGAATGGCTGAAGCCAACCGTTCATGGTTTGATGCAGAACTATTGATTGCTGTAATATAGCGATATGAGGGCGTTTGTCAATTTGGGATAATTAGACCCATGTTGTAAAGCAAAACCTATTTTTGGTTGCTTGGCCCTGCAAAGGACTTGACATAATAAATCGTGCCGCTATTATGACCTCCTGTTGAAACCGTTGACGGTGTTGTTTTGCCCCATCTGTTTTGTGCAGGAGTCATCGATGGCCACCAAAGAGCCGAATGCGATAGTCAGCCAACGAATCGAAGTTGGCCCCGAACTGATAAAGCTGCGGGTCATTCCCGATGGTTGGGAGTTGCCCAACTTCACACCGGGACAGTTTGCTTCCCTGGGACTACCGGGTACGACACCGAGAGTGGGGACCCAACTTCCCGAAGAACGACCGCCCAAAGACCCCGCCAAGCTGATGATTCGTGCATACTCGGTGGCTTCTTCGTCACGAGCCAAGGAGTTTGTCGAATTCTATGTTGGCCTGGTGCACACCGGCGGGTTGTCGCCGCGTATACTGGGTCTCAAAGTCGGTGACCGGTTGTGGATGTCTGAAAAGTTCAAGGGCATGTTCACGCTGGCTGAAGTACCCGAACAATTCAATGCCGTCTTAGTCGCCACCGGCACCGGTGTGGCGCCGTACATGAGCATGATCCGCACCGAGATTGCATCCGGACTAAAACGACGTTTCGCTGTATTTCACGGCGCCTACCATTCGACCGATCTGGGATATCACTCGGAGTTGCAGACACTCGATGCCGTCTCCGAGCAGTTTGCCTACCTGCCCACCCTGAGTCATCCGCACGAAGAACAAGTACCCTGGAACGGTCACACCGGTTTTGTGCAGAAGCTCTGGACCAACGGTGTTCTCGATAAGGCCTGGGGTTTTCATCCTACGGCTGACAACACCCATGTCTTTCTTTGCGGTCACCCTCTGATGATCGAAGAGATGACCGACATCTTAGTCGCGGAAGGATTCATCAAACACTCCAAACGCGAACCGGGCCAGATCCACGCCGAGCAGTACTTCGTGAAGGTGTAGGCTACTGACCGTCTTCGATTAGTGGTTGCCAACGTCGGCTGGTCGTCTCAGACCTTGATTGGGGCGGATGTTGAGAAGAACCACCCCCAAAGCGGCTTTGAGGGCGCCACCCAGTCGAGCCCGGTTTGACAATTTGCCCACCAGACGTTACCTTGCTACAGAGTCAGAATCTGGAGGGAATATACCGCGATGTCAAACAACAAGGTTCGATTGGTAGTGCCGATGCTGGCCCTCTTTGTGGCAACGGGCGCACTGCTTCACTGCCACAAACGCAACCCGGTCAAGAAGGACGAGCCGGTCATTACCTGGACCAGAGCGTTCGGAAGTAATCAGATCGAGCAGGGCCAATCGGTTGCCTTGACCAGTGACGGCGGTTACCTGATAGCCGGCTACACACAAAACATGACCCCGGGTTCGGCTGATTTCTGCTTACTGGCTACCGACGCCAAGGGCGACAGCCTCTGGAGCCGCGTTTGGGGTAACTCGGCCGAAGACATTGGTATGTCGATAGTGGCCGACGGCAGCGGCGGTTACCTCTTGGTGGGCATGACCGAATCTGAAGCTACCGGCATAGACGAAATCTATATGGCCAGGATCGACGGTGCCGGTGGTACGGTCTGGGAAAAGACACTCAGTCCCGGAGAGCGCCAGTGGGCGATGTCCGTTGCCAAAACCAACGATTCCGGCTTCGTTTTGGCCGGTGGGCTTTACACCAGTGATCCACATCATCGTAGCTGGGCATACTTGGTGAGAATCAACTCCCAAGGCGACACCCTGTGGACCAGGAAATATGCTAAGGCCAGCGCAGAAGTGGCCACATCCGTCATATCTGTGCGTGACGGCGGTTATGTACTGGCGGGCGCCAGTTCCAACGGATACAACCGATATGACGGCTATCTGGTCAAGACTGATGCCATAGGTGACACTGTTTGGACCAGGACATTTGGCGGTGCGGAGGAGGACATTGTCAATTCCGTTACAGAAACGGTCGATGGGAGCTATGTCGCGGTAGGTCACACTGTGTCCTCGGGAGCTGGGAGCAAAGATATCTGGGTGGTCAAGTTCAGTTCAACAGGCGAACTTATTTGGGAGAGGACCTTCGGAGAAGCAAACTGGGATCATGGACGGTCGGTGGCGGCGACCCCGGACGGTGGCTGTATCGTCGTAGGTACCTTGTTCTCGAACGGTCGCGAAGTCTATTTGATCAAGCTTGATGCGGCCGGAGACAGTCTCTGGACACAGCTCCATGGAGTCTCAGGCGGCGAGTTTGGTATGGCCGTGGCCTTAACGCCCGACGGCGGCTACATTGTTGCCGGGGTGACGCACTCGCCGGAAATCGGGCACAACACTTATGCCGATATCTATCTTATCAAGACCGACGCCCACGGAAAAGTGAGCCATTGAACCAGGTTCCTCAGGCGGCCACAGTTTGCACTGGGTAACCGGCAACGGTTGGCCCACCCCCCATCAACTATCTTGACAATGTTTTGATCTCTGGTTGTATAAGTAGACAATGGACCAAACACAAATAAGAAAACGTGTCAAACTACTCATCGGCTTTTTCATCGTAGGTCTGTTCTTAAGCGGACTGACAGCAATACCGCTCACGCACGGAGCAACCTGGTTGCACGAAACGTTCGGGGTGGGAAGCAGCTTCGGGGAAATGTGGCCGGGGATGGCAGAGTGGTGCACGTTTGTAAACAACGGCGTGCAGGAAACCAGTATCAAATATCCGTTTCTGGCCTATGGCACCGACTGGCTCGCTTTCGGGCATTTTGTTTTGGCGCTGGCCTTCGTCGGACCGTTGCGCGATCCTGTGAAGAATGTCTGGGTGATTCAGTTCGGCATGATCGCATGCGTACTGGTCGTGCCATACGCGCTGATATTCGGATACGTTCGAGGTATCCCGCTCAGTTGGCGTGTGATCGACTGTTCGTTCGGTGTAATCGGCATCTTGCCGTTGTGGCTTGTTCGTAATTACATACGCAAACTCGAAGCTGAGACTACTTGATCCGATGAGCGACGTTTGGAGGAGACAGCACGCAGGGCGTGACAAACACGGCTTGACCGTGTCACCCTGAGCTGAGTCGGAGGGTGAACACAGCAAAATATCCCTACGCTGTCATTCCGGGCTTTGATCCGGAATCCAGTCATCTCCCATGCAGGAACCAGCACTGACAAAGTCTGAAGAAGTGACTGGTCAGCGCGTAGCGCGAAAGAGCGATTTGTCGCCTGGATACTGGATCAAGTCCAGCATGACGGATCGTGGTGGCTCGCAGTCGAATGGTGACACGACCCGGCGACTACTTGATACCCGTCACCATTATGATATCCGCCCTCAGTTCTCGACGTTTTACCGACTTGAATCCAACCGATCGCACCAGTTTCGCCGCCCGACTGGCCGTAATCAACCAGGGGGTATCCGACCTGAGTTGCCACATGAATCTTAGCAGCGGCCCCGACCAGTCTTCTTTGGCAAAGTAATCAGCCACAACGATCTTACCCCCTTTGGGTAAGGCTCGATAGGCTCGTTTAAGCACCTCAGGATCGGTCTCGCCGATATCGCAGAACATGATGACGTCGTATCCGCTCGGCAACCGCTTGTTCAAGTCGCCCGGTTGAGTGTCAAGCCGTTTCGCGAGACCCTCTTTCTGGATGATCTTCGTGGCAGCTTTGCACACCGGGGGAAAGTCGAGAATCGTCGCTGACAAACTCCGATACTTGCGCAACAACGCCATAGACATCACACCGGAGCCACCACCTATGTCCAGCAACCGTCGGTATCCGGACAAATCGAGATGCTTTGCCAGTGCTTTGGCGTTGTCCTGATGATGATAGTAAAGCATGTGCGTGAAGTCGTGCGCCCATTTCGGGTTCTTCTTCATTTTTTCAGTGTAGCTGGGACGCTTAATGCCCAGAATGGACTGGTAGCTTTGGCCGGTCGTAAGCACTTCTTCCAGAGGCAGGAAGGCTTGGTATTCGTCCACTAACTCTTCGGAACGGAGAGTGGTCCAGTATATGGACCGTTCCTCAACAAAGTACTTCCGAGCCAGCGGCGTCAGGCTGTAGGTATTGCCCTTTTTTCTGAGTAACCCCAGACTGATCAGAGTCGCGAGGAAGAACTCACGCCGAGGTTGACGGATACCGGTCTTACGACCGATCTCCGTGGATGTAAGTGATTTGCCATGAAGCTTGCGAAACAGTTGTAGACGCTCCGCTGCGATAACACATCGCGAGGCCAGGAACGCAGTCTGCAGATCGATTTTGGCCAGGACTTGTTTGGGCAGTTTATCCAGGGTAAGGATGGACATTAAAACACGCTCCGTCTATATGCGGTTGTAAGTCTTTGCTGTCAGTATAGACAAGGGTTGCCTGCGGGTCAATAAGCATCGGCATCTCAGGTGGTGTTGGGCGACCACGCCCGACACTTGCTGTCGCACCCACTGGCTGTCAGGCGAGTCGCCTGACAGCACCCTGAGCACCCCGCGATTTCATCCTGAGCATCCCCCAATTTCATCCTGATCTGAGTCGAAGGGTGACCATCGGTGAGCGCTTGCTCCAGACGCGATTCAGTCCTACAGCATCAAACATGAAGATAGATTCCCGCCTTCGCGGGAATGACAAGTATGAGAACTTGCGCCTAATCTTGATCGGAGTCGGAGGGTGACCATCGGTGAGCGACTTCACGCGGGGCGTCTGCGGCGGGCTAGCGGTTCCGCCATTGCAGAACATGAGGCCGGCTGGGTCCTGTACGCCATAGGCGAGAGTGTGACCCATCGGTCGTGGTGCATAACCGGACGCGCTTGTGCTCATCGAAACTGTTTCACTCCTCCCTTTGGTCGAATCTGCCCGCCGCGGGCGATAGGCTGAAAAAGCCGCTTTTTTCTTGCTTTTGATGCCAAACGTGCTTATAGTCCAGCCTTGAAAACGGACGTTCATGTGCTGTTGCTGCTATTTTGCGCTCCCGCAGGGATTTAAGCGGATCGCAACAACGCTCTGGCGGAGGATAACTACTTGAGAATAAAGTCACTAAGGTGTCCTTTTTATTCTTGACAGTAAGAAACGCGAATTTTATGTTATGCCCCAACTTGGCAAAAAGTCTTTATTTGAAAAGGCTACCGTATAAGGATTTAGGTAAAAACGCCGATACTGGATTCTATAGGATGAAGACAAGTAGAAAGGATTCTCTTAGGCCGAACAAAGGAGGTTTTGTTGGTGCAACAGACGGCTGGACCCAGCCCGTAGTAGCAGCCCCTTTATCCGAGATGAGGGCTAGGAATTTAATAACCACGAAAAATAATCTTCAGAACGTAAACAAAGTTTTAACCGAATCTCAAAGGAGTAGATGGTAATGAGAAGAAACATGAAGTTTCTGTTGCTGCTTGCGATCTTCGCAACCAGCATCATGGCGGCGTACTTCATCAGCGGTTGTGGCGACGACTCAACCGTGATTGAGTTCCCCGATCCGGTAACCAACGACACCACCGTGATTGTGGAAGAGGAAGATCGTGTCCTCGGTTCCATACAGGGTGTCGTAGCTAATGCTTATAACAATGCACTATTGGTTGGTGTGGAAGTAACTTGGACCAAGAACGACGCGGACTTCAGTTACACAACGAACGCCGATGGATACTATCTGATAGACGATTCGTTGTCCTCTGGATACTACGTCCTGACCTTCTCCATGAACGGTTATGCTCAATTCACCGCAACCGTGTATATCCCGACCATCGCCGAAATCAAAGAGGATATCGACGACGATGCGGTAGGCTGGACTGAATATATGGCAACCGCCAACATTTGGATGCTGCCGATGACTGCTACCGTCACCGGAAAAGTCTACACGGCTCTTCCGGCCCCGCCCGCCAAGGACGGTGAACCTGTCCTGGCCCTCGATGATCCGAACCTCGTGTCCGTGGCCGCCGGTGTGGAAGTGATTCTCGACTATGGTTTCGATATCCACCCCGACAAGTACAACGCGACCACCGACGCTTTCGGTACCTACACTTTCGTAGACGTACCGCTGGTGTTTAACACCGATGAACCGTGGTGGGAAGATGCCCCCAAAGACGGCGGCCCCAATAAAGCCTTGGCCGATGCCTGGGAAGTTGATCTGGTTATTCTGCCGTTTACGGTAGGTAGCGAAAGCTTCGAGGCGGTTACTCTGGAAGACATCAGCATGCTTCCGGGTACGACCACGATTCCCAACGTCTACGCTCCGTTGAACGGTAGTGGTGACGATGCCGACGTAACCGACAATCCGGTAGTGCTCGCCTTCAACTTTGACACACCCGGCTTTATGGTTACCGACGACCTGGTCATCAACTTCTCGAAGGAGATGAATCCGACCACAGTTGAGATCGATCTCGACGGTCCGGACTTCGCTTTTGGGTGGGATGCCGGCTTCATGACGCTGACTGTCAACCCGGCCTTGTCGCTGGTACCGGACGAGACTTATGACGTCGAAATCTCCGGTATGTCTGCCGACGGACTCCCCCTCTGGGATTCTGAAGACCACAACAACCTCTGGGATCGCGACCTCATGACCCAGCAGGGTATCCGTTTCGTAGCCACCAACCTTGATGATTATGGCGACGACAGCAACCCGTTCACGCTCTTCCCGCTCGACGCCGACATCACTATCACTTTCGATATGGATGTTGTTCTGCCGACACCGGGTGACGAGCTTACCGGTTGGGTGGTTCTATATGACACATGGAACGATCGCGAAGTGAACGCAACGGTTTCTGCTTCAGGCGCTACCATCACGATCAATCCGTCCAACGATCTTAAGTCCTTCAGCGAGTACCTGCTGGACTTCAAGGTTTTCTCGGCTCTGCGTGGTGATTTTGCCACCGATGCAGAAGTAAAAAGTCCCGAGCTGACCTATACAACGGTGAATATGGCTTCTATCCCGGCTGCTCCGACCAACTTTGTTCTTGATATGGACACCGATTGGAAGGCCGACTTCAACACAACCTGGATCGGATTCCAGTGGGATTCGGTTGGTGGTGCTGAATATTACGAGATTTTCGCCAAAGACAACATGCAGAACACCGATCTGATCGTGGTCAATCCTTACATTGAGGATATCAGTTTCCACACCATGCAGGTTGGTTCCGTTAATCTAGCCGATGCTGCGAACGCGTCATTTGACTTGTATTTTGATGATGCAATCCAGACGCCGTTCAGTGCCGGAACGGAGATCACATTCCAGGTGCGCGCGGTTAACTCCGCCGGTGCCGGTCCGTTCTCCTCTGAGATTACGGTCGGTGACGAAACACCTCCGAACTTCGATGCCTACATCGAAGGCTGTGCCGACAACACTGCCGGCACCGAGCCGATGGAATTCTACATCTACACCGAAGGCGACTTTGATGAAGGCGACGACCACGAATACCTTTCGACCATCGCCTTCGCGTTCCTCGAAATGGGTGGTGATCCCGACTTTGTTCTGACCTCAGCCGACGTGGCCTGGGACTGGGACGTCGATATGAGAAATGGTGAAGGTATGGGCACGGTAGCTATCGGCATGTGCGGATCGGCCGACTACATGGTCGTCACACTTACCGATAACTCCGGTAACGCCAGTGAAGATACTGTCGACATCCATCCTTACCTCGTAATCGAAGAGCCTAACGCCGCAACTACCGAGTTTGAGGCCCCTTCATTCACAATCGAATGGGATATCTGGGATAGCGACTGCGGTAGCTTCAACGACTATCTTGACCTGTACTTCTCCTATGACGGTGGCGTCACCTGGACCGACACAGTCTTTGAATGGGACTGGTGGAGTGAGTATGAGGGTAGCTGGAGTGTTCTTGATACGGTTTACTCCACCACCGCAATGGTTGGCTTGGCCAACACCAATGGCGGTTGGATCTGGCAAAGTGACGTCTTTACCCACACCGGTATCGACGTGACCGGTCCGGACTCGGCCTGGCTCGACACCAGCCTGTTCTATGACGACGGCGGTGTTGATTCCACCGGTGTGCCGCTGACTTGGGATTACGCTGGTCTTGACAGCGTAACGATCCAGTATCGTTATGAAGACGAAGGCTGGTCCGCCTGGATGGATGACACTACTATTGCTGTCACCGGCGGCACCGGTTCTTACACCTTCTATGCTCCTGACATGGGTTGGGATTACATGTGCCAGGTTCGCGTGGCCGACTGGGACGGCGATAACCGTCCGAACGACCAGGCTGCCTGGGAATTCTACGTGACCAACGACTACACCGATCTGACTGATCCGTCAACAGGCGAAGCCGTTGCCGGTGGTGCCGACTACGTTATCTCGTGGGATACTACCGTCTACGCTCCGCACCTGACAAGCGGCGAAGTCATTATTGAGTACTCGATCGACCGTGGCGCTACCTGGATGACCATTGTCGATCCGACTGCCAATGACGGTGAATACACATGGGCTGTGCCGGCTACCACTTATGCCAACGATTCCGCACAGGTGAGAATCCGCGACAAGTGGAACCTGAATACCCTCGATGCGACCGGTAACTTCGATATCTCCGGTATCGTAATCGACGCTCCGACTGCTGGAACAGAATGGCTGGTCGGTACCGGTCAGGATATCGAATGGCATTCGGTTGGCAACGTCGGCAATATCTCGCTCTACTGGTCGAATGACGGTTTTGTGACTGACTCAACTGTTATTGACCTGAACTATGCAGGCGGAAGCCCGCTCAACTGGACGGTTCCTGCCAATTCGGCCTCGTCCAATATCACCATTCGCCTGTGGGGTAACTCCGACGCAGTCTACACCACCAGTGGTGTTATGACCTTCTCCGGTGCCGTAGTTACCGCTCCTGTCTCGGGCAACCATGCTCAGGGCAGCAGCACAACGGTCACCTGGACGACAGTCGGAACGCTGATAGGCGGCTTCGTAGACATTCAGTACAAGTACGATACTTCAGGCTTCCAGCCGAACTGGATCACGCTGGCCTCCAACGTGCCGGATACCGGTTCATGGCTGTGGAATCCTGTACCGGCTCCGCCGGCCGATGAGGCTTGGGTGCGTGTCAAGAAGGCCGGAGCTCCGACCGGTGTCGGTCAGGGCGACGCTTTCTCCATCGCCGGTGTCATCGTCAGAGTGCCTAACGGTCCGGGCGATGTCTGGACTCGCGGCAACAGCTATGACATCACCTGGGATGTGATTACTGCGACCGTCGGCCTGCTGAGGATTGAGCTTTCGACCAACGCAGGCGTCGATTGGACAACCTTGGCCACGGATATCGATCCGGCCGCTGCCTCCTGGACTTGGGATATCGATCCTGCCGAGACAGTTTCGGCGGCCTGTATGATTAGAATCTCTGAGATGGCTGGCTCCATTTCCGATGCGAGCAACGCCTTCTTCGAAATTCAATAGTCAGACATTGATTTGATTATTCCCCCGGGGACCGCGCCAGCAAGCGCGGTCCCCGGTTTTTTTATGCCCGGCCGGTCCGGCCAAGCCACCCAATGGCAAGTTCCTCCGGTTCCTGCGTTCGCCGGCGGGTGGCCGTCTCAAACCTTGTTTGGGACGGGAGCCGGCAACATGGATTCATGCTTCGACTGCGCTCAGCATGACATGGAAGGCGCGAAGCGCAAAAAACAGGCTTGCCTGTCACCCCCAAAGCAGCTGTGACGGTGCCACCCGAA
This sequence comes from Candidatus Zixiibacteriota bacterium, assembly GCA_029860345.1. Lineage (NCBI taxonomy): Bacteria > Pseudomonadati > Candidatus Zixiibacteriota > Candidatus Zixiibacteriota bacterium. Next base: position 213,154 of record JAOUBJ010000005.1, on the reverse strand, counting down.
AACAGTTGTGTCTACATTCTAATCAATGCCAAAAAAAAGCCCACCTGCAAAGATGGGCTTACACGACAGAGCTTTGTCGGTTAATGCTTGAAGTGGCGCACGCCGGTGAAGACCATCGCCGCGCCCGCTTTGTCGGCCGCTTTGATGGCTTGCTCGTCACCTTTTGATCCACCCGGCTGGATTATCGCCGTGACACCAACGTCCGTGGCAACTTCCACACCGTCGGGCATCGGGAAGAATGCGTCAGAGGCCATCACCGCACCTTTGGCGCGGTCCCCGGCCCGTTTGACGGCCATGAATCCGGAATCGACGCGCGAGGTCTGGCCCATGCCGACACCGACTGTGGCGTTCCCTTTGGCCAGCACTATAGCGTTGGATTTGGTATGCTTTACTACTCTCCAGGCAAACAAGAGCGACTTGATTTCCTCGTCGGTAGGTGCCCGCTTGGTGACCACTCTCAAATCAGCGGCGGCTGACTCAAGAACATCACCAGCCTGCACCAGAAGCCCGCCACGGATGTATTTGTAGACCGAATGATCCTCAGGCATCCCCTGAGCGATCGTGGGCAGTGCCAACAATCGGCGATTCTTCTTCTTCTTAAGCAGTTTGAGAGCATCGTCTGAGTACGACGGCGCCAGCACGCACTCGACAAACGGCGTTTCGTGCAGCACCTTGGCACATTCAAGATCGACCTCACGGTTTAATCCGATGATCGATCCAAAGGCGGACAAAGGATCGCTGTCATAGGCGGCTTGATAAGCCTCGGCGATAGAGGCGCCGACGGCCGCGCCGCACGGGTTGGCATGTTTCAGCACGCAGGCAAACGGCTCAGAGAAATCCAGAACCAGATCAAGAGCGGCATCGAGGTCGCCATAGTTGTTGTATGATAGTTCCTTGCCGGAAAGCACCTCGGCTTCCAGAAGAGTCGGACCGACATTGTCGTTGGCAGCATACACAGCCGCCTGCTGATGCGGGTTTTCGCCGTAGCGAAGCTGGCTGGTGAAGGAGTACGACGGTGTCAATTGGGCCGGAAACTTGTCAGCTTCTGCACCGCGACCGCTTTTGTAGTAGGTGGCGATGGCTGAGTCATATGCAGCGGTTTGTGCAAACGCTTTGGCTGCACATGATTTTCTGAACTCAAGATCGGTTGCGCTGTCGTTGGCCTCCATTTGTTCGATCAACTTGCCGTAATCGGATGGATCCACTACTACTGTGATGGCCTCATAGTTCTTCGACGATGCGCGGATCATCGAGGGTCCGCCGATATCGATGTTTTCAATAATCTCGGCGTCGTCTGCATCTTGTCGGGCCACGGTCTGTTGGAAAGGATACAGGTTGACCACGACCAGATCAATCGGGCGATAGTCCTGCTCACTCAACTGTTCCATGTCGCCGGGGTTGTCGCGGCGGCAAAGTATGCCTGCGTAGATTTTCGGGTGCAGCGTCTTGACCCGCCCGCCCATGATTTCCGGGGCGCCGGTGAATGTAGATACCGAAATGACCTGGACTCCGGCCTCTTTCAGTCTTTTCATTGTGCCGCCGGTTGACAGAATCTCAACGCCCATGGCTTCCAGTTTCAAGGCCAGGTCCTCAACGCCACTCTTATCCGAGACCGAGATGACGGCGCGCTTGATTTTCACCTTATCGCTCATGCTCTCAACTTCCTGTAATCAGTCTTTGTGCTTCGCGGTATCGTTGTGCCGATGCGTCGACCACTTCGTCGGGCAACGTCGGTCCCGGTGGTTTGCGGTCCCAGGCCAACCCGGCCAGATAGTCGCGAATCGGCTGTTTGTCAAACGATGGTTGGCTTTTGCCGACCTCGTAGAGATCGACCGGCCAGAAGCGGCTGGAGTCGGGCGATAGCACTTCGTCGATCAGAATGAACCGTCCGTTTTTGAAGCCGAACTCAAACTTGGTGTCGGCGATAATTATCCCCCTGGCCAGAGCGTACTCAGCCGCCTTGGTGTAGATTGCTATTGAGGCGTCGCGGCACATCGTTGCCTGCTCGTCGCCGATGGTGGAGACCAGCTGGGCATAACTGATGTTCTCGTCGTGACCGGTGTCGTTCTTGGTCGATGGTGTAAAAATCGTCTCAGGCAGTTTCTCAGACTCCTGAAGAGTGGGCGGGAATTCAAACCCGTGCACTTCATGCAAGCCGCCTGAGCGAGCTTCGAGAAGCTCTTTCCACATAGAGCCGGAGATATACCCGCGAACGATACACTCACAGTCGATACGGTCGGCTTTGGTGACAATCATCGAGCGCCCTTCGAGGATGTCGCGATACTTTTGCAGCGGCTCGGGATACTGGTCGACATCGGCCGTGATAAGATGGTTCTCGACTGTGTCGGCCAACAGTTCGAACCAAAACAGCGACATCGCCGTCAGCACCTTGCCTTTGCCGGGAATACCGTTCGGCAGGACGACATCAAAAGCGGAAATACGGTCGCTGGTGACGAACAACAATTGGTCACCCAGATCGTACACATCACGCACCTTCCCCTGAACCATCAGCGGATACTCGGCGATATTCGAGGTCAGAACAACCTTTTCATCAATCAAGATCATACTCTCCTTTGATCAGTTTCTGTAGGACGCGTGCATATAGCTTGTGTTCCTGTTCCAGCACTCGCTCCGACAGACTGTCGGGGGTGTCGTCGGGATGAACAGGTACCTGTTTTTGTCCCAATATACGTCCGTTGTCGTAGATTTCATCAACAAGGTGGACCGTTGGTCCGGACTCTTTTTCGTTGGCCGCCAACACCGCTTGGTGAGTATGGTGGCCGTACATTCCTTTTCCGCCATACTTGGGCAAGAGTGCATTGTGGATATTGACGATCCGGTTGCGGTAAGCCTTGACCATTTCCGGTGGGATCAAACTAAGATAGCCGGCCAACGCGATGTAGTCGATATCTCGTTCGCGAAGTCTCTGCACAATATCCTCACCGGCGGCCTCAGGCGAGGGGTACTTCTTCGATTTGAACACGAACGACTCGATTCCTTCGTTGGCCGCGCGCAACAGCCCGTATGCTTTCCGCAGGCTGCTGACCACGTAAACCACCTCGGCCGACAGAATGCCCGACTTGGTAGCATCGATCAGGGCTTGAAGGTTGCTACCGCTGCCGGAAATAAACACGGCGAGTCTCGGTGTGGTCTTGTTCGCTTCCATTTCCATCTCCACCGCCGGTATGGCGGGTCTGTCCTCGCCTGCGCGCCACGGCGTGAACCCGCCGTTTCTTGTGGTGTCGCGGCAACCCCGCCCGACACGGTCTTGTAGGGCGGGTCCGTCCTCGCCTGCGCGCCGCGGCGTGAACCCGCCGTTTCTTGTGGTGTCGCGGCGACCCCGCCCGACACGGTCTTGTATGGCGGGTCCGTCTTCGCCTGCGCGCCACGGCGTGAACCCGCCGGAGAAATCCAATGGTCTGGCAATATAAATTGCGCACGGGCCGTGTCAATTGATTTGGAGAAAACTTGGTGGTGTATTGGGCAGGCGTCTCAATCTTGCAAAGGAACATTGCCGGTTGGTAGGTCGAGACCCCCGACCCGAAGGGTCGCCGCAGGCGGGTTTAGACAAGCAAATGAACGCTTCGGCGCGAAGCGCGAAAAACACGGCTTGACCGTGTCACCCACTGCTTGAGCGTGTCACTCACGGCTTGACCGTGTCACCCTGAGCGGAGTCGAAGGGTCAATCTGTTGCGCTCATTCCCGTCCCAAACAAGGTTTGAGACGGCCACCCAGTCGACTACTTGTCTACTTCTTTCAGAAACTCACTCAAATCGGCGTTGAAGCGGTCGGGCTGTTCCATGTTGACCATGTGTCCCGTGTTTTCGTAGACGAGGAGCCGACTTTCAGCGATCTGCCGATTCAGTGTGTGGGCCAGCGGAACAAAAATGCGATCCAGCTCACCGACAATAATCTGGGTCGGGACAGTTATCTCATGGACTTTTTCAAGATCGTATTCGCGCGGGTACTTGCCTCGCATCGGGTCCAGCCAGACGGCGCCGGAATGGCCGTCGACCATCTCTTCCATAAGTTGCTTGATTTCCAGATGCTTCTCTTTGTAGTACAATAGTGTGATTTGTTTCCATTTACGACGAGCCGCTTCCAGCCCTTTTTCACGGGCCAGCCGGTCGACCAGCGACACTTTGTTGCTCCCGGACCAGCCGGCGGCGGCGGTACTGACCAGTGTCATCGACTCAAGCTGCTTGCTGTACCTGAGCGCGTAGCCGATTGCCGTTGTTCCTCCCATCGACAGCCCGACCAGATGAAACCGATTGATTCCCAACGCTTCGACAAAGGCGCGCAAGTGCTCCACGCGGTCGGCGCGGCTGTAGCCACTTTCGGGCGCATCGGATTTGCCGTGCCCCATCGCATCGATGCACAACACACGCCGAGTTTGGCCGAAGTATTCGGCTTGCTTGTTCCACTGCCGATGGTCGAGCGTAAACCCGTGCAGGAATATGATGGGGATCAGACTCTCCTGCGTACCACCCAAACTCGGCGGTGGCATCTCTTCCCGATAGAACAGCTTGTGCTCACCGATGGACACTAACGGCACGACTGCAACACCTTGTTACTATGTGCAAACATGTTTGGGAATATATGGGATTGGTACGAGTGTGCAAGCTGGAATGACCTCCTTATGTAGGGCGGGTCCGTCTTTGCCTGCGCGCCGCGGCGTGAACCCGCCATTTCTTGTGGTGTCGTGGCGACCCCGCCCGACACCTCCTGCGTTGTGGCGGTCGAGTCTTCAGACTCGGCCACAAAACGTTATGCCGAGCGCAGTCAGGCACTAGCCCAGTTGAGGCATGCCCTAACCACAAAACTTGTTGACCCACACAGCCGCCGGTGTGTTCTTTCGTCCGTCAACAATCAGGAGCGATACATGAAGGCAGAAGAACGGGAATATCGGTACCGGCTTTTTACCACACCGCGCGTCACATGCGGCCCCGAAGTCGCGGAGTTTATCACAGCCCAATCGGGTGGGGTGATTCAAGTTGAATTTGCGGGGGAAATATCAGTTATCTGGCAAGGAAATCCACCGTATGAAATCGATGATATAGAGCTAAGCGCGCCCGCCGATCCGGTGATTACAGCGGATCTCAAGATCATACTGGAAGATAAGATACTCACACGAGACCCAATCCAACTTAGAGATTACATGGCCGTGGTGAGCCGACGTGGTTACAAGATGGGACTGGTCGATGGGCCGGACGTCCCGATCTTCGCCTACCTTGTTCTTGCGGCCATCGGTCTTTATGAGCACGCACCGAATATCCCGAACCAGGTAATTCATGAGATGCTGAATCAATTGCCTAACTCCTGGGCAAGCAGGATGAATGAGGGCGTGTTGCTGTGGCCGCTTCCTGATTCCCTACAGGCAACCCGCGAATCGACTCCAAGCGTTGACAATCATATCAGCGCTATTGAGCGTGTGTTGGCGGTGATTGCAGACAAGTATCCCAACATCCACGCCAAGTCTACAGCCAGACCCGACCCACGCCAACAGGCCCCCGATGAGACGGCAAGCTCCGGCGGCGCATCCAAAAAAGGGACCCCAGTAACAGACGACTCTCCCTCGACCGGCAATGTATTTGTGAGCTACTCCCATGAAGACCGTGAGCGCGTAATACCACTGATAGTTGCCCTCAGAAAACGAGGTTTGTCAGTGGAGTGGGAACTGAACATACCTCCCGGGATGAGCTTCGACGATGTTATCGAATCTGCACTGACTGCATCGCAGTGTGTAATCGCGGTTTGGTCTGCAAATTCGATAAAATCGCACTGGGTAAAAACGGAAGCAGGCGAAGCGAAACAGCGTGACAAACTTCTCCCCGTGCTGATAGACGATGTGACCCCGCCGCTGGAATTTCGGATGATCCAGACAACGGATCTGGTGGACTGGGAGCCGGGCGTTCCCAACGAGGAATTCGACCGGATGATCGAGGCCATTGAGAGCAAGGTGGGACGTTCATTGCCGCCTCCGACTGAGGAAACTCCCACTCCTGACTCACCCACTCCCCGGGAAACCGCCAGCACCGGGTTCTTCGGATTCGATTCCGACAGCGAAGCACCCAATGATGCCCTAGACTACGGCGGTTATGCCAAGGCCTTAGCCACCACTATTTGCGACAGCGCCACAGGCATGCCATTCACTATCGGCATTTGTGCGCCCTGGGGTCGGGGCAAGACCGCGTTGATGAAGTTTATTAAGGACGAAATCAACGTCATAAACGCCAAACTGAAAGGGGTCAAGAACCGTTCGGAGCAGGACCAGCAACGTGCAGAAGTTATTGACTTCAACGCCTGGAGGTATTCCAAATCCAATGCCGTCTGGGCCGCCTTCCTCGGCGTGATTGTCAAAGGTATCGAAGATTCGCTCGGCTTCTGGAAAAAGATCAGTTTCCGTCTATTCGTTACACGTAAAGCACACCCCTTACGGCTGGTCGGTTGGATTGCTGGTGTGATAGTCTTTGGTTTTATCCTCTACGGTAAAGTACCCACAATCATCGACCACTTTACATCCGACCAAACCGTTCAAGGGGATCAGCTGAGACAGATCATCACGGTAGTTGAGGACAATCCACCTAACGACACTACAGCGACTCTATATGTCAAAGAACCCAAGACAGAGAACGACTCCCTGATTGATTTTGAGTCGATAGGTGTCAAAAATGCAATGACCGTTGTCACGGGCTTGATCACCGTCATCAGTACCATCTGGGGTTGGTTCTGGCCATTATCTCGGGGTGTGCTGGGTAAAGTCAAGAAGGGTGGCCGTGACATTCTTCCACAGGCGCAGGAGGATGTCATTCAATACCTGTCCATAGTTTCTCAGTGGCTTGCTCTCCAGACCAAACCGACCGAGGAGTCTGAAGACCAACCACCCACATCCAGCCTGTCGACCGACCGCTTTGTTGTGTTCATAGACGACATAGACCGGGTGCAACCGGGCAAGGTGCTATTACTGATGGAAGCAATCAAACTGTTTATGGACACGGAACGATTCGTATTCATTCTGGCCATGGATACGCGAGTAGTACGGTTCGCCATCGGTGAACACTACAAGTTTATGTGCAAGACAGTCAAGGACCGCGAGGAAATGGGCCGGTTCTACCTCGAAAAGATGATCCAGGTGCCATTCCACTTACCGGCGCTAACTGCGGTCAAGCGAAGGCAACTGATTGACAGCGTAATCAGTAAATACGTGGTTGAAGAAATGTCGGAGCCTGAGCCGGTGCCTGTTTCCGAGACTATTGATCTCCCCGCCAAACCAGCACCCTATGTTGCCGAGCCGACAGCCGAACCAATAGCTGAAACCGCCGCTCCTCCGTCAGCCGAAAGACCTGCTCCGGCCCGGAAAGCAGCGCCTTCACCTGAAGCTGAGTTATCCGATGAAATCGATCAACCGGGACCGATCGAGGCAGTTAGAATGAAGATCACACCGACCGAGTACAGTGTGATTAATAACATCATGGACACCGATGGGTTCAACATCTCGCCCCGTCTTATGAAAAGATTCATTAATATCTACATGATGGCTCGCCATATTCTGATAATGGAGCGGGCCGGACAAGTAGGCACAGGAACCGGGTATGTGCCACCTTCGTCGTTCGCAAAGTGGTTGGCTATCTCCGTGCTGCATCCGTTCGAGTCTGCCGCCTTGGTTCGATGGCTATCCGGCAGAGGCTGGGAATCTCCATTCGCCACAACTGGGATTGATCCGAATCTGGTGTTCGATGACAAGGGAGAATTCTGTTATCAGGTGAAGAAGAAACCTTCCAAGACCGCCGAAAGAGGTACTCTAAATCAAAAACCGTTTGACGATCTAAGTATTCGAGAGTTGCATAGGTTTGGACGTCTATTGCTCCAGCTGGACCTGGACTGGATAGCAGTTTCCAGGAATATCCACATCACCAACTGCTTCAACCTGGTGCTGGAGTAGGCGGGGTGTCAGGTGCGCAGGGCTCCTGACCTACGTGAATTCGCTCATGCTTCGACTCCGCTCAGCATGAGGTTGTCGCCCCTCGACTCCGCTCGGGGTGACCCATAAATGGGTTTTTTGCGCTTCGCGCAGGGTTGGCCCCCCACTCTCACACCCGCCTCCGGCGTGCAAGACCCTGCGGAACAACCACCCCAAAAACACGAAAAAACACGGCTGGGTAACTTTATAGTTGCTTCTGAAAAAGCGGCCTGTTTATTGTGCCTTTCGTCGAGGTGTTTAGACCACTTTCCGCAAGGAGCCCGCCGTGACCAGAACCAAAGAAGATGTTCTCAGACAAATTGACGAAGCCGGGGTGCGCTATATCCGGCTCTGCTTCACCGACATTCTCGGCAAGATCAAAGGTATGTCAATCACTCGGTCAGAGATCGAGCAAGTGCTCGAAGAAGGTCAGGGTTTCGATGGTTCCTCGGTGGAAGGTTTTGCGCGAATCGAAGAGTCCGACCTGATGGCCGTGCCGGACCCGCTCACTTTTCGCATAATTCCGTGGGAGATTTCCGGCGAACGGGTGGCCATGATGTTTTGCGACATTCAAAACACCGACGGCACGCCCTACGAAGGTTGCCCGCGCTGGGTGCTCAAACGCAACCTGGCCAAGCTGCAGGACAAAGACTGGACCGTCTATGTCGGCCCTGAAATCGAATACTTCTATTTTGAGAACGACGAGACCACCAAACCGCTGGACAAGTCCGGGTATTTCGATTTTGACGCTATCGACTTCGGCACTCAGGTGCGCAAAGCCACTGTGGCGGCCTTGCAGGCGATGGATATTCCGGTGGAGTGTTCGCACCACGAAGTCGCGGCCAGCCAGCACGAGATCGACTTGAAATACCAGGAAGCGCTGGTCATGGCCGACTTTTCTCAGGTCTATCGGTTTATCGTCAAAGAAATAGCCATGCACAACGAGATCTACGCAACCTTCATGCCCAAGCCGGTCTTCGGTGTGAACGGAAGCGGCATGCACTGCCATCAATCGATATTCTCAGGTGGAAAGAATCTGTTTTTCGACTCCGGCGCTCAGTATAATCTGTCGAAAATGGCTCGGCATTATACGGCCGGGATTTTGAAACATGTCAAAGAGTTCACGCTGATCACCAACCAGTGGGTGAACTCGTACAAGCGGCTGGTGCCGGGCTATGAAGCGCCGGTCTATGTCAGTTGGGGACGGCGCAATCGTTCCTCGATGGTGCGGGTACCGATGTATCGGGTCGGCAAAGAGGCCGCTACCCGGATAGAGTTGCGCTCGCCCGACCCGGCGGCCAATCCGTATCTCGCTTTTGCCTGCATGCTGGCGGCCGGTATGAAAGGGATCGAGAATGAATACGAACTGGCCGAACCGATAGAAGAGAACATCTTCCACATGTCCGATGACAAGAAGGCGGAGTTGGACATTGAAATCCTGCCCAATTCACTTGAAAACGCTGTGCGCAAATTCGAAGAGTCCACACTGATGCGCGAAACGCTGGGTGATCATATTTTCGATGCGTTGATTCTGAACAAGCGGATCGAGTGGGATGCCTATCGCATGCATGTGGGTCAGTTTGAAACAGGCAAGTATCTCTCGATGCTTTAGTTCACCACCGATAAGGCATCGTGTTTTTGATAGGGCGGTTCACCCCGCCCTTTTTTTTGTGATTTGCTGAGTGAGAATCCGTTTGACAATCCAATCGGTTCCTGCGTTAGTATAGGGAAGCACCACGTGAGACAACCCAGTTGTCGTTGACCCGGGAGGAAAACGATCAAGCTAAAACTGTTGGTGATCGGTATGACGTTAATGGCTCTCAGAGCCTACGGCGATGAGATACCTATCGTCGGGGATTCTGGCGACTCACGCGTAACACCACGAATCTGTATCGGTTTATCATTTGGAGAACAGTGGTTTGACGGCGACCCGGGGGATGTGTTGGAGCGGTCGAATGTGATTGCCGTCCTATTGGGAGTTCGCAGGAGCGAACTGACTATGGGCGCCAGGTTTGTCGGTGGAACACCGAAAGTGAACCAAAGCTACGCCGATCGTTTCGGCATGCCGGCTGGAAAGGTCAACCTTCAGGTAGGCTACTGGGGTCTTGAGGTCGGGTATGCCATTGCGGCTCATTCGCGAATCCGCATAACGCCGAAGGCCGGTGTTGGATGGCACTATGTGCGTGAGGCGGATTTTCCAAGCGAGCTTGAGTGGGAGGTAACCGACGACTTGGGGGTGTGGAGTCGACCGGCTGCGTCTCTGGGGCTGACTCTGGGGATGCGCCTATCGATCCCAAATCGAGAGTTCCTGGCCTGGTTGGGTGAGAGTGACCTCTGGTTCCGTGTTCAGGGGTTTCTATCCACAATGGACTTCGGAGACAAAGTGCTCAGGTCCGGCGCGGTCCGTGGTTTCAGCTTTGGCTTTGTCTTAGAACGGCGGTTGTTGCCGTGAGACGTACCCACTTGTTCACGGCTCAGCGGTTTGTTCGGGCGTGGTTGGTGGCGGCGGTGCTTTTGTGTGCGGCACCGCATACTCGGGCCGATGGGGATGTTGATGAAGTCTCTGCAGATTGTTGCGGTGGGTCCTGCGACCCACGTGCTCCGCGTGACCCGCCGCGGCAGTCCAACATGGTGTTAGGTGTCGGGTCACCACAACGCCTTCGGCGCGTTCAGGACCCGACACAACAAAATGCGGGTTTGTCGACAAGCTCCGATGGGAGCGATTCGTCACGGTCCTGGACATCGTCCAAAGCGCCCGGCCCCTGGTTGAACATTAGTCTCTTGTTTGGCGATGTATCGTATTCGGGCCGTGCGGGCGACGCTCTTGAAAACGGTGCGATGGGTTTGACTACCGTCGGTTTTCGGTATCGCAGGATAGCTATCTCCTACGGCACGCACGTTGAACATTACCAAGTCAGTCGAGGTTTTTCCCGCCGGTCGGGTTATCCGCTGTCGTATCTGGACTTTAAGTCGACAGCGACTCTTTTGCAGCTTGAGTACCAGCTTTATGATCGCCGCGGGCTTCGCGTAATACCTCAAATCGGACTGCGATGGGATAAGCTTGAGGAGCGTCACCAGTATTACGACCGTCACCCCAATTGGAATCTGAACGCCGAAAGTCGAGCCCGGCCGCTGGGTGCCGTGCGCTTTGACCTGCTCCTCGACAGAGCCGAACTCCACGGGGGAATCCATCGAGTTCTGACTTGGCTTTCGTTTCGGGTCTCGGTCTTTAGTCTCGATTTTGATAACCCCGAATTCGGTTCCGGAACCGGCGTTGATGTATCTTTGGGTCTCGGCGTTGAGATTACGCACTGGTCGGGAGCGTTGTGATCATGAAAGCCGACACCAACAAACAGATTTACCTGTTGACGCACCCTCTGTTTCTTGGCGCCTTGCTGGCGCTGATACTTAATGACCATCTCTTCAAAGCAGTCTATCCGTCCTGGCTTACCGGGAAACTGTCCGATTTTTCCGGACTCTTTGTGTTTCCGGTGTTCCTGGCCGTCGTTCTTGGACGATGGTGGCACAGCCGCCGGTCGATGATTGTTCTGCACCTGGCGGTCGGACTCTGTTTTGCGCTGTGGAAACTGGCCCCGGTCGAGATCATGCTTGACTGGCTGGGTAGCCTGACCACTTGGCCGATGCCGGGACGGGTCAAGGATGCTACCGACCTGATGGCACTGAACATACTGCCGATGAGCTACTGGTTCCTGCGACGCCCCGACTCCAAAACCATTCGAATTTTTCGCCCGGGTATGGTTCAGCGCGCTCTGGCGTCGATGGTGCTGCTGGCTTCGGGCTGGGCTATCATGGCAACTTCGGAAGACATGTCCTATCCGGGCCAGCCACACGGATGCTGCGACGGGATTCGAGGCAATGTCGATGGCGATGAAAATGATGTGCTGGATATCTCGGACCTGACCTACTTAGTAGACTACGTATACAATAATGGACCACGTCCCTCCTGCATCGAAGAAGCTGATATAAACGCCAGCGGTGATAAGAATCCAATCGACGAGGACGACGTGGAGTATTTATGGCGCTACATGACTTTGGCGGGACCGCCGCCGCCGGAGTGTCCGTATTGATCAGCCATCGCTTGGGAAGCTTCTGAGAAGAATCGAAAAGCCCGCCGTGAAGCGGGCCTTTCTATGACAGGGGGTGTGTCGACTGATCGTGAGTGGTATCAGCCGTCGTCTTCGATTTCGATGACTTTGCGACGCATCACTTTGTTCTTGCCGTGTTCGCCCGGTTCGCCAAAGAACATGACGTTTCCGGATCGGTGTTTCAGTTCTTTCATTTTGTCGCGCTGTTCGTCGGTCAATAGACCCTTCACCTTCTCGTGATGGCTCCAGGACGCTTTCTTGACATCGGCTTTGAGCGCAAACAGTTTGTCGATAGCAGCAAAAACTTTGCCTTGGTCGGAATCGCCGTCGTGCATCATTGCCTTGAGAGTTATCTCAGCTTTCTTAACGGCGGCGTGATTATCGACAGAGGCCAGTTTGTGCCCCAGGGCCAGCTTCTTGATCTGTTCTTTCTGGTCGTCGCTCAGACCCAACTCATCAGCCATCGCCATGATGCCGTGGCCGCCGTGCCCCCGTTTGCTCATCATCTTGTCGCCGTGCATTCCGCGGCCCTTACCGGTATCCATGCCGTGAGCCTTACCTTCGAAGATGACAACTTCCTTGTCACCATCCTTTTCATGCCACTGCATCTGACCGATTACGCCTGCGGCTGGAACAAGCAGGGCTACTAACAGTATGACGGTGAGTTTCTTCATGGTGTCTCCTTTCGTATAGTTCGTGCATTCAATCCTTGTTTGTCTCAAGAAGGGTCAGGGTCCATCCGGTCGCTGGCGGTTCATCTTGCCTTCACGAAACACGCGTACCCGATCCAGAAGTTCCCGCTCAAAGTGTTCGTTGAAAATAATCAGCTTACCGAGTTGACGAACGGTGAGTATAGCGGCGGCGTTTTCAAGAAACCTGGCTTCCACAGTCTGTTTCTCTACAAGATTCGCCCCGATTTGTTCAAGCAGTTTTTCTATCTCGGAATCCGAGGAGGTGCTATCGTGCAGTTTACCACCCAGCTTTGTCAGCGCTTTCATCCGCGCTTCGTCTACCCGCCGGATGTCGCCTCTGAGATTATTGTAGCTGGTCAAAAAACTAATCTCTTGATCCTCATTGAGGTCCAAAAGTTCGAGCATCTTCAACATTCGTAACTGCTCGACATGTTTTCGCTGGCGACGACGCTGACCCGGTTTGCCCGGCTCCATTTGAGCATGCTCGCCTTCTTCTTCAACCTGGGCGAACATTTCGTGCTGCATCTCAAAGAAGAAGTCGTCCCATGTTTGTGTTACGACAGTTTCGGGCTTGTCATCCGGTAGCGCCGGACCACCTCCGAAAAGCAACACTGCGGTTGCAAAAATCAGAGCAACTTTGCGCATCAGAGCAAATCTCCTACATCAAAGTTCTGAGTTAAGTACTCCATCTCTTCATCGGTTATGTCATCCAACAGTTTTTCACTGGCATCATAGGGTCGATCAGTGGTGAACGCAGACAGGAGTATGTCATAAGTAGGTTCGTCCGGTTCATCGTAGTCGCTCTCGTCCACCAAGCCAGAAAGTGTTGCATCCGCCTGATCGTTGGTCGCTGTGGGTGGGTCGAGGTCGGTCCGGCCCACGAAATAGCCACCGACACCAACGCCAACCACCACCAGCAGAGCCGCCGCGGCAGGCAGTAACTTCAGCAGGCTCCACGGTGAACTCTCGCGCGAGTCACTTGGAGCTAGCGATGCTGTGCCGTTCGATAGATTGATGACGCCATCAACCTTTTGCACCAACCTGTCAACAGTGGCGGCATCGATCGCAAACGCTTGGTCATCCGGTATATCTTCGGCAAGACCCGCCAACTGCTGCCAGTATCTTCTACACTCGGCACAACTTTTTAGATGTTCCAAAACAGACGTCTCAAGGCGGGTCTGTCCAAAACTCTGCTCCAACTGCTGTCGATATTCGTCGCAGGTCATGGCGCCCATCCTTTGGCGGTGGCGACTTCGCGCAGCTTGATGACCGCCTGACGATAATGTGTTTTGACCGTACCTTCGGCCTTACCTGTTTGTCTAGCGATTTCTGAGAATGGCATCCCCTGATAAAATCTGAGCTCAAACACCAACCGCTGCATATCAGGCAGACTCTGCATAAAGTGAAGGACATCCTCCTTCAACAGTTTGATTTTCAGCGTCCGTTCCGGATTGGCGGCCGGGTCGCCTGATGTCAGGGTGGCCGATGTCGTATCATCTAGCGGGACATTCTGTCGCGTCGATGCCTTCTTGAGAAAGTTCAGACACTTGTTGGTAGCGATTTGGAAAAGCCAACTGGAGAATCTTGATTCACCCCTAAAACCAGCTAGCTGCTCCCAGGCCGCCACAAAACTGTCCTGGGCCAAATCCAGCGCGCTCTCGCGATCTGAGGTCATACGATATGTCAGGGATACTATTCTACTCATCATTATCCGCACAATCCGAGAGAAGGCGGCCCGGTCACCCAGTTTTGCCTTCTGCGCCAGTTGTTCGATTTCATCATATTCTTCCGATGCCATACAAGTCCATTCTGCACTTATGACAGATGAGGCTCACCTTAGATTAATGGAAACTTCAGTCGGCAGCAAGAAAAGACAGGCCCATGAATGGGTCTTTGCCCATTTTGTGGGCGGCAGACGCCCATGTGCGTACCTTGACGAGTGGGTCAATAGGTATGCCCTCTGATAATGTGGCGCACGGGGACGTACACCACGCACGGAATCTGTTTATTCTATCGCGTAGCGGCGGGTCTTGTGTCCGCCGACCTAAAGCAACGCCCGTGTACTGCCTGGCCGCAGACAAGCCCCGGCCCTACGCACCGAGTATCGCGCCTTGTTTGAAAGCCACTTTGGGGTGTGTATCGAGTAAAGGGATCAGTCTTTTCGGCTTTTTTCCAGAACCTTGGTGAATCCGGTGAAATCCTCAAGGACCCGGCCGGTCCCGCGGACTACACAGGTGAGTGGATCCTCGGCCACGTTGACAGGGAGGTTGGTTTCCTGGCGAAGTCGCCTGTCCAATCCGCGCAGCAGCGCCCCCCCACCGGTCAAAATGATACCGCGTTCGAGAATGTCCGAAGCCAGTTCCGGCGGTGTTCGTTCCAGCGCCTGACGGACAGCTTCGACGATGATATCGATAGTTTCCGAGATGGCCTCACGTACCTGCACCGAGGAAAGAGTCAGGTTTTTGGGTACGCCGGCCACGAGATCACGTCCTCTGATATCCATCGAAAGCTCTTTGTCCAGTGGATGGGCCGAACCGATCTGAATCTTGACTTCCTCCGCCGTCAGTTCGCCGATCAGCAGATTGTAGTTCTTCTTGAGGTACATAATGATCGCTTCGTTGAGCTCATCGCCGGCCACGCGGATGGAAGTGTCGTTGACAATGCCATTGAGCGCAATCACCGCGATCTCGGTGGTGCCGCCGCCGATATCGATTATCATACTTCCGGAAGGTTGATCGACCGGCAAGCCGACACCGATAGCGGCCGCCATCGGCTCGGCCAGTAAGAAGACCTCGCGAGCGCCGGCGTTCTCGGCCGAATCGCGCACGGCGCGTTTTTCCACCTCGGTAATACCGGATGGGACCGAAATAATCACGCGCGGTTTCATCAGATAGCGATGTTTGACCACTCGTCTGATGAAATCGGAGATAAGTTTCTCGGAGATTTCAAAATCGGCGATCACGCCGTCCTTAAGCGGGCGAATAGCAGCGATACCTCCGGGAGTGCGCCCCATCATTTCCTTGGCTGCCGATCCGATAGCCAGAACCTTATCGGTTGATTTCTCAACGGCTACTACCGAGGGTTCGTCCAGGACAATCCCCTGATGACGGACATAGACTAAAGTGTTGGCGGTGCCGAGATCGATACCGATATCGTTGGAGAGAACGTCAAACAGACCCAAATTACTTGTTTCCTACCGTCATAATACAGACTTCATATTCCGTTCACGATGCGGTGCGCACGCTCTGGTACGCCTCTATCGTATATATCGAACCGATCAGGACCTTAGTTTACCATCTAAATGCTCAGGGTCAAATTAAAAAACCGTCTGGCTGCAAAATCGCCTTCGGTCAAAGAAGTTCAGGTGCTTCACGAACCTGACTAAAGGCAAGAGGCGGTACAACAGATTCACCCATAGACTCCGCTCAGGGTGAGGTTGGTGGGTACTATGGGTAATTGTATTGGGTAGTCAGGATTTGTGCCCGCCTGATCTTCAGATCACGTGGGAAGGCGTCGGTGGTTTCAGCCGCCACCACGCCGCAGTAACTGCCCTGAGGCGGGCTGCAGAGTCCACCTGCCGGCCCACCCGGATTTCGTCGGTTGCTCGGGATCGTCTGAACCATTATCATATTTATATGTTCAATCATATAACGCTTACACAGTGTGTGGTGCGATGAACCGGGATGAAACTGCTTAGGATGTTGTTAATTATAGGATCAGTTGCTGTCGGCGCTTTTGTCGCCTTCGGTCTCTATCTGTACTTGTCGCAGGACCGGATGGTCTTCTTTCCGAGTCGTGAGATGGAGACCACACCGGCCGAAATCGGCCTGGTTTTCGATGACGTTTTCATTGAAGTGACCGATTCCGTGCAGGTCCACGCCTGGTACGTACCTGCGCCGGACGGTAATAGCGGCAGTAACAACAGCCACGCTCCCACCGTGCTCTTTTTCCACGGCAACGGCGGCAACATATCGCATCGCCTGCCGACGGTTGACCTGGTGGTCGGACTGGGCGCCAATATTATGTTGGTGGATTACCGTGGCTATGGTCGCTCCGGCGGCGTTCCCAGTGAACAAAACATGTACGCTGATGCTCTGGCTTGCTACCGGTGGCTGACCGACACAAAGGAAACGCCGTCCGAACAGATCATGATTTTCGGTCGTTCGCTGGGAGGTGCGGTAGCCATACAGTTAGCCACTCAGGTCGAGTGCGCCGGGTTGATTGTGGAGTCCTCTTTTACATCGGCCAAAGCTATGGGCAATCTTATGTTTCCGTACTTCCCGGTTGGGCTGTTGCTCAAGCACAAATTCGCCTCCATCGACAAGATCAAGAGTGTCAACTGTCCTTTGCTGGTGACTCACTCCAAAGAGGATGATATGATCCCGTTTCAGATGGGTCTGGCGCTGTATGAGAAGGGTATGGGCCCCAAGCGAGTTGTCGAAATTGAGGGATTGCACAATGATCGGCATTATATGCAGGCTGAATCGTATCGTGAATGCATAGAGAACATTCTAATCAATCGGCAGTTCGACAATTGGGACTAGCTTATTGTGGGCGAGTTCTCTTGTAGGTCAGGTCCTTTACGGACCTGACACCGGGCAACACGTCAGGACCACAATCCGCCGCGGCGGATTGACCTACTATACCGGTGCTTGTAGGGTGGGTCCGTCTTCGCCTGCGCGCCGCGGCGTGGACCCGCCAATTCCTATTCATGGTGTTGGGCGACCCCGCCCGACACCTGTCAAGCCGAAGTTCCCGGTGCTGTCAGGCGACTCGCCTGACAGAGAAGCAGGGCAGAACCGATTCTGGTTCTGTCGTCCACCGATGGCGGAACCACTAAGAGGGTTCCGCCCTACAAGACCAAAGACTGTGCGTGGTGTACGTCCTCGTGCGCCACTTGGAAACCGGTACCCCACTCAGAGGCTTTGCATCGGGTGGGATTCTCGGTGTGGTCCTGACGACCTGGCGGGTTCGAAGACGGACCCGCCCTACTTCATGCTTCGACTGCGCTCAGCATGACACTAAGAGGGTTCCGCCCTACAAGACCAAAGACTGTGCGTGGTGTACGTCCTCGTGCGCCACTTGGAAACCGGAGTGAGTAGCGACTGTTTGGCCAGCCTACAAATCCATTGACAACCATACAATCGCATCATATTTTCACGGTCCGGAGTGAATTGACAACGTATGAGTTGATAATATGCTTGATGCCACCAGCATGATGGAATGTGTCGGACCGGTCGAGACCGACTTGCAGGAGTTTGATCGGCAACTTTCGGACTCTTTGCGCGGGGATTCACCGCTGATTTCATCGATCGCCCGCCACCTGTTGAAAACTCGTGGCAAACGAATCCGACCGGCCTTTGTGTTTCTGTCGTCACGAGCGGCCGACAGTTTTACCGAGCATTCGGTCAGCGCCTCTTTGGCCATCGAGTTGATTCATACCGCCACCCTTCTTCACGATGATGTGATCGATGAATCCGATCTCCGGCGTGGCCAGGAAACGGTCAATGCTCAGTGGACCAACCTGATATCGGTATTGATGGGGGACTATCTTTTCGCCAAGGCGTTTCGTATTTTGGTTGGTACAGGCTCCATGGAACTGATGGGCACGGTATCCAAAGCCACCGAGCGGGTTTCGGTGGGGGAACTCAGACAAATTGAGGAAACGGGCAACTACAGCCTTTCCGAAGAAGAATACATTTCAATAATCGCCGACAAGACCGCTTCTCTGTTCACCGTGAGCTGTGAGACCGGTTCCATCCTGACCTCCAGAGGCGCTCGTGAGCGGCAGCGCTTTGCTCAGTTCGGCGAAAAAATCGGCACCGCCTTTCAGATCGCCGACGATCTGCTGGACTTTGTCGGCGAACCCGAAGTTACGGGTAAAGAGCCCGGCAACGACGTAATGACCGGCAAGGTAACTCTACCGCTGATTCACTCGCTCAAGAAAGTAGGCAAGGCCGGACGCAACGAGATCATGAAATCGCTCAAGGGAGATGGTCATGAAGCATCGTTTGAAAAAGTGCATAATTTCGTGACCGAAAACGGCGGCATCGAATACGCCTACCAGAAAGCCGAGCGGTTGAGCGGACAAGGGCTGGAGGCAATCGCCCGAATCGATAATTCGATATACTACGACAGCCTGGCCAGTCTCGTCGAGTACGCCACCCGACGGGCCTCGTGATATTACCGGCCATGCCCGTCCCAAGTTGCCCCATAAGATACGATTCTTGTTGCGCAGGGCCGGGGCTTGTCTCCGGCCGGTCATTTCGGGCGACACAAGGCCGCCCGCTACGCGGCGCTTGAAACCGATAACGAAAACTGGTGTGAAGACGATGCCCTGCTACCGATTAATGATACAGATCCCCCCCCGGCGCCAACATCTTTCATCGAAGCATCGACCCGCGTGTATAAGGTAGATCATGACCGGTCTCAAGGACATCTCATTTGACTTGTTGAGCAACTACCTGTACCTGGTCCTACCGGCCATGTTGGTTTTGCTGGCCTTTGCAGTGTTGCTCTACCGTCGTACCAACCCGCCACTGCCATTCTATGTACGCATGCTACTGGCCACTCTGCGGGTGGTTGCGGTATTGGCCTTGATCCTGGCCCTTTTGGAACCGGTGCTAAGGCTCACCCGCGAGTATGAACGACCGCGCCGGGTGACCATGCTTTTGGACCATTCGACCAGCATGGACAAACAGGAGGCGGGGCTGACTCGCCGGCAGCGCATGGACTCGCTCTTGACCTCGCCCGACTTCACACAGGTGCTACAGCAGGTCGAGCCTCAGACGCGCTATTTCGGCGGTAATCTGGCCACCCTGCCGGATCAGGTCAATGCTGACCGTACCGCGCTGGCCGATGTCATGTACGAGCTTGACAAACAACAACTGGCCGCGCCGGCCGATCTATGGTTGCTGTTTAGCGACGGTAACTCCAATTCCGGACGGGAACCGACCGAGGTCGCGGCCGATTTGTCCACGCCGATTGTGGCTATCGACATGGCAACCGGCGGCGGCGATTTCGACATCGGCGTGGCTGATATCAACTACAACCCGATTACCTTCGTCGGTCAGCCGACCGAGGTTTTGGTCAAGCTGCAATGGCAACGAGGCGGCGACCGAACGGTACAGGTGAAGCTCCTGGATGATCGCCGAGTGATCGACCAGAAACGGTTGCAACTGACCTCGGGTGATGGGCTCGGTGAAGTAGCCCTCCGACTGATTCCGGAGGAGCCCGGACAAAAAATGCTGAGCACCAGGGTGGTGCCGGTTGAGGGCGAAGAAACTACCGACAACAACCAACGATTCTTCGCTGTCAAGATTCTCAAAAGCAAGCTGTTGGTCTTGCTGGTGTCGGAAGCGCCGGATTACGAGGTCGGGTTTCTGAAACGATTCCTGGAACGTTCCGACAAGTACGAAATACAACTGGCCGCCACCGGGGGACGGGTCGGCAATATGGCCGGAAGTTTTCCATCGCGTCAGACCGAATTGAATCGGTTCGACCTGGTAATTCTGCACGATCCCGACCCCCATCGCCTGACGGCCAGGAAAGATATTATCGAATCATACCTGTCCAATCGGGGTGGCGCCCTGTGGGTCCTGATGGGTGACAGATTCGCAGCCGCCGGTCCCCTTGATTGGTTCAACCGGTTGCTGCCGTTTTCTCAGTCCAGTCGAACCGAAGTGGAGTACGTTGAGTTCAACGCTGAGCCGGCCGAAGGAAACCTGTTGCACCCGGTTGTAAGGTTGGCCGATGATCAGAGTGCTGTCCGGGCCGCTTGGATGGAAGTCCCTCCTTTTCAGAAGCTGGTGCCATGCGATCAGGTTGCGCCGCAGGCGGTAGTACTGGCTTGGGCATCCCGATCACTTGGCCGGATTCAGAAACCACCGGTGTTGGGCTTCAGGCGAATGGGACCCGGCAAACTGCTGGCGTCGTCGGCAATGCCCTTCTGGAGTTGGAGCTTCGCCGATCTTGGCCGCGGTTCTTCTGCCGATTTCTACAATCGGTTTCTCGAAGGATCGGTCACCTGGTTGACGGTCAGGGATGATTTCGACCCAATCCGCATTCTGCCTGAGAAGGAAGTCTTCACGCGTGGCGAAGCGGTACGTTTCGACGGGTACGCCTTCGACCTGGGCTATCGCCCCATACCGGGCGTCACCGGTGTAGTCAAATTGCAGGCTGAAGGTACCGATGAAGGTCGAGAGCTTGATCTGCTGGCGCTGGGCCAGGGAGAGTACTCGGCCCGGTTTGAGAACCTTCCGCCGGGACAATACACTTACGAGGCCAGTTTCCATAGCGAGCAAGGGCTTCTCAAGAGGGTAGAGGGTCGAATTCTGCTGGAGGCTTTCTCGCTGGAGGAACTGGATCAATCCGGCAACCCGGCCGGGATGCGAGCGTTGGCCTCACGCGCCGGCGGCAAGGCCTTTCAGGCTGTTGCCTTTGATGATGCGCTGGAATATCTCGATCTGTCGCCTATCGAGGTTACCTCGCACACCGAGCATCTACTGTGGGGACAGTTTTGGCTGCTGCTTGTTTTTCTGGGAGCGATTTCGGTGGAGTGGCTTCTAAGGAAAGTAAACCAGCTAATCTGACGACTTGTCACAGGCCTGGTAAGCTTCGGTCACACGGCGGATATCCACTTTCCTGGACAATGCAATCTTCTCTTCACAAAGGCTGTCGAGCACCTGGCGCATCCGTTCAGCGCAGCGATTGATTTGTTCAACAAACTCCCGGTGTTCTTCGCTCAACTGGTCTGACTCTTCGATCAGAAACTCGACATAACCCATTATCCCGGCCAACGGATTGTTCAGGTCATGATTGAGTGTCAGACACTGTCCGAGGTATGGCTTTAGCGCCTCAAAGAGGTCCAGTTCCTCTTGCTGATTCTCAGTCAGTAAGTGGGTCTTGAGAACCCGGCCGGCCATTTGAATTCCTTCATTAACAGGGACGTTTTTCGTTAGTTCTGTTGTATTATCGGCTGGTCGGAAGAAGTTCTCCAGTTGCCGGTTAAAAAGAGTGGGCAGACTCGAATATTCTTCGCAAATCCAGACCCTCGGTGTATATTGGGCCGATGAAAGACAACAGGAGAAGACATCAATGAGAGTTGCAGTTATCGGCGCCGGCCTCATGGGTCGAGCCGCCGTCTATGATCTTGCTCAAAACGATAGTGTCCAGAGCGTCGGGTTATTCGATACCGACGAAAACCTCGCCGTCGAAATGGCCACCAAATTTGGCTACGGCAAAGCCTCTGCTTCGGCTCTTGATGCCGATGATGAAACCGCTGCTGCGGCAGCTCTGAAGGGATATGACGCTGCCATCTCATGCGTTCCCTACCGATATAACCTGAACCTGACCAAAGCCGCCATCGCCGCCGGTTGTCACCTGGTCGACCTGGGTGGCAACAACGACATGGTTGACGCCCAACTTCAACTTACCGCTGAAGCCGAGCAAGCCGATGTCATCATCGTCCCCGACTGCGGCCTTGCGCCCGGCATGGTAGCGGTGCTCGCCGCCGACGCCATGACCAGGTTTGATAAAGTGGAGTCGATGAGAATTCGAGTCGGCGGACTGCCGCAATCACCCAGGCCGCCCTTGAACTACATGATGCTCTTCGCGGCTGAAGGACTCATCAATGAATACTGGGAGCCGTGCGTTATTGTCGAGGAGGGTCAGAAGAAAACCGTTAACCCGATGACCGGTGTGGAGCTTCTGGAGTTCGACGGTATCGGTAAACTGGAAGCGTTCTATACATCCGGTGGTACTTCGACCTTGCCGGACAGTTTCCTCGGGCAGATAGATTTCCTGGATTATAAAACTATCCGTTATCCCGGCCACTGTGCGCTCTTTCGGCCGATGCTTGAGATAGGTCTGGGTTCCCGTCAGGAGATCGATGTCAACGGTACTGCTGTCGAACCGCGTGCCGTGTTCAAGGCGGTACTGAATAGATCGCTGACTTTCGATGACCTCGACCTGGGCCTGGTTCGTCTGACCGCTGAGGGCCTGATAGATGGAGAAAGCAAGACCAGAATCTACGAGATCGTCGACCGGCAGGAGAGCAAAACCGCGCTGACAGCGATGATGCGTCTTACAGCTTTCCCGGCTTCGATAGTGGCCCTGATGGCGGCTTCGGGTGAGATTACGCAGCGTGGTGTCAAGCCGCAGGAGATAGTGGTCGATCCGTCCTTGTTCATCCCGCATCTGAAAGCCCGCAATATTAATCTACAAGTCACCGAGCACTGATTGCCGGGTTTGTTTTCACCACCTCACCCTGAGCGGAGTCGAAGGGTGACTTTGAAATAGGTCTGTCTTCGGATCCGCCTCTAACCGGTGCCCCATGTACATTTATGATCCCACCCGACGCAAAGCCTCTGGGTGGGGTACCAAAGGAAGAACGTTCATACCTCGACACCGCTCGGTATGGCGGGTGGCCCGGACCTTGGTCCGTGTTTCAAGGCACTTCAGCTGTGCCCGGCAGATGTCCATATCTGCCGTGTATTCATGCTTCGACTCCGCTCAGTTCTTGTAGGGTGGGTCCGTTTTCGGACCCGCCGATTGCGGGACCCGTCTGCATTTTGTCATTCCGGCGAAGGCCGGAATCCAGTTCTTCGATTCGGGTGGCCGTCTCAAACCTTGTTTGGGACGGGAATCCATCTTCTCTGCATAGACATCTTCAACTTGCAATGGGAACGCCAATGGTCGGCGAAATGGGTTTGTTTTGCGGAAAAAGTACTTTTCCGCCGGAGTGAGGTGGGATGTCGGACTGATCCGGGTGTTGCATGAGACTGGCCGTGTGGCGGTTGACTGCTATTTGTCTTTCACTCGTAGGCATAGTAAGGTCCTTTACTAAGCGGGAGCCAGCCAGTTTCTGCGGGGATGATGTGGGGGTTTTGCTGGGGCGAAGCTGGAAATCGGCTTGGCTAAGATAGACGTAGATTATTGATTATCAGTGTCGTCCTTGATAGTATATGTTTGTAACAGTGTGTGAAAGGCTTAACCAAGGCATCTTGCCAGAGATGGCGATTTCTGGAGGTCGAGCAACAGCGATCAATGCAATAGGAGGATGAAATGACAAAGGAAGAGTCGGGGAACTTTGAGTACACTTATACATCCGAGTTTGCCGTTCCGTGGTCCTTGGATTTCAGCGACGATTTTTCCAAGGGCTATCGTGTCAATTTAGCGGATCGCTTGTCTTATGAAGTCCACTATTCACACGGTTCAGATCGCACACTATTCCGCTTGTACGCCGGTGCAACGTGCAAGGACACTTCTGGGCACAATCCTGCCAACCACCAGTTGCACGCACCTTTACTCTGGCACCTCCATTATAGGCTTCTCCTATCCATTGTCTTTGTTCTGGACCACTTTCCAACTGAATCGCAAAGCTCGCCATCGCTTCAGAGCCTATTAAAGCTGCCCCCGGTCAAAGACGATTTTACTGACAAAGCAGCGGAGGCAGGTATAAAAACGAAACCGTGGATATCCGTTACTCACAATATTCCTATTTCCGCCAGGGGGACACTGGCGAGAAGCCGATTGGGGGATATCTACGCCATACTAAAGCCCCTTTTTGAGCCCAGTTCCGAGCCTAAGCTCATTTGTCTCGAGAACTACGCGCATGGAATTCTCACCCTAGAAAACCCGTATTTCTTTTGGTACAGAGTGTTGGAAACGCTCAAGAATCCGGACATCGGTGTCATCGATGCAAGAGATCGGATTGCGATTGTCAACGGTAGTTCTATCGACATAGACTTTCTGACAGAGTTTGCTCATTATCATCGCCATAGTCAGTTCAATGTGAGATACCAGAGGGCGAGGAGGCAAACGGAAGCACGCTGGCAACACCTACTGGATGATCCCAAACAGGCTATTAGAGAGTATAAGGACAGCCTGAAACCACTCATACGGCAGTTTCTTCTCACCACCTGATGGTTGAGTCGGCTATTCTGCGCTCTTTACACCAACAGCAGGCTTAACGACAAACCAGTCCTTCTTCAAAGTCCCCTCTTGAGAGGGGATTTAGGGGTGTGTTATTTCTTCGGCGCAGGGTCTCACTCGCCTGCGGCGAGAAGGACCCAGCGCAACATTCGTGGAATAAACGAAGATGGCGGGTTCACGCCGCAGCGCGCAGGCGAAGACGGACCCGCCCTACAAGAGTGCAAGACCGTCACCCGTCTGCAACAGTCGGCTCTTCGACCGGCTCGTCCAATGTCGACGGCTCACGCAACTGCTGTAACTGAGTGGTCATGCCGTTGATCTCGTCACGACCATGACTAAGTGTACTGGTGAGTGCACGAACCGAACCTTCCATCCGTTCGTGCAGTTTTGTCAGACGTCCCAACGCATCGCCAAGGTTGTTCAAGCCGGCCGACAGCTTTCGGCCATCGCCTGATAGACCGGCATGTGCATACACAGATGCCAGCGACGCCAGGAAGGCATACAGATGACCCGGTGAACTGGGGATGACGTTCCTGGACAGGGCATACTCGAAACCGGTTTCGAGATCATCGGAAACGAAACGATAGTAGACCGCCTCCGATGGAATATACATGAGCGCAACGTCGGTGGTCTGCTCGGCAGGCAGGATATAACGGCCGCTGATGTCATCGACATGTTTCTTGAGCGAGCGCACAAACTCTTTTCGAGCTTCCGATGAATCCGGTTCGGCGCGAAGTCGTTCAAACGGTTCGAGAGGAAATTTGGAGTCTATCGGCAAGAGTCTATCGGCTAGCTTTACTACAGCATCGACACGCTTGCCCGACGCAAACCTATGTTGCGTGTCGAACATCGAGCGCGGCAATATCTGAGCCAGCAGATTCTCAAGCAGCATCTCCCCAAGGCTGCCTCGGAGTTTGGGTGGCTTCAGTAGGTCGGAGAGTGATTGGATGTTCTTTCCGACCGCTTCGATATTCTCAGCCTGGGTCTGAAGCTGCCCCAGCCGGTGCTCGATGTCGACCAGTAGTTCCATACGCTTGTCGATAGCGCCGGTACCCTCGGCCAGGCGTTCGTTCATCAGACGGCCGGTACTGTCCAGCGAATCACGCAAACTGACCAGCCCCTCCAACTGTTTCTCCAGTAATTCGCTCTTGAGCTTTTCCAGGGCCAGTTCGATTTTTCGTGGAGCGTCGCTGTCAGGCCGACGTTGACCGACCAACAAACTGACCAACAGGACAACCACCAGTCCGAGTCCGCCGATGATTATTATGCTAACGCCGTCCATCAATCTCTTTTCAGTTGCTATTTGGCCAGGTACTTGACGTCGTTCTTCTCGGGCAGGTGATCCTTCAGAAGGTCTTTGTGGAGCATCAGCGTTATGCGGTTGTTGTCTTCATCGAAATAATCGCCCGACGGCGTGATTCCCCAGATATACTTGGCCATCAAATGACTGGTGGCGTAGTCATACAGGCCGACTTCGTTACGGTCAAAACGAACGCCGAACCGATATCCGTCGACATTGGTGGTAACGCCGTACTGTTCTCCAAACAAGACCGAAGAGACCGCGGCCAGACGCTTGTCGAAACCGAACATCAGATTGCCGGATATCTCCTGCTCCGGCTCGAAGCTGAATTCGAAACCGAGCCAATGTTTGTTTTCGCGAACGATGTAGCTGTCCCCCTTTATCAGTTCTTTCCCCTTGGCCAGCCTGCCGGGTCGAATCATCAGTCGGTCATCCATCACCTCGTCGATGAACTTGTCGAATCCCTCAAGAAACTCTTCCCAGTTTTCGTCTTCGGTTGCTTCGATCAGAATCTGTTTGACTACCTGAGTGGTTTGGCCATAGACAGTTTTGAAATCGCCCGAGAGTTTCAGGTATACTTCGAAGAATCGCTCTTGATCCATACGCTCGAGCAGGTAAGCACAGAACAGGCCGGCCACCGGGTAGGCGATGTCGGCACCGGAATGGGGCTCGAACAGCGACATGGCCAGCAGGCTGTCCAGGTCGACTATTTTCTCTCGATACAAGAACCCACCCAGATCAATGAGAGAAGTCGGTGTCTTACCCCAGCGACCACCGAGTGTTACGGCAATCCCCTCTCTCATAAGTGGCTGAGTGTAAAGCGGCAGTTTCTGAAGTTTCAGGTTTACCAGGAAGTGGATCAACTCATGGTAGTGTGGAAAGAACGATGAAATCAGATCGTTGGACGGCAGATCGAAAACGCCCTTAACGAGATGTCCGGTGATCTGCTCGATGGTTGAATCACTGCCGCAGTAGAAGTAGTCAATCTTTTCGTCGGTCAGCAGCTTAAGCTGATCTTTGGATAGTTTCAGCAACCGGGCAGTCTGCTCAATGAATGAATCGGTCGCCTCTAAGCATACCGGGTTGAGGTATCGTTCGGCGGTAGGATCCACGTGCACTCTCAGGTAGCGACTTTCCCGAATCGGCCAGTCGCGGCAGTAGTAATCCTGAGGGTAGCACAACCACCAATACTGTCCATCGAAATTCAGGAAATAATTGTGTTCGACCAACTCTCCTTCTACGATACTTGAGTACAGAAGAAGCTGGTAGGCCGGATCGCCCAGGCTGATAATGCGCTTGGCCACCGGCTGAAGATGATTCCGATACAGTTTCAGATCACGGATTATGGGTGAGTTGCAGTCGTTCTTTAGAGGTATATCGGTGTATTCGATACCGAACCGGGAAGCTCGTTCCAACGAAGGCCCGCTCCAGAGGTAGTGGGCCGATTCAATGTTACCGGAGATCAGTAGATCGAAGTATTCGCCCAGGATATCCACGGGTCGATCAGCCGCCCCGGCGGTACCGGCTGACACAAAAAGAACTATCAACATACCTGCAATAGAAAGTCGAGACAAAACTGTTTTCATTCGGTCGCTGCTCCTTGAGTATCTTGCATATCGTCCGACAATATCATCCATTCTACACGTCAAGTCCAGAGTTGTTACAAAAAAGCCCGCCACAAGGCGGGCTTTCTCTCAATCGCAAAGAGCCTCTAAAAATTGAACCCAACGCTGAACCGGTGGGTAGATTGTAGTCGGCCAAAGTCCTGCCAGGCGTAGTCGATCAAGAGATCGGTTTCGCCGGAGATGTTGGTTATAAGGCCTCCACCAAAGGACAACCCTTCCTCATCGGACTGGAACTTATAGCCGCTCCTGAGGAAGAACATTTCATCGTACTGCCATTCGGCGCCGATCGATCCCTGCTGGTGACTGTCATTGGGATGCTTCATCTCAGCCGAGATCGTTACATCTGACTTAGAGGCAACCGCAAAGTCATAGGCAAGACCAAACCGGAACATCATCGGCAGATCATACGGAGTGGTTTTGACCGAGGCGCCGATTGGCGTGTTGGCGCCGTCTCCATCCAGCTCGTCATAGGCTACATCAAGGTCGGGTCCCGAAAACTGAAGGTCCGGACCCATGTTGGTAATACTCATCCCCATCCGTAGCGATTTGAATCCGGTGTATAGCAGGGTACCGAAGTCGAAGGCGAATGTAGATGCGTTTTCCTTGTGGATTCGTTCACCGACATACTTGAACGATCCGCCGAATGCAAACCGATCGGTAAGTTGGCGAGCATAGCTCACGCCGACGGCGTAAGAGACAGCTGAATAGAAATCCCCGGTGCCGTCCTGATCATCGAGGGTGGTGATCTCCTGATCCTCCATCGACAACACGGCCGCCGAGACACCAAAGACGCCGATGTCTTCGAAGTGCTTGGCGTAGCCGACATAGTTGAGGTCGATATCCAGAAGCCAGTTGACATTGGTGAAGCCGATTGCGGAATTCTCAACTTCGACCAGACCGGCGGGGTTCCAGAACATAGCGTATACATCGTTGGCCATGGCCACCGAAGCTTCACCGGTACCCTGGTACCTGGAGCCAACGCCGATTTTCAGAAACTGAGCGCCGGCGCTACCCATTTTGGAATGTCCTGCGGAGGCGGTCGTGGCCACCATAAGCAGCAACATCAGCCAGATAATCTTTCTCACTTCGCACCTCCTTCTATTTGATTATGGCAAAGCGACCGAGGTGCTCGCCATACTCTGATTCAACGTGGTATACGTACATGCCGCTGGCTACCTGGCGGCCGTTATCCGACTGCAGGTTCCAGCTTTCCGAACCGTCACCATCGGTGTGATGCAGTGTCGCCACCAAATCGCCGGCCAGCGTGTATATTCTGATCGTGCAACCCACCGGGATTCGGTTAAAAGTGATCTCCGAAGCCTCGCTGGCCGTCTCGACATAGCCTGAGAAACGTCCAAAGTACGGGTTGGGCACGACACGGATGTTTTTGAGTTCGTTACTGGCGGCCGAGGCGCTGATTCCATCCGGCTTGAACGTGAAGACGTCGGCCGGACCGTTCATGGGCGCCCCTTCCATGGTCACCACATCACCGGTGGCCGGATCGTAGGTATCCACGTCAAGGTCGAACAGCCAACTGTAATGATTAGGGAAGGCGCTGTCGGTTACCGAGGAAGCGGCATTGTAAGGCCAGTCGACAATAGTCATTAACTGGCTGGCGTCCCACACGCCGGTGCCACCCCAATCCAGCACTGAAATCGATACGCGCTCGCCTGAGGTCGTGTTCCAAACCTCGAAGGGTACCCAGTACGGAATGTCCTGGCCGTAGTACCAGTCCAAAAGCCAGGTGGCGCGCGTGGAATCTCCAGTGTAGCGCAGCTCGTAAGTGTTACGGTAGGGCTCATTGCCCCACACGTAGCTGGGGTCGTCATACAACCAGGCGACCGGCGGTCCCAGGATTTCAAAAACATTGAAGCTGGTGTCAGCGCCTGAAAAACCGGTTTGGCCAAAGCTGGCCGGTTCCCGATCGACATCGGTGACAACCACTCTTAGCCCTTCGACCACTTCGTAGAGACCTTCGTCGCCGGACATCGTTTCCTGATCGAACAGCAGCGTGTCGCCGCTGGTGACGTTTATCAGATGCCAGACGGTGGCTTCGTTATCCGGCGTGTCTTCAAACACCACCTGGTACTCAGAACCGGTAATGTCGTCGGTGTCAAAGACGATCGGGACAACATTGCCCTGGGAAGGTGATCCCGCTCCGTCGTAGGTGTGTTTAACGGATGAAGCGGCATCATAGAATCCGGCCGGGGCGGCTGTTGGAGTTGCCGCCACAACGTTGGACACCTCACCGGCGATGCCGAAGCCCGATTGCAGCACATCCACGCCTGTTTCCAAATCTCCACGATCATAGGCAACCAGACAATACCAGTATTCCACGCCGTTGTAGAGACCGGTGTCGATGTACGAATGGTTGATTGGATCACCTGGGTAGGAGACACTAAACTCGGCGATCCTGTCATAGTCGATATCGAGGCAGCTATTATCGTTTTCGTCATCCACAGCGCCCCAGGACCTGCCCTGGTTGTTACTGCGGTACAGTTTGTATCCGACAAAGTCGACTTCGCTGCTCAGCGGGTCGATGCTGACTTCTGCCGTGTCGTCCCAGTTCAGATAGACCTGGCCCTCGCTGGCGCGTGCCGTCAAGGTAGGTGTGGCCGGTGGCTGAGGGCCGATAAAGTTGTTATCATACAGATTCTGAGCCAGGGAGGCATTGTTACGGAAGTCAGCTTCGTCTTTACCGGCCACCAGCGCGAAAACGCAACGCACAGTTTTGCCGGCGGTGAGGTCGATACCTCGCGTACACTGAATATAGAATTGATCGGTTGGCGGTAGTGACTCATCGAACTGCGTACTGTTGATCAATTCAAACATGCCCGGATCATCGATTCCGGTAACAATCGCCCAGTCGTCGGAGCGAAAGGCCGTCATGCCGAGGCCGTCCGGCATCTCCAGAATCTTGGTGCCCATGACGCCGGTCTTGGTTTTCCAACCCGGGTCATATCCGGCAACATCATAGTTCCAGGCCAGGTTGTCGTCGACATCGTATGCAACCATGTCGTTAAGGCGTCCGTTTTCACCGGTGCCGTCGGGACCACCGACGTCGATATCGATATACAGACCGAAAGCAAACTCCGAATAATCTACTACCGAAGTATTGGTGATCTCCAGGACAACGAAGAGGAAGTCCTCGTTGTAGCAGTAGTTCCACTGCATGATAGTCTGAGTCAGCTCCAGGCCCAATAGCGGTGCTCCTTCGGCGGCATCGTTGAACCGATAGTGCGACTCCTGAAGTGAAGTTGGGCCGCCCGGATCATAAGTAGCCGCCAGCGGATCCCAGATTTCGTTGAAATCGAAGACGTCGCCGGAGGGGTCCCAGACGCGCCAACCGAAAGCCGGGCTGCCGCCACCGAGTCCCACTGTGTCGGTGGGATCATAGTTCCAGTAGCGGCTGGTGTCGGTTGACAGATAGATCAAATACTCGTCTTCACCGTTGACCGGCATGGGGGTGGCTTCGAAATCATCGTAGGTGTTGGCCACCAGCGTATCACCGCCGGGAGTCACGGCACCCATCCAATAACGAATCTCACCTATGTAGTCATGGCCGGAATTGCGCGGCCATTCGCCCGAAGGATAACCATAGTATTGGTAACCGCCGATATATCCGAAATTGTCGATGGTGGTTACAATGTTGCCCTTGTTATGAGTGATCTGATCCAGCGTGTGGACGCCGGGCGAAAGGGCCGACGGTGGGCGGGGATCACTCGGGTTCTGGTAGCCTCCCTGGGTGGCCGGACGGGCCATCACCAGGGTAACCGGAACCAGCAGAAGCAGTAGTGTCACCCAACCAACCCCGGTTGTTTTGTGTGTCGTTTTCATGCTCTGGGCTCCGCTCTAAAAGTTGTACTCCAGCCCGAACCGAATAGTGCGGGGTGGGGAATAATTCTGGGGATCGTGATCGTAAAGCCGATCAAGCCGTGACAGCGACGACTGAACTTCAGCCGTGCCCAGACTGATCTGGGCTAGCTGTCCGTCGTTGTCCGGCTGGCCGGTACGGGTGTAAACGTTTATCACGTTTCGTCGGTCAAACAGATTGTCGACCTCTGTAAACAGGCTCAAAACCTGGCTGGCGCCGCCGATATTGAAGTCCTTGCTGAAGCGCATATCCACTGTGTAGTTGGCCGGTAGACGACCTTCGTTGCGCTCGCCGAACCGATTGCCGAACGGATCGGTTGGTGTGTAAGGCAGTCCCGAGCCATAGTGACCAACGGTTGTAATGCCCCATGCGCCCGGGAGGGGCATACCGAAGAAATGGCCGTCCCACTCCGCCGGTACCCGATAACTGAGAACCGCTGTGACCGTGTGGCGCTGGTCAAAGTCGAGCGGGTACTCGCCCACCGGTGCCAGAGAATCAGCATTTGAGGTTATAAACGTATAGTAAGGTTCGGTGGCGAAAGAACTGTTGCCGGTGGCCAGCATGTAACCATAGGATATCGATCCGCCGAAGTACCCACCCAGAGGCAGTTTCTCCACTTCAACATCAAAGCCGGTGACCGAACCATAGTCGCCATTGTCGAAGTATGTTATAATGTTGGCGGCATCGCGCACCGAAGCGCGGGTGGTGACGAGATCCTTGATGTCCTTATAATAGGCGGTCACATCGAATTTCAAGTCATCGCCGATCAGGTGATCCAGGCCCAATTCGTAGGAAATCGTCTGCTCCGGTTCCAGGTCGGGATTACCCAACAACGGCAGTCCGGAGGTGACATCGCCCTGCAGATTGGTATACATAAAGACGTAGCGTGGCTCCTGAAAGTAGATGCCGTAGTTGAAGTGCATCACGGATTTTTCGGATATCGGGAAGGAGACGCCCAGCCGCGGCGATAGGCGCGACTCAGACTCGGACTTCACATAGTGAGCCTCCTCTTCGGCGGTCGTGCCGCGAGCAGCCAGATTGTACTCGATATCAGCGTCACGATAATCGAAACGCAATCCTACATTAATAACAAAGTCTTTGTACTCCAATTTATCCTGAAGGAAGGCCGAGGCCAAGAGCGGACGGCTGGAATACTTTTCACCATAAGGGAACTCGTTGTAGAACTGTTTGAGGTCCCAATCGACCTTGTAACGACGCACTTCAAGACCGCCCTTGATCTGATTGGTCTTATTCAACTGGGTCAGCAGGCTGGTCTTAAATGAAGTGTAATGAGCTTCTCGCCGACGAAACGTGGGTTCAAAGTCATTTCCGGTGGTGAAACCGGTCGCATGATAGGGATCGTTGAAGTCGCGATAACCGAGACCCAGGTAGTTGTCGTCGTCAATCGTACCGTTGTAGACGCCTTCTGCGTCCTCGGAATACCCGGGCCATTCATTCCAGTAAGTGTGGATGAGGTCCTTGGGGCCACGCCAGGTACGGGTGCTGAAGACGTTGAATGTGGACGACCAGATTACGCTTTCGCTGAAGTTGTAATTGCTGGTCAGACCCAAGAGATATGAATTCCGCTCCATCGATGGTAACCCATCAAGATTGAAATCATAGGAGATGCCGTTCACATCCCGATGGTTGTACAGCCTGCCGCTCTGATCATGATAAGTAAAATTACTTTTTACTCGCAAGTGTGGAGTCGGCTGTGCCGAGATTTTGGCTGTCCAGGTGTAGGCGTCCATCCCGTTGGCCGGCAGGGATGTTTCGTCGGTGAGATACTCACCGGCTGTGAAGAAATTGAAACGTTTGGGATCAAAACCCATCAGCGGTCCGGACAGGTTGAAAGCAACGGACCGATTTCCGGTCCGGGTGAGATCACCCCAGTCGCCGGTGGTGACGTCATACGGATGCGTAGCCCCTTCGTAGAGCTTTATCCCGCCGTGGAACTCCGGTCCGCCCTCACGAGTCACCGCCCTGACCACACCTGAGAGCGCCTCACCATACTCGGCGGTGTAGCCGCCGGACGTCAGTGAGAGTTCTTCAAGGGCGGTGGGCATTATCCGAATGCCGGAGGTCGAGTAGAACGGATCCTGAATCGAGAATCCGTCGTAGTAGTAGGATACCTGGCCGTCCCGGCCGCCGCGGACGTGAAGATTCTGATCACGACCGATCACTACGCCGGGATAATTGGTAAGTACCGACTGAACTGTTACTATGTTGGGTAGTTCTTTCAGTCGATCGGCGGTGAAGGTGATCCGCGACTCCGTCTGGTCTAGTTGGATGATCGGATTGGATGCCACTACGACAACCGCCCCACCGATTTCGATGACTTGTTGAGCCAGTTCGAAATCAACGGGTGTAGTCAGATCAACCAGAACACGCACTCCCTTCTTGGTCATTGTCTCATGACCGACGGAGGTGACGAAAAGATCGCATTTACCAACTGGTATGTTGATCATGAAATACTCACCGTCATCATCCGTTCGTGTTACCAGACTAGTCCCTGAGATACGAACCGTCGCCCCCACGATCGGTTCGCCGGTTTGGGAGTCTAAAACCTCTCCCGATATCTTGCCGCTCACACTTGCGTGAAGTGACGTCGCTCCGAAGAGCAACAGGACTGCAAGTGGGAGCAAGAACAACGATAGAAGTTGTTTGTACAAGGCAACTCCTCCTGCACGAGTTATTTTGAACATTGTATTTTCCAGATTCCGGCTTCTTAGACAGAATGCACTTTACATTCTAAGGTCGGTCCTGTGAAAAAAATCTTAAGGTCCCCTGAGAACAAAAAGTGGATTGTTATAATGACGATCACCAATGGGTCAGCTGCCCTGACCTGCTCGATCCCCCCAGACCCAGCATCGGTTGTCAAGTTTTGCGCGTTGTGTCCGATAGCTATGACCATACAACCCGTGGTGCTGGACCCAGAAGGGGGAGCGCCCAACAGCATAGGATTGTCAACGTTGTCAATAAGATACGGTCCGGTACGCCAATGAACGAGTGGTCCAAGAGAGTGCTCGTATGCGCGGTGATTCTATATCTGCTGGCCGGCTCAGCTGTCGCGCAGGCCGGTGAGGATATTCATATAGGCATAATCACCCGGGATAGCTTGAAGTCCACCCTGCGCACTTTGCAGGGTGCGCGCAAAGTGATCAAGCGAACACACCCCGGTGCGACCTTTCATGAGTTTCAAGTCGGCGACAATGTTGCCGGCAACCTGACCATCATCGACTCGCTCGACCAAGTGTCCCCCAAAGTTATCCTGACCGTCGGCAGTTCGGCCACAGAGTTCGCCAAAACCAATATTGAAAATGTCCCCACGGTTTTCTCGGCGGTAAAGTACCCGGTTCTTTCGGGCTATGTCAAGTCGATGGCCAAGCCCGGAGGCAGTATTACCGGCGCCTCGCTCAACGTTCCGGTCGATCTCCAGTTTAAGTATTTCAAGAAGATAATTCCCGGACTGAAAGATGTCGGTGTATTGTACACGGACAATACAGCCGCACTGATCGCTCACGCCAGGGTGGTGGCAGACAACGCCGGTATCACTTTGGTGCCGATGCTTGTAAACGATTTCAAAGAGCTACCCAAAGCGCTCGACTCTCTGGCCAAGATCACCGACGGTATCTGGAGCGTTGCCGACCCAAATCTGTTTGACCCGCGATCCACCCGATACATCCTGATGAACACGCTCCGCAAGGGCGTCCCGTTCATGGGTTTTTCGCGGCACGTGGTAGAGTCGGGCGCGTTGTTCGCGCTGGATTTTGACTACAAGGCAATCGGTCAACAAGCCGGTGAGATTGTCAAGCGTATATTGGCCGGAAGAAACCCGGGCCAGATTCCTGTTACCCAGGCCGATTTCGTCTGGTTCCATTACAATGAAAAAACCGCCGGACACGTGGGTATTACAATCCCGGACGATCTGGTGGCAGTGGCCAAGGAGGTGTACCGATGAACCTCCCGAGCATGATTAGCCGCTGCAAGCTTCGCACCAAATTCGTGGCGCCGATATCGGTTATCCTGGTTTGCTCCATTTTTGTGATGAGCGCCTATCTGATCCAGAGACAGGAAGACGGTTTCCGCTTGGGGCTCGAAAAGAACGGCGAGACAATGGTTCGCATACTCGCCCTGCAAGCCGAAAGCGGCGTGTTGTTTGAGGACACGCAGGAACTGGATGAATTGCTGGACAAGTTCTCGGTTTTCGAGGATATTCGGTGTGCGACAATCTACAACCTTGAGGGTGAGATACTCTCGCAACTCGGACAGTGGGATGTAGATTCGGCAATTCGGCTCAGAGAAATCAGCCACCCCAACGATCCCGATGCCGCCTACTGCCATGACTACTACGTTGAAGACGCCACAGGCAAGGTCTACATCGAAATGAACTACCCGGTGATGTCACGGGTGGAAAAACTGGATCGCGAAAATCTCGGCATCACAGGTGGTATTGATCGTTCCTTGACCAAGACCTTTGTTCGCGAACACCTCGGGGACATCAAACTGGTTTTGAGCCTCGAAGCGGTCAATGAGGCTATTGCTGAAGCGAGAGTGGCCGCTATAATCCTTACCCTGCTGGTCGTGGCTATCACTATTCTCTTTATCACCTTCATTGTTCGGTTTGTGACCAAACCGGTACAGATGCTGGTCGATGTAACAGACCAGGTAGCACGAGGGGATCTGAGTCAGCGTGTAAGTGTAAATCAAAGTGACGAGCTCGGTCAACTGGCCAATACATTTAACAAGATGATTGAGTCGTTGCAGCAAACACGAAACGAAATTGAGGAATACAACCGTACTCTCGAAGAGAAAATCATCCAGCGCACCCTGGAACTTGAAGATGCCCAGGCTCAGTTGATCCAGTCAGAGAAGATGAGTGCTATCGGTCAACTTGCAGCCGGAGTCGCCCATGAACTGAACAACCCACTTGGCGGGATTCTGGGTTATGCTCAATTCGCTCTGGAGAAGATGAAGAAGAAGAAAACCGCCGATCCCGACAACAAGGAGATGATGAGCTTCATTCGCTACCTTACCGATATCGAGACCCAGGCGCGGCGTTGTAAGGCTATTGTCCAAAACCTTCTCAGGTTCTCGCGTTCACGGCGGGCCACCGAGTTTGAAGATGTCGATATCAACGCGACCATAGAGGATACTGTCACCTTTGTGGAGCATCAGCTACACATGAACCAGATCGAGTTGAGTCTTGAACTCGATAGTAATCTGCCGATCATCCAGGGAAGTGGCGGACAGTTGCAGCAAGTATTCACCAATTTGATTATCAATGCCATGCATGCTTCCAAGCCTCAGGGTGTGATTAGCATCAAGTCGCGATTCAGTCCGGCCCTGGGAGAGTTCGGCGGAGCGGTCGAAGTGCAAATCGCCGACCAGGGCAGTGGCATTGAACCGGAGACGATCAAGAAGATATTCGAGCCGTTCTTCACCACCAAAGAAGTCGGCAAGGGAACAGGACTGGGGCTCTCGGTCAGCTACGGTATTATCAAGGATCACGGCGGCGAGATTAAAGTCGACTCGGTCGTTAGTCGGGGAACCAAGTTTACTCTTATTCTGCCTGTTCAGAAACCGGCCTCAGCTTCCGATAATTCAAGTGAGACGGTACCAAAACAGTCTGACGTACAGGTTTGAACTTAGGACCATGCAGGATTCAGCCGCCAAATCCATTTTAGTTGTAGATGATGAGGAGATCATCCGAGAGTTTCTTCTTGAGGTTCTCGGCGAAGACTATCAGGTTTCAACGGCCTGTGACGGTGACGAAGCTATCGAAAAAATCAAGTCGACAAAATACGATCTGATTATCACCGACCTGAAAATGCCCCGAGTATCGGGTGAAGAAGTGGTGAAATTCGCTCGCGAACAGGACCCAAACTATCAGGTTGTGGTCATCAGCGGTTACTCTACTCTGTTCTCCGTCAGCGATTCGGCCAAGGGTGGCGCGTGTGCGTTTCTATCCAAGCCGTTCTCGATCTCGGACCTAATGAACACAGTGGCTGAATGTATCGCCCAGTGAGGTAACTCATGGCTCGGATTTTGATTGTGGACGATTCAGAGGTTATCAGAGAACTTTTGACCGAATACTTGAGTGAGCAAGGTCATCAGGTCGATTCAGCCGTCGACGGTCAGTATGGTATCGAGCAGGCGCTGGATGGCGACTTTGACATTATCCTGTGTGACTTACACATGCCTCGGAAAAATGGTTATCAGGTGTTTACCGAGGTGACGGCGGCCCGTCCATCCTCACGTTTCATAATGACCGACTCCCTGCCCGATGAACTGGCACGACTGGCTCAGGAGGCAGGCGCCTATGGTTGTCTGACCAAACCGTTCGATCTGGAAGAGGTCACTCGAACCGTTGAAGAGGTTCTCTCAAAAGCACTTTCGCTATGACCCAGACTGACGAAAAACCCGTCCATGTTGTCGTGGCTGATGACGAGGAAATCGTCCTCTCCCTGGTACGCGACATGCTGGAGGATGAAGGGCATCTGGTCCAGGTTGCGTCCAACGGTCCTGACGCCTTGAAACTGGTTGAAGAGACTCCGGTCGATCTGATTATAACCGATATTCGTATGCCGCACATGAATGGCATCGAGTTGGCCGCAAAAGCGCGTGAGGTTCGTCCCGACGTTGTGGTCATCTTCATCACCGGCTATGCCGACCTGAACTCTGCCAAGGATGCTATCAAGCAGGGTGCTTTTGAGTATATTCTAAAACCGTTCGAACTGAAGGAGATCAGACAGGCGGTCGACAAAGCAGTCCTGAAAATTCGTCAATTGGCGGCCGACAAAGACGGCGGCGTCCAGCTTGAACGTCTCTCGGACCTGAGTCAGATGCTTTATACGGCCGGAGATCGAAAGTCGCTTACCACTCTTTCTTTGAAATTCGCCATGGTCCACTGCCGTTCGACGCACGGCGTCGCCCTCTACTGGGACAGCCTCGGGGCAGACTGCAGAAGGGTCTCCATCGTCGATGACCAGACCGAAGAAACCACGCTGGCCGATCAGCCCCTGACGGCCTGCCTGAGCGCCATCGATCCGGAACTGTTGGAAGCTCCGTTTTATGTCAACGACATTCATCAACATCCCTTGTACCTGGCCTGTCCCGACCCCTCCCTGGTTGAATACTTGTTTCCGCCCTGTCTGGAACCGACCCATCGTGTGGTGACGGTGCCGCTGAGTCGCGCCGGGTCTCACTATGGGCTGCTTATGATAGGTCTAAATCAGGAATCGGATACATTGAAAGAGACCGATTTGACCTTTCTCTCCATCACCGCCAGCCAGTTGGCCTTATCGCTTGAGAATATTACTCTATTGGAAGAAGCCAAGGATGCCTACGCACGTCTCAAAGAGCTACAGGATGAGACCATTCAGCTTGAGAAAATGGCCACGCGTGGTGAGATGTCGGCCGAGATCGGCCACGAGCTGAACAATTTCCTGGGTGTCGTCACCGGCAACCTGTCGCTCCTGGATTTCCATCTCAAAAAGCAGAACTACGACGAACTCCCCAGGTATCTCCATGCGATTCTCGATAACATCGATAAGATCAAGACCTTCACCGGGAACTTGATGGACCTGACGCCGATCGCTTCGAAGAAGGAAGCCATTCGGTTCGATCAGCTTCTGATGGAGGTGGTCGACTATCTCAAACCACAAAAGCGGTTTGCCGGCGTGTCTCTCAACATTGCAGCTCTGAAAGATCCGATTCTGTTTGAAGCCGATGCCACCCATATCCAGCAGTTGCTGTACAACCTGTTCAACAACGCCGCCGATGCAACTATCGAATGCGCCCGACGCGAGATTAACGTGGGTATCACCATCGACCGCGCCCATGGAATGTTTGCCATGACCATCAGTGACTCAGGGGCCGGTATGGAGCCGGCCCTGTTGGAGAAGGCTTTTGCTGAAAAGTTCACTACCAAAAAGGACGGCCACGGCTTTGGTCTGCTTGTTTGCAAGCGAATCATAGAGAATCACGGCGGCAAGTTGTCTATAGAGTCAGCCCTGTCTCAGGGCACATCAATCACCACTACCTTCCCTTTGGCCGATATCTGCGTCGATACGCCTGTCTCGGCCTGACCAGGCCACCCAGAGAGCAGCTGGCCCTGTCACCCTGAGCGTAGTCGAAGGGTGAACGAACAGGCACCAGACAGGCTCTACACCAGGCCCGGAATCTCTCTTTTGGCCCGGATGTAAGCACGTTATTGCTCAATGACCGAACCAGGTTGCATCTGGACGGTCTCCGACCCTGCACCCGACTGCACAGGCGTCAACGGTCCACCTACAGGAATCGCCTGTTGGAGACTGTTTGAGAGTCTGCCGGTATGAATCATCACCGCGAAACGTGCTGCCGGCAGGAGCTTTAATCGGGAAGGCCATCTTGGGGCCACCAACCGGCACAAAGGTTGCATGGTACCTGTCTCAGAACTTGGTTGTTTACCAGCCAGTTTTGTTAGACCAGACCCCTGCTTAGCCGGCGGGGGTTTTTTTATGGGGAGGGTTGGGGCGAAATGGCGCTGTTGGTCGGTGGTAGATTTCTACTGGACAGGGGAGCCACGAAGGTGTTAGTTGCATCTTCGGACGATGACACCACAGCTAAAGCTAACAACCCCGCTGAGAAGAACAGATGCTGTTTCAGTACAAAGAAGCCGTCTTCATCGTCGTGTCGGTCGGACTTTTCTGGCTGTCCCGATCAAGCCTGCGCGATAGGCGCTCCCACGGCTTCTATCGCTTTTTTGCCTGGGAACTGATCCTGGCTCAGGCGCTGCTAAGAACTGACAATTGGTTTGATGATCCCTTTAGTATCCACCAGTTGATCTCGTGGCTTCTTCTTACTATCTGCACCTACTGGTTCATTCACGGCGTTCATTCATTACGTCGGATGGGGAAGCCCAGTAGTGAGCGAGAGGATTCATCGTTGATAGGAATTGAAAAGACAACCGTGTTGGTGACAGGCGGCGCCTTTCGATATGTGCGTCATCCGATCTATAGTTCATTGCTATTCTTGACCTGGGGTATCTTCTTCAAACAGCCTTCTCTGCCGGGCATTGTCTTGGCGATGGTGGCGAGTTACTTTTTGGTAATGACCGCAAGGATGGAAGAAGCCGAAAACATTCGCTTTTTCGGTGCTG
Organism: Candidatus Zixiibacteriota bacterium; assembly: GCA_029860345.1. Classification (NCBI taxonomy): domain Bacteria; kingdom Pseudomonadati; phylum Candidatus Zixiibacteriota; species Candidatus Zixiibacteriota bacterium. The sequence continues at coordinate 172,521 of JAOUBJ010000005.1, read as the reverse complement.
CCTATCAGGACTACATGAAGCGAACCCGGATGTTCATCCCTTTCCTGTTTTGAAGCGAGGCATTAATTGAACGACACCGAGAGAAAACCAATCATCGTTCTGGGCGGAACCGGCCATTATGGCCGCTACATTGTCCGGAATCTCCTGGCCAGGGGCGCCTTGGTGAGAGTTCTAAGCCGAAGCGCCAGTAATGCTCGGAAGTTACTCGGTGAATCACCTGAGATCGTGGAAGGGGATATTGTATCGAAGACTTCGATCAGCCAGGCCCTGGATGGTGTGCGTGCGGTAGTCATTAGCGTCTCTGCCTTCAGCCCCAAGTCGATTCGAAGCATGCGCATGATCGAACGAGACGCGGTACTTCAGGTTATCGCCCAGGCTGAGCGAATGGGCGTTGCACGCGTGATCTATGTCTCCATCTATGACATAAGGTTAGACATGCCCGGTGGATTCGATTTCGCACTCAGAAAAGAGATCGCCCAGATCAAGCTCGATGTCGAACAGGCGCTGACCTATTCGAATTTCAATTGGACCGTCCTTGGAGCGCCACCTTCGATGGAGATGTTTTTCCGCATGATTCGCGGGAGTAGCATGATGGTGCCCGGTGGTGGGCCGCCGGCGCTGCCGTGCATATCGCCTGTTGACATGGGCGAGATTGCCGCCCAGGCTGTTGAACGGCGGGACTTGTCGGGGCTGCGTTTTCGTATGGCCGGTCCAGATGCTGTGTCATTTGAGCAGGCCGCCCAACGGATCAGTCGTGTCGTCGGCAGACAGATTAGATACCGGAAGATACCTATGGTGCTACCTAAGATCGTCCACGCCGTCACGCGACCCTTCACGTCTGTCAGCGACCTGGCTCTTTTCGTTTACTCGATGACCGGATTCGTCCAGTTGTTGAATCGCTTCCCGCAGGATTTGGTTGATGCCGCCCCAGCCGATCATCAACGCCTGCTCGACACTTTCGACTACACCCGCACCACATTGGAGATGGAAGCGCAGCGGCGGGTGGATAAGGGCTAGCCGGTTTCAAGGAAATTCATTAAGGAGCAACGCCCCCTACTGTTCATCCTCATCCGGGTCGGGGGCGGTGCCGGTGGTGTCGATGTCGTAATCGTCGTAGGCGTCCAGATAATAGTAGTCGGTCTCGTCGAGCGGTTTCAATGGCTGCATCAGAAGTGTCTCGGTCTTTCCGTCACGGACAATCTCAAGCAGTGTCCCGCCGGCATCAAGACCGGCCAACAATCGTTCGACCAGTTCCCGGTGACTCTTCGCTCGACGACCATCCACCCTATGCAACCGATCACCCTCCCGGAGACCATTGGCGAAAGCCAACCGGTTGACATCTATCTGATTCACCACCATGCGGTCGGACTCGTCAAACTTGACCGAGAAACCAAGCTCCCCCTTGAACGGCAAACCGTCGACCAGCGGCTGCTGCTTGGCGCCGAAGCCCGGCCGTACCGGTTTGGGCGGACGGGTCAATCGAACCAAGGGCGAACTGTACGATTCGGAAGCGATCCAATCGGCCAGGGGACGATCAGGGCTGAGGATCCATTGGTTGTACAGGTATTTTTCAAGAATCTTGCGGCCCGGCGTATGATATTTCCAAAAGGCCGACGCCCAGGCATCCATTGTCGAATCATAACCCATAACGGAGTGAGCAGCGGTAATAGCCAGCAGCATGGCCAGGTTGTCCTGCCGGTATGGTCCCGGCTGCATCAGGGGATGGTAGGCAATACCGAGCACCACCGAGTCCTCCGGCTGCACCGCCTGGGCCAGCATCCGCCGTGATAACTGAAACAGCAGATTCAAGATGAGCCGATTACCATCGGGCGCCACCTCGAACGATGTCCCGTCCCCCATCCCGCCCATCGGAATGATGCACGGATCGGATGCACCCAGGGTGGGGTAGAACCTGACCAGGTAGATATCAAACTCCGACTCGTACCACTCGATGCCGGACAGTTCTCTCAGGATGTGCAGAACGGAGTCCCCTTTGTTCTGCCAAAAAGCCGTCAACAGGCTGTCGTTGTCGGCCAGCCAACGCATGTCGGTGCGAACCGACCGGGTGTCGTACAGTTTTGGAAAAAGAGAGTGCTGCAAAGCCGTCGAGCGGTCATTGAAACTTACCTTGGGCGTGAAGCCGTTGAAGCTGAAGATTGAATAGAAAGCATCCTGGGCCGAGGCCGACACAATCAGCGACGCCGTCAGGACAGTATAGATCAGGAACCGTTTCATACCAGACAATAACCTGTTGGGGCCCTCCAAGGCAAGGAAAACTATGCTATCGGGGCCGCCGGGGTAGCTGAGCCGGGGGGGACTTGTCCTCTCGGTTCCACCAATTCGAAGTAAAAAAGCGTGTACAGGTTTTGCAGCGCTGTGGAGATAAAGGCTATCATGGCCATCAACAGTGGTAACCCGAAAAGGAAACCGAGGATAACCATCAAGACCCAGGCATCTTCTGCAATCACTACCACCAGGATCGCCGGAATTGCGATGATTAGCAGGATCACCACGAGGCCGAAGGCCATTCCGATGGAAAGACCTATATAGATCAGGAAAACCAAGAGACTCCTGCCGAGGTTTTGCCTGAGCAGTTCGAAGCCTTCATGCAAGCCGTCGGCGATGCCGACGTTTCGCACCACCATAGCGCGTTGGGCCAGCGCGAAGATGCTACTGAGGAGGAAACTAACGAACAGCACCACGGGCAGAAACAACAGCGCGGCAATAGCCAGTATTGCTGTATCGACGTCGGGCATTGCTAATCCAACCATCACGCTGAGTCCGAATCCTATCAACCCTATCGTGATGGAGATCAACGCCAGTCCCAGAAAACGCCAGAAGAAGTCCAGCCCCACGGAAAAGGAACTGCTCAGTTGGAAGAGGCCACCTCGTACTATTTTATTTACGCTGTCAATCAGAGCGGGCAGACAAACCAAGTGCATGGCCATTAGAATCAGGCCGATGACGAACACTATCATTATCCATGCGAAAACCAATTCCATGCCAATCAACGAACCGGCCGACTCGACGGATTCTCGCCATTCGCTCCCCCTCAGGAAGAAATCCCGAGCGCTTGGATCAAAACTGAGACCGGAGCCGACGGTGCCGGCGAAGAGGCCAAATACCCATAGCGATTTGTGTTGCCAGGCTATTCGGAATGAATCACCGATGATGCGTCCGTAGTCCATGAAATCTATCCTCTCTGACAAGAATACCAAAACAGCCTTGGTCTATTCAAGTTTAATTTTGGACACGATCGGTACCGGATGCGCCCCTTTTCTTGATTTGTCTCCCACTTTTGCGTACCTACAGATGATGCAGAATAAAACCATGAGCATATCGTGAGGCCAGCATGAAATCATACTATCGATTCGTGAGCATTGTTACCACCTTGACGGCGTTGATCCTCATTGTGTCCTGTAGCCAGAAAGAGGAGGACATCGAAGTAACCGACAACGAACCGGTCAAGCAGATAGATTTGGCCGACCCATCCGACAGCCTGATTTACGAGATGGTCGGTGTGGATTCTATGACGGTGCTCGATGTCCTGTTGCAGCAGTACGATGTCAAGTACATGTCCTCGCTTCAGGGCGCCTATGTCACCAGGATCGACGACGTCCCCAATGAGGGCGGATATTTCTGGATGTACTCGGTCAACGGCGAGATGGGTGCGGTAGCCTGCGACAAGTACACCACCAAGGAAGGCGACCGGATTCGCTGGCATTATCGCATGGCCGGGACGCTGCAGATGTAATCATTGGGGTAGCTTGTTCACGGGCAGACCGGTGGTGGACCGTCGGTGAACATGAAGTCTACAAGATACACCAGATCGGCAATGTCGATATCGCCGCCGGAGTTGTTGACGTCGGCTGATTCCATCACCGCCGGTGGCGGTCCGTCGGTAAACATATAGTCTACCAGGTAAACCAAATCCGAAATGTCCGGCAGACCGCCGCTGTGATCGATATCACCGCAAATAAACCAGACGCGAACCAAAAGGCTAAGGAGCTGTTGGTCGGTTGCGCCGGCAATGTCTTCAAGTTGGGCTGTGAATAAAATCGTACCGGTGTCCACCGGCGTGCCGGACAGCAGGCCGTCGACACTCAGAGTCAGACCGGTCCCACTCAGATCGTTGCTCGGGTCAGTCCAGGACAGTTGACCTGTCCCCCCGGTAGATACCAGTTGAAATCCGTAGGCCACGCCCGCGAAGGCATCATCCAGGTTCAGGTTGGCGATGTCCGGCGCTACGTTGATAGTAATACCGAATAGTCTTGCATCGTCCTGCCCGATCGTGTCGGTGGCCACGGCCGTGAATCCCAGGTCGCCGTGGCTGAGCGCGGCGCCCGAAAGAAGGCCGGAGGGGTCCAGGCTCAATCCGGTTCCGTTCAAGTCGTTGTTCAGATCACTGTAGGTCACGTTTCCCTCGCCGCCGACCGTTATCAACTGCGCCAGGTAGGGCATACCGACCGTCCAGTCGGGAAGTTGCTCCGTTAGAATAAGCGGATCGCACGAGTATTCAACAACCCGAACGGCATCGACCGCCGCTTCCACCTGTGAATCATCGCCATAGTCCGAAGCGTTGAATCGGATTGACACCGATGTAGCTGCGGGCGCAAACTGATCCAGCCAAATTCGGTGCATTTTCCAACCGCCGTCGGCATCGTCCACCGGGCCGAGTTCTTCCATCTGCACCCAATTGGCCCCCCCGTTTTCAGAGTAATAGGTTTTAAGAACATCTTCGTGGGGAGCAGCACCGGTGGAGTTGGAATACCAAAGCGCATACTCGATCAGAGGACTGCCGCCGCCAAGCAGGACCACCGGTGAGAATACGTTGGTAAGGCCGCCGTCGACATCCTCTCCGTAGCTTTCCCCCGTCTGGTAGCACATGCCGGAACCGTCGTGATCCCGAGGCGGAGCGCCGTAGGCGCCGCCATCGACCTCCGCCCGTTCCCAGGCGCCATGGGATGCGTTGCCGTTGACGGTCCAGCCCTGGTCGGTCTCGAGATTATCGGTGAACCTGGTGGTGGCACCGGTAGCCGCCACGACCAGATAGGGTGAGTTCGTGTCCGGGTAGTAGGTCATGCCGCTGGCCGCGCCCTCGCCGCTGAAGTAATACTCTACCGTGGCCAGGCAAACTTGGGCCGGAATCGTTGCCGAGTACAGACCATCACCGAGGTCATCAAGCGGCGTGGCAACGAATGAGCCTCCATCCACTGAGTAATGCATCTGGGTCGTGCCCGGCAAAAGTGTTTCGCCCGCGTAAGCGGTAATTGAAACCTGCGCCGTCGTATCCATCCCCGGATATATGATAGGCAGTTCATCCGCATCGTACTCAAACAGTACCATCGGCTGAGCAACGTAAGCAGCGTCGACGGCATAGGCCGTCGCCAAACAGGCTTTGGTCATGCGTGTGAAGTAATCGAAATTCATGTAGCCGATACTGTCTCGATAGGTGTGGTAGACTTGCGAAAAATACCGCTCATGGGCAAAGATGGCGTCGAAGCCATTCGAATAGAACGGATAGTGGTCTGAACCGCCACTCATTCCGCGCAGGATGGCCGTGATGTTGATACCGTCAAGCGAGTCGGCCAGAGTTGCCCACAGGGGAGCATAGATGTCGTCGCCTCCGCGGTATATGTAGGCTTGGTTGGTGTTGGTCAGTTCTGCTATCATATCCATGTTCAGCATGAAGATGATACTATCGCCCGCCATAGCTGCCTTGTTGGCGTAGTGCCAGGAGCCGTGGAGACCTTGCTCTTCGCCATCGAACAGAATAAACTTGAAAGTGGAGCGAGTATCGATGGTCGAAAGGATACGGGCTATCTCCAGAGTGGCCACCGTGCCGGAACCATTGTCGTCGGCGCCGGGGGAGTCCGGTACGGCATCACGATGGGCTCCTACAATTATCTCATGCAGAGGATACTCGGCTCCCTCTTTGACGGCCACGACGTTGTATACCTTTTTTATCCGTCCGTAAATCTCGGTGGTGAAGCTGTCGATACCGACGGAGTCATAGCCGAACTCGGACAATTTGTCGATAATCCAATTCCGGCTGATATAGTTGCCGCTGGTACCGGTGACACGCCACCAGAATGTCTCCAGTTGGGCCGAGTACGACTCAAGCGAATCCTGCTCCACCAGCCCGATCAGCGCGTTCAGGTCCATCACTTGGCTCAGTCGTCCCATGTTGAGAGGTTGGCTCTCCCTGTAAACGATGCGCAACCCACCTGTCGGCAACCCGGCCAGCCCCGTTGTTTTTCCCAGACGCGATGGTACCAATGGATCGGCACGATACAAACGCACCTGGCCTTCTTCGAACAACATTGGATAACGTCCGCGGTTGGCCAAGTCCAGCCGAGTGTCCAGCGCGATTTCACCGCGGTCTACATCGGTCGCAATCTCTTCGCACCTCAACCCGCTCTGGGTCAGCCTTTCAATGCCCTTGCTATCCACGAGCACCAGGTATCCGTTTTCGACTCTCAGCACGACGTCCGCCTGGCAGCTTTCCAGCCGATCAGCCGCGCTTCGGCTGTCGATGGTTACTTTGTAAAGGTCTTGGGCAATTGTGTGTGAGTGAAGTGGCGCCATCAGGAGGGTCAGAGTGATTACGGTCTTGAACATAACGAACCTTTCAACATGTTGGTACGACGGGAAGACGAGGGCACGCAAAAGGTGAGGGAGAGCCCAGTCCAATGGGGAGACCGAATAGCGGTTGGATTCACTTTTTCGATCTCGCTGTCTCGGCCACCTTCGGGCAGCCGTATTCTGTGGTAATATACTGAGGCATGAGCGGTTGACCAAGGAAAATCAGGTTTAACGCTTGACATCGACAGCCAAAGAGCCGATAAATAACTTAAGCATCTGTTGGATAGCATCTCCGGACCAAGAGTCACGCAGGCTGCAGGTGTTTCGGAATTAAATCATGTTTGTGTGGTGGTTGAATCCGGGCTTCAAGCGCCGCCTGAGTGACCATTCGTGCGTTGGAGTTTAGTTTCGTATTATTCGGAAGTGTCTTGTTTTAGCCCGGGTTGGGGAAGAGGGTCCAATTGAGTTCCGGCAATCGCGAAATCACATCAGTGGATAATCAAAACCTGTTGAAGGCGTTGCTCGATGATTCGCCGATACTCGTGGCCTACCTCGATCCGCAGTTTGATTTTGTCCGGGTGAATCGCGCCTACGCCGAGGCTCATGGGCAGGACCCTTCTTTCTATCCCGGCAAGAACCACTTTGATCTGTACCCCAACGAAGAAAACCTCCGGATATTCCAAAAGGTAATTGAGACCGGCCGACCTTATCATGTTGAGGCCAAGCCGTTTGAATACGAGAAGAACAAAGAACGTGGCGTCAGTTGGTTTGACTGGAGATTGGCGCCGGTCCGGGATGAGGGCGGACACGTAACGGCGTTGATCCTTACAATGGCCGATGTCACCGGACATAGGCCAACTGAGTCTCAACCAGAGAAGTCGTCAAGTGTTGCCGAAAGAACACGAATGAAGCTTGCCACCCTCCTCAGAGCAACCAACCAGGTCCAGGCGGCAACCACCGAACGACAGGTGCTCGATGTTGTAGCCCCCGCGGTTCACGATTCCGGTTGGGCATCTGTAGCAGTATACTTGTTCAAGGATTGGGAGATTGTCGACGCCACCTTTGTGGGGCTGAGCGAACAGGATATCGAAATCCTGCAGTCCGGACTTCTCAGCCCACAAGAGCGATCTTCAATCTACGGTTCGGAGCGAGCCGATTTCCGTGTAAGCAAATCGTATTTCATTCCCGCGGAAAGGCGGAGCGAGCTTAGTCTGTCTGATCCCATCAGACTATCCAGTCGCCACCAGCAAGTCGGAGATACGTGGAACTCATGTGATGAGGCTTATGTCCCAATGTACGGCCCCGATAGTGCGGTGATCGGGGTGATTTCCATGGACGACCCGACCGACGGCCAGCGGCCAAGTGAGCAGACCTTTCGGTATCTGGAGTTCTTTGCCGATCTGGCTGCCACAACAGTGGTCAATCTGCGGTTGTCGGCTGAACAAGAGAGGGTCGTGGAGGCATTGCTGGAGAGCGAAGACAAATATCGGGCGCTTTTCAACGCCGGCCAGGATGCAATTACAGTAGCCAAGGCCGACGATATCGGTTCCCCCGGCAACTTCGTTGAAGTGAATGATATTGCTTGTCGGATGTGGGGTTACTCCCGTGATGAACTACTCCAGATGAGACCGGTCGACCTGCGCGACCCAACTGTGCCCGCCGACAACGCCAGGTTTACGAGAGAAATGACTGAGAATGGGCACTCGCTTTTTGAACGCACAAATCTCCACAAGGATGGAAACCAAGTCCCCGTCGAAGTCAACTCGCATTACGTACATCTCAATAGTCGGCCCTTTTTCGTAGCTATTAGTCGCGATATCACCGAGCGCAGGCTGGCCGAGGAGGCGCTACGGGAGAGTGAAGAAAAGTACCGCGTCTTGTTCAAGACAATGGAACAAGGAGTGGTCTACCAGAATGCAGCCGGGGAAATCGTCTCTGCTAATCCGGCCGCTGAGCGGATCCTGGGTTTGACAGTGGATCAAATGCAAGGTCGAACATCCATTGACCCACGCTGGAAAGCTGTTCACGAAGATGGGTCCGATTTTCCGGGGGAAACACATCCTTCCATGATTGCACTCAAAACCGGCAAGGTGGTGAATGATGTGATCATGGGCGTCTTCAATCCCGATACTGAAACATATCGTTGGATACTCGTTAACGCCGTGCCACAGTTTACAGCTGGAGATGACAGCCCGACTCAGGTTTATACTACTTTCACGGACATCACAGAGCGCAAGCGAGCGGAAGAAGCTCTACAAAAGAGTACCGACGGGCTGCTTAAAGCACAGCACGTCGCAGGCATGGGTCTTTTGGACTGGAATCTCCAGACAAATGAGGTGCTTTGGTCCGATGAGATGTATCGCCTGCTTGGGGTCGATCCCGGTGAATACGATGGTAGTTTAGAAGCGACTGTCAGATTTGCACATCCGGACGATCAGGAGTGGGTTAAAGAGCAACTGGATTTGGCTATCCGCGGTGTCAAGCCATACGACAATGACCATCGCATGCTGCGTCCTGACGGTAAAGTGATTTGGGTCCATGCTCAGGCGGAGTTGGTTTGTGACTCAAGCGGAAAACCGACCAATCTCCTCGGTACCATGATCGACATCACCGCGCGCAAGCAGGCCGAGGAGGCTCTGGCTCAAAGCGAGGACCGGTTCAGAAAACTCTTTCAACTGGCTCCCCTGGGTTACCAGTCGCTTGATGAAAACGGCAGTTTTCTCGAAGTCAACGACACCTGGTGCCGGACGCTGGGCTACAGTCGCGAGGAAGTGATCGGCCGAAGCTTCGCCGAGTTTATTGATCCCGGTTTCAAGGATGTTTTTGAACGATGTTTCCCCATGTTCATAGACGCTGGTTCCATAGATGGCGTCGAACATACTATGATGAAGAAAGACGGTAGCCGCATTATCGCCTCATTTGTTGGAAGAGTCGGCTATAACGACGACGGTACGTTCAAACAGACACATTGTATCTTCGAAGATGTCACCGAACGCAAGCGGGCGGCGGAGACGCTTAAACACTCCCATGACTTGATGAGCTACATAATCGAGCACAACCGAAGCTGCGTTGCCGTCCACGACAAAGACCTAAAGTACATCTATGTCAGTCAACGTTATCTTGACGAATACAAGGTTCAGGAGCGTGATGTCATAGGCAAGCATCACTATGAGGTCTTCCCGGACCTTCCCCGGAAATGGAGAGATGTGCACCAAAAGGCGTTAGCCGGGGAGATATCAAGCGCAGAAGACGATCCTTATTACCGGGAGGACGGCACGGTAGACTGGACTCGTTGGGAATGCCGCCCGTGGTATGAGGCTGATGGCTCAGTCGGCGGAATCATAGTCTACACCGAAGTAATCACCGAACGCAAACGGGCCGAGGAGGCGCTACGCGAAAGCGAATCCAGACACCGCACCCTATTCGAAGCGGCCGGTGATGCTATTTTCATCATACAAGTAACCGACGAAGGACCGCGGTTCATTGACTGCAACCCAAAAACACTGGAGATCTTCGGCTGTACCCGGGAGCAAATGATCGGGAAGTCGCCGATCAACTTTTCGCCTCCGACCCAGCCTGACGGTACCGATTCCGAAAAGCGGGTGGGCGAGATCGCTGTGGCGGCAATGGCCGGAGAGTCGCTGCGGTTTGAATGGGTGCATTGTCAACATGATGGAACCGCTTTTGACGCCGAGGTGACGGTCAATCGGCTCGACCTGGCCGGTGGCAACTACCTGCAGGCGATGGTACGAGACGTTACCGAACGAAAACAGGCGCGGCAAGCAATCGAGGAGAGTGAACAGAAATACCGCAAACTTGTCGAAACTTCACAGCACCTGATCTGGAAATGCGATGCCGAGGGCAAGTTCACCTATCTCAATCAGGCGTGGGAACAGACGCTGGGATACACGACCAAGGAAATGATGGGCCGTCCATTCGGCGACTTTCAGCGCCCGGAAATTCACGAGCGCGACACTAAAGAATTCGCACGCCATCTCGCCGGTGGTTCCATGAAGGGCTATGAGACCTCGCACCTTTCCAAGTCTGGCCAGGACGTTCATCTGGTATTCAACGCTTTGCCTCTCTACGATAGTGACAGAAATATCATCGGTACCCAGGGCACGGCCTACGACATCACCGAACGCACTCGGGCCGAGGCGGCCTTGAGAGAGAGTGAAGAACTCAGCCGCGCCGTCATCGACCACTCACCGGTCGGCATTTCTGTGCGCAGCCGCACCGGTCAATTGCTTACGTACAATGAAGCCTGGCGAGAGATCTGGAAGGTCCGCGAAGACGACATGGCCGACTACGAAACTCGGGAACGCCAGTCATTGAGGTTCGATCACCGTGACGATTACCTTGGTGATTGGCGGCCGAAAGTAGAAAAGATCTACCATGACGGTGGCTACCTCTTCATACCGGAACTGGAAATCAAGAAGTCACGTAAAGGGCGACATCTGTGGATTTCGCAACACTTCTATGCTGTGATGGACGAGCAGGGAGATGTGGACAGTGTGGTGGTTCTCACCAGTGATATCACCCAGAGAAAGCGGGCCGAACACATGTTGCGACTGGCCGTCGAAGGAACCTCGGCCAAGACCGGTGAAGAGTTTTTTCAATCACTGGTCCAATTCTTGTCTCAAGCTCTGGGCATGCAGTACGCGCTTATCGGCGAGTTGTTGCCGGGCCACAAAGAGCAGGTGCAAACTCTGGCCATCTGTGCCGGTGACAACATTGTTGAAAATATGGTTTACGACCTGACCGGGACCCCCTGCGAGAACGTTTCAGGTAAGCAAGCCTGCGTCTACCCTCGTGATATCCAGGCTCTGTTCCCCGACGATGTGGACCTGGTGAAGCTTGGCGCTGAGAGCTACATGGGAACTCCTCTCTTCAGTTCGACCGGCAGTGCTTTGGGCATTTTGGTTGTGATGGACACCAAGCCGTTCTCGAACGAGCTGCAGGATACAGCCAGGAATCTGCTGACTATTCTCGGAGCCCGCGCTGCTGCAGAAATCGAGCGAGTTCGGGCCGATCGAGCCTTGATCGAAAGAGACTACACTCTCCGAGAGTCGCAACAGGTGGCTTCACTAGGCTCCTACGATCTTGATGTTGCCCAGGGTAAATGGACCAGCTCTGATGTTTTGAACACTGTTTTCGGTATCGAGGCCGACTACAAAAAGGACATCGACGGCTGGTTACAGATTGTACATCCCGACTACCGAGAAGAGTTGCTTTCGTACCTCACAGAAGAAGTTCTCAATAAACACAACTCTTTTGATCGACAGTATCGCATTGTACGCCGGAACGATGGCAAAGTCCGTTGGGTCCACGGCATGGGAAAACTGGAGTTTGATTCCGAAGGCAACGCCATAAGAATGATTGGCACGATCCAGGATATTACCGAACGCAAACAAGCCGAAGAGAATGTAAGAGTTGAACGTGATCGCGCCCAGAAGTATCTGGACATTGCCGGCTCTATTCTTGTGGCGCTGGATACCGATGGCCAGGTGACGATGATCAACCGAGCCGGGTGTGAGATTCTCGGTTATGCCAAGGATGAAATCGAAGGGAAAGACTGGTTTGAAAACTTCCTCCCCGAAGAACACAGATTACCAACGAGAGCGGTTTTTGACCAACTTATGTCAGGGCATATCGATCCGGTTGAGTACTATGAGAATCCCATCCTCACCAAGTCGGGCCGGGAGCGTCTGGTTTCCTGGCACAATTCTGTACTGCGAGACAAGAACGGGCAGATAACCGGAACACTCGCCTCGGCTGAGGATATAACCGAGCAGCGATTGGCCAACGAAGCACTGCGAGCCAGCGAAGAGAGATTCCGCACATATATCAGCCACGCGCCCGACGCTGTTTTTATCGCCGATCCCCAGGGTCGATATGTCGATGTCAACGAAGCTGCCTTCCGGCTGACCGGTTACTCAATAGAAGAACTGACCAACATGTCAATCACCGACTTAGTCGATCCCAAGCTAAGCAATGAAGCCAGGGCACGCTTTGAAAACCTAAAGGAATCCGGACGGACCAGTTCGGAAAGCAGATTCCGTAAAAAGGACGGTTCACTGGTCTCGGTGTCTTTGGATGCCGTTGCACTTTCCGAAGGGCTGTACATGGCCTTCTGTTCAGACATCACCGAGACCAAGCGTCTGCAAGAACTTGAGTCGCGCGCTCAACGACTGGAAACAGCTGGACAGATCGCCGGCCAGGTGGCTCACGATTTCAACAACTTGCTGGCGCCGTTGATGGCCTACCCTGAATTTATTCGTGAGGAACTCGGCACCGATCATTCCGCTCTAAAATACCTGGACGACATCGAAAACGCATCTCGACAGATCGCCGACATCAATCAACAACTGCTGACCCTGGGTCGACGTGGTCATTACAACCAGGAAGTGATGAATCTCAACGATGTGGTTTCGCAGGCGGTCAGGCAGATAGAGTCTCCGCCATCGACCTTGGTGCTGGTTTCCGACTTGGCGGAAGACCTCATGAACATCAAGGGAGGTCGATCGCAGGTGTTCCGAGCTATCTCCAACCTTCTGGTCAACGCCCGCGAGGCAATGCAGGACATCGGCCAGATCACTCTCAGGACAGAGAATTTTTACGTCGACGAAATGTGGATCAACTACGCCCGAGTACCGCAGGGAGAGTACGTCAAGCTGACCATCACCGACGCCGGTTGCGGGATTCCGGATGAAATCAGGCAGAAGATATTCGAGCCGTTCTTTACAACCAAGACAGCGGACAAAAAACGAGGGTCCGGACTGGGTATCAGTGTGGTCGACGCTGTCATCAAGGACCACGATGGACACATCGACCTGATCAGCAACATGGGCAAAGGAACCAGCTTCTTCTTGTATTTTCCGGTCACACGGGATACCGTTGGCACTCAGTTGCACCACGAGATTGTCGGCGGCAGAGAGTCGATTCTGATCGTTGACGATGACAAAGTACAGCGTGATGTTAGTATCAAGTTGCTCGGCAGCCTCGGTTACCATACCACGGCCGTCGAAAGCGGTGAAGAAGCGCTGAAGGTGCTCAAGGATCATGCATACGACCTGCTGATTCTGGACATGATAATGCCTCCGGGGATCGACGGCGCTGAGACGTTCCGACAAACACAATTGGTTAACCCCGAACAGCGGGCAATCATTGTCTCTGGTTTTGCCGAGAGCGACCGGGTCGCGGCCGCCCTAAAGATGGGCGCCGGCGCCTTTGTGAAAAAGCCGCTGACCCGTCGTCGTCTGGCTGCGGCCGTGCGCGACGAACTTAATCGCGTCACTCATCCGGCCTGACGAGTCTCACCACTCGAAATAACATCTGGGCTCCTCTCCATCTGTTGTTAACATACCTGGTGTACGACCTGGTGCGCCCCACGGCTTTGTTCAGCCGGGTCCTGGCTTCACCAGAGGTGAATGTGTTACCCTGTTGTCAAACAAGGCGTGCCGGGTCTCATCCCGCTTTTGGCTGAAAAGGAACCGGGGCAACTTAAGAGCCAGGTGGATTTCACCCCCAGCGCAGTCCCCAGGGGAACTTCCAAAAGGGCGAGGCAAGGTCGCCCTCTGCGCGGTATGGGCTGATGCGCCCAATTAAATGAAACCGTGTCGGCGTCCTGCCGTGTCTTATTAGTGGTATGGACAATAAGTTGTTTTGGAAGCTTCTGAAACCGGTGCACCGAGAGGCGGCGATCTTCTGCCGACGTTTGGTCGGGAACGACGATGATGGTGATGACTTGTATCAGCAGGCGTTGCTTAAAGCCATGCGCGGACTGGAACGGCTGCGAGATCATGACGCTTTCCGGCCCTGGTTGTATCGGATAATCGTCAACCAGCACAAGAACCGCCGGCGCAGCCCGTGGTGGCGGCGCCGACAACCTCTGACCGCCGAGAACATCGATGCCATCGGCGTAACCGATCCGCGACCGACGCACGAGCATCGTCGTCAACTTAGGCAACTCCTGACCGCCTTGTCCAGCGAGGATCAGGCGCTTGTTGTCCTCTACGAAATGGAAGACTGGTCAATCGAACAGTTGGCTGTGGCCTTCGACAGGCCGGAGGGTACGATCAAGACGCGCCTTGCCCGCAGCCGAAAAAAACTGCGCGAACGGTTCGAGCACGACCGACGGAAGACTGAACAAAAACAGACTATTGGAGATAGTGCCTATGCGTTGCCAGGATGTGATACGGCAGATTGACTCAGGGACGCCGCCAAGCCTTGAAGTGATCGCCCATCTAAAGCTCTGTACCGGCTGCGCCCGGGCCGCTCAGACGAGTCATCATCTGAGAAGACTGTTTGAGACCGCAAGCAAGGTGGCCGATCCGCCGTCGTTCGAGACAGTTCGCAACCGGTTGACCGAACTTGAAAACCATGTTACAGCTTGGGAGAATATCATGTCCTCAATCAAATATCAATGGCGCTCACGACCTTTGGTGTGGGCTGCTTGTGCCGTAATGTTGACTGTGATCTCGTTCGTGGGCTTGGTGCCGTTCAGCTACACTCAGACGGTCGGTTATGAAGTATCCGTGGCCGGGTTGGGAGAACGTTTGGGAACCTCGCCCTCCCTGTGGAATGTTGCCATGTCGGCCGCCGGATTAGATGACATCAAAGTGTCTTCGTTGACGAACAATGGAGTGGAATCCTACGTGTTTGCGCCTATAAACACCGAGTCTGAGGCCAGACAGTTGGCCGGGGCGTTGGCCGGATTAGCCGAAGTGGAGAGCGAACCATCGGTCGAACCGATCCGACAGAAAGTTTCCGGCTCACTGCTGGCTCAGGTGGTAAAACCATCGGCCGACGATGAAGAGCCGCCCAACAGAATTCGGGTCAGGGACAATAGACTCATAATTAACGGTGAGCAGCTCGATGGCGCCGTCTTTTCGGCCGATTCATCAGATGCGGCAGTTGAGTCTATGCTGGAGAAAATCTGGCATCTGGTTGAGACCGAAGCTATGGCGCTGTCGGTGAATGTCGAGACGGTCGGTGAACCATCATACCGGGTGGTGAATCTCGAATTGGGTCCACGATACTCAGACTCGGCTAAGGCTGTCCGGGTGTACATCGACAGTGAAGACCAACAGACTCTCTGGAACAAAGATACGCTTCTGGACCGAATCGGTAAACTCATCGAGATACAGTTTCCCGGTCGTGATGACACGCTTATGGCCGGCAAGGTCATTCTCAAAGTGAAGTTGGACGATTGAGCGTTCCAAACCTCACCTTGAGCGGGGTCCCACCTCACCCTGAGCGGAGTCGAAGGGTATGGCCCAAAGATACGCGACGCGCAAAGGACCCCGCGTGGCGCGGGGTGTCATTCCGGCGCTATCTCTGTCAATCCCGCGAAGGCGGGAATCCATCTTTTCGTTATCGACAAAACCACGGCGTCGCTAAGACACCCACCATGCGGCTTGACAGAACTCCGTTTCGGACTATCTTAGGTACAGGTCCCACACAAAGGCACGGAGAATCCGACATGACCGCACCTGTCCTCAGACGAACCTCCATCGCGCAGTCTATGGTTGCTGTTTGTTGCCTGTTGATCATACTGCTTATTTCAGCCTCGATTACTGCCTCGCCGCCGTCACCGGAATTGTATGAGCGACTCAAACAGGCTGGTCAGCTTGAGCAGTTGGCCGAACGGATGGCCGCGGCTCGGGCCAATGGCGTCTGGCCGAATACTGGCGGCTATCTCAAGCTTTACGACAAGGCCGCCGAGCGGCTTCAATTCGATCCGGCCAGTCCGGACACTCTGCGCGTGCTGGTCATAATGACCGACTTCTCGGACAACCCGGCTTCGGGCGGTGGCGTCTTTGCTCAGCCGGCTGATTTTCAAACTCGGCTGTTCTCAATCAATGAGTACGATCAGTTTTATACCATGAGCGAGTTTTTCCGCGACAACTCGGCCGGTGGATTCATTCTTCAGGGAGACGTGGTCGGGTGGTACCGCATGCCTGAGACCTACGCCTATTACGTTAACGGCAACAATGGCTGGGGACCATGTCCCGGATGCGCCGCCGTGCTCGCCGACGAGGCCGTGGTGGCGGCCGATCCTGATGTCGATTACGGCAACTACGATGTCGACGGCAACGGTGAACTTGATGGACTGTTTATCGTCTTCCCCGGCGAAGGTGCTGATTGGTCGGGCAGTGACAACCATATCTGGCCCCACATGGGCGGGACGTGGGACTGGCATCAATTGGACGGCGTGAACATCAGCATATATTCTATCGAACCGGAAGAGCAGGGTGGAGAGATTCATTCATTCGGGGTCTTTGCTCACGAGTACGGGCACTACCTTGGCCTGCCCGATCTGTACGACACCGACTACTCTTCATCCGGCGCCGGCAACTGGACGCTCATGGCTTTTGGCAGTTGGGGCGATGGCGGCGATCATCCGGCCTTTTTGGATGCCTGGTGCAAATCACAGTTGGGGATGGTGACACCCATAAATGTCACGGCCAACCTAACCAACGTTGATATTCCGGTCGCCCAGTACAATCAGGTCGCCTATCGTATCTGGACCGAAGGCCAACAGGGCAGCGAGTATTTCCTTGTTGAAAACCGTCAGGCCATAGACAAGGAGTTCGATCTGCCCGGTTCGGGTTTGTTGATTTTGCATATCGACGAAACCCAGTGGGGTAACGAAAACGAACCTCGCTTCAAAGTCTCAGTGGAGCAGGCCGACGGACGGTTCGACCTGGAAGCCAATTTCAATCGTGGCGACGGCGGTGATGTCTGGTCAACATCGACCCAGTCGGAATTCGATGACCTGACGACTCCGAACACTCACGCCTGGGAAACCGGCTCCACCAAGACCGCGGTGTGGGATATCTCGGACTCCGATTCGTTGATGCATGCCAATCTGGACATCACGTATTCACGGCCACGGTATCAGTTCATGACTTATCGTTTTTCGGACTCACTCTACGGTAATGACAACGGCGTCGTTGAAGAGGGTGAGAGTATTACTTTCACCTGCACGGTGAAGAACATCTGGCTGACGGCTATCAATGTGACGGCGACAATGAGCTGCGACAACAACGACATCATCTTCGATGATCCGACGGCCGATTTCGGCACGGTGAACGGCGAAGGTGGTTTCGGTGACAACAACGATAACCCGATCGTATTCAGTGTCCCGACCGGGTTTGCATCTTGTCTGGATTCGTTTTACTTGAGCTTTGACTCCGACAACCCCAACCCTGTGCCCACGCTCGGACTCCTGGTAAACATCGGCCCGGCCCAGGTACTCCTGGTCGACGATGACAATAGTGCCGACTGGGAACAGGCTCTGATCGCACCGTTGTTTGCCAGGCGATTGACTTTCGATCTGCACGATAAGGCGCAACTCGGCTCACCCAGCGGCGCCCTGTTGAATAACTATCCGATAGTAATGTGGCTGACCGGAGATGAACGGACGAACATTCTTGGTGCTGCTGATGTCGCAGCCATGCAAACGTATATGGATGCGGGCGGTTCATTGTTTTTGAACGGACAGTCGATTATCCGACAACTGGACAGTGACAATCAAGCCTTTCTGCACAACTACCTGCGCGCTACCTACGATTCGAGTGTGATCTATCCCATCATGTTCGGAGTCGATGGATCGCCGGTCGGCGGCGGTCTGAAGATTCGCTATGGTCCGACAGCCAACCAGACCGACCCGCAGTCGATGGAGCCTATCAACGGCTCGGTATCCAATTTCACCATACCAGCCGGCTCCACCTGCTTGACCTATGACGGCAATTACAAGCTGGTGCTGTTCAGCTTCGGGTTTGAGGCTATCTCGGATCAATGGCAGGCCACCGGATGGGCGCCGCCGGATACGGTGTTCCAACGAATCATAGATTTCTTTGTGCCCGAGACTCATTCACAAAACCCGACCGTAGCCGATGTCGTAGTGGTCGGTGAGGTTGCTGAGAACGTCGTGAATCATACGCCTACTTTTTCATGGAGCGTCATAGACAGCACAGCCAATCCGACCATGATGTACGAAGTGCATGTTGGAACCGGCAGAAACTGCCACAACAGTGACAACCTGTGGGCTCTGGACCTTCAAAGTGGTGACGATAGTAGTGTCGTTTACAGCGGGGATCTGCTTGAAGACGGCCAGACCTATGTCGTCACGGTGCGCACGAACAATGGTGTCACCTGGTCGGCTTGGAGTGAATTCGAATTCAGAATGAACAGCCGGGGGAATCCGGGCATCCCCTACGCGCCACGGGCCGGCGAACTGATCTCCACCACAACGCCCACGCTCCAGACTTTTAACGCCGCCGACCCGGACGGCGACACGCTCACCTACGACTTCGAATTGTACGATGATCCCGGTTTATCCAATCTGATTACTTCTACCTCGGCGGTACCGCAGGTTTTCCCCTGGACCACCTGGACGGTCGATGTGACCCTGGTTGAGGACCAGATCTATTTTTGGCGGACACGGTCGCACGATGGGTTTGAGTATACCGACTTTTCAGACCCGGCCGCATTTCGGATCAACGCCGTCAATCAAGCGCCCGGCAGTTTCAGCCTGATCGGCCCGCCCGACGGAGATACTCTGCCCACACAGCTGGCCCTCCTAACCTGGCAACCGGCCACCGACAACGATCCCGGCGACGTGGTCAGCTACACAGTGCAACTGGCCGACAATCCAGGCTTCACCGGCTCCATTTCAATGACCGGACTCTATGATACCGAGGTCTCCTACCTGGCCGACCCTAATGTATGGCTTTACTGGCGGGTGATGGCAAGCGACCTTGCTCTCGCCGAAACATATTCTTCAGAGACTTTCAGCTTCTTCTACTATGATCCGCCCGGCTGCTGCGACTTTCCAGGCGATGTCAATCACTCCGGCTCCTACCCGATTAACATTTCCGACTTGATCTACTTTATTGATTACATGTTCAGTGGTGGCCCCGAACCACCCTGCCTGGAGGAAGGAAATATCAATGGGTCACCGGATGGCCAGATCGACATCGCCGACTTAGTGTTTTTGGTGGACTACATATTCATGGGCGGACCACCGCCGCCGCCTTGTCCTTAGCGCCGCTATCCAGTTGGCTGGCAACATCTGTAAAGCCACCTCATGCTGAGCGAAGTCGAAGCATGCCTGTTATAGAATCCCATCTGCGACTTGACACGGTCAAGCCGTGTTTTTCGCGCTTCGCGCGCTATTGGGTGCTGTAAGGCGACTCGCCTGACAGCATTTGAGTTACATGGCAGGCGTCGGGCGAGGTCGCCCAACGCCACTCCCGAAACCACAAAAGCCGAGTGGCCGTCTCAAACTTTGCTCGGAGCGAAGATTAGTAGGGCGTCCGCCGCGGCGGTTTAGTGGTTCCGCCAATGAAAGATGGCATAACCTACAAACCGGTCTTATGCTTCGACCGCGCCCAGCATGACACGGGTGGGCGCGTAGCGCCAAAGACCCATTTATGGGCGGCAGAACTACCAGCGGTTCTGTCCTACATGGTCGGCTCAGGTTGCCTGCGCCGGGGTTTTCTTGTCGCCGCGCAACAGTGACATTTTCAAAGCCGGCGGTGTCACCAGCGTTGTAACAATAACCATAATCACCACCGCCGAGTAAGTACTTGTGGAGATTACCGGGTCGCCGTCGAGCATCAGTTTGGCTCCGATGCCGGCGAATATCAGCCCCACTTCGCCGCGCGGAATCATCCCCAGGCCGATAGCGATTCGGTTCGTCTGTTTGTCGAAAATGGCCAGTGAGCAAGCCTGTTTACCGGCAATTGCGGCCAACGTCATGACGACAGCAAAGCCCAGAATCTCAACCTGCCCGAATGTGCTCAACTCGACCATCATTCCCATACGCACGAAAAAGATAGGCACCAGGAAGGTGGCTATCGGCGCGATTAATTCCTCGATGTTGTGTTCCCCTTTTTCGCGGAACTGATGAAAATGAATATCGTCCAGGATCAGCCCGGCGGCAAAAGCACCCACTATCGGTGCCAGACCGACCTTACCGGCCAGTAAGGCCAATCCGAAACAGACCAACAGGCAAAACGACAGAAACACACCTTTGCCTCTGAGCCGAATGGCGAACCGGAAAAAGTGGGGTAGTATAAACGATCCGATCACAATTGCGCCGACAATGAACAGAACGGCTTTGCTGATGATCCACAGAATCATACCGGATGACACACCGTCACCCTGGCCGGCATTTACCGCTCCGATAATACCTGCGACGACGGCCAGGATCACCAGTCCCAGGATGTCGTCGATCACCGCAGCTCCCAAAATAATCTTGGCTTCACGCGACTTGCTCTTGCCGATGTCTTTGAGCACGCGGGCTGTGATACCCACCGATGTGGCCGTCAACGTGGCTCCGATGAAAACATGCACGTAGATCGACTCGTTCGGCAAGAACCAATAGCCCACGCCCCAGCCCAGGAAGAACGGCGCCACCACGCCGAACAGCGCCACCATAAACGAAGCCAGCCCGACTTTCATCATCTCTTTGACCGATGATTCCAAGCCAACATCGAACAACAGGATTATCACGCCCAACTCGGCCAGTATTTCCAGTGTGAGGTCATGTTTGAACGGCTCGAACAGGTCGATTCCGACCATATAGAGGTTGCCGAGAATCATGCCCATGACCAACTCTCCCAACACCGCCGGCTGGTCCCAGCGTTCGAAAACATCCCCCCCAAGTTTGGCTACCAAGAGTATCACGATCAGGCCCAGCAATATGCCCAGAACCGGCCCCCCATGCCCGCTATCCTCATGGGTAGTTGAATCTGTCACAGCCAATTCGGCGCCGGTATTGGCGTCATCGCCGAAAGCCAGCCCGTACAACAGGTAAACAGCCATTACAGCCAGGATCAAAACCAGTCGTCTATCGGTCAAGAAGCGCATGTCACCTCCGTGAACGCCTTGTTCTTTTGAAGCTCCAAACTGGCGGCAAACTACCGTTCGGCCTGAGTCCCGGCAAGTTTTTTGTCCGCCTAAAGACAAGCCGGGACTTCCCCCGGAAGCTCTGGAGACCCATCGCCGAGCCGTTCAAGATCGGCCCTAAACTGTCGAAATATAGAGTAATAGCCGCTTTGAAAGGCGTCGTTGAAATAGTCCAAGACGGTGGGAAACATTATTTATGTTAGTATTTGTTGGTGCAATTGTCGTACTCGGTTCGGTTCTGGGGGGATACATGTGGCACGGCGGTCAGGTGCTTGCCCTCAACCAGCCGAATGAAGTTCTGATTATCGGCGGGGCGGCGCTTGGAGCCTTGATTATCTCCACGCCGGTTGCGGTACTGAAGAGTCTGATCAAGCAGATCACCGGTGTTCTCGGCGGTGGCTTTGTCAAAAAAGACTATCTGGACATTCTCGTCATGATGTTTGAAGTCTTCAATGTCGCCCGACGCGATGGTCTGGTCGGCCTGGAAAACCATATCGAACATCCGGATGACAGTGAGATATTCCAGCGCTACCCGAAGTTTCTGAAGAATCACGAAGCCATGGCGTTTTTCGCCGACACCATGCGCGTAATTATCTCGGGCGCCGTGCAACCGCATGATCTTGAAGACCTGATGGATTCCGATATCGAGGCCCTCCATGAGGAGGAGATTGCTCCGCCCAGCGCCCTCTCCAACACCGCTGATTCACTGCCCGGTCTCGGTATCGTGGCCGCTGTGTTGGGCGTTGTCATCACCATGGGACACATCGATGGTCCTCCTGAAGAGATAGGCGCCAACGTTGCGGCTGCTTTGGTCGGAACCTTTCTGGGTATTTTAGCCTGTTACGGTTTTGTGGGACCTTTGGCCACTACGCTCAAACATCGGGTCGATGAAAACAAGCAGTACTTGACCTGTATCAAACATGCGCTGCTGGCTTTCAACAAAGGTGTCGCCGGTGTCATCGCGGTCGAGTTCGCCCGCCGATCACTGTTCAATCAAGTCCGGCCGGATTTCCTTGAGCTCGAAACCGCCTGCAACGAGGCCAAAAAGAGATAATCGAAATGGCCGACGGCAACGAACAACAACCAATTATCGTTAAGAGAGTCAAACGCGGTGGTCATGGCGGCCACCACGGCGGTGCCTGGAAAGTAGCCTTTGCCGATTTTATGACAGCCATGATGGCCTTCTTTATGGTCATGTGGCTGGTCGGTCAGAAACCGGAAGTGCGTGAAGCGGTCGGCGGCTATTTTCGCGATCCCGGGAAGTACCAAAGAGAAGGCGCAGCCGGTGTCTTGAAAGGTTCGGCCTCCGTGATCCCAAGAGTTTCATCCGATGTCGGGCTGAAATCGGCGCAGGCAGATTCGCCTAAAGGACCCTCCGATGTCGAACGCAAAACAATGAACTCAGCGGCCAAACGGATAGCCCACGAACTGGAAAAGCAGGAGGCCTTTCAAAGGCTCAAGAAAAATGTGAAAATGCAAATGACTTCTGAGGGTCTCCGTATCATCCTCAACGAGTCTGAAAACTCACCCGCCTTCTTTGAACCCGGATCGGCCAAGCTCTTGCAGAAGTCGGCCGTGATTCTGATCACTATCGCCCGTGAATTGGGCCAACTGAACAATCGTATCTCGATTGAAGGCCACACCGACGCCAACTACGCCGGCCGTAAAGGTTACACCAACTGGGAACTGTCCACCGACAGAGCCAACTCGGCCAGACAACTTATGGAAGTTTCCGGTCTCAGCCCCGACCAAATCCGCGAAGTGCGCGGCTATGCCGACCGATTTCCAATGATAATGGACAAGCCTTCCGATGCCCGCAACCGCCGCGTGACATTGTTGGTTCTCTATCAATCGTCTGAGAGCACCTACGACCAGCTGGAGGTCGGCGCCGACCTGATGGCCGAGATCGAAGCCGAGGGGTGATAAATCACCCATAAATGGGTCCCTTGCGCTTCGCTCAACGTCATTGCGAGGAGCGAAGGCACCTGTGTCGTAGCGACGCGGCAATCTCTCCGTCGGGTGGCACCCTCAAAGTCGCTTTGGGGGTGATCTTCTCTATGCCAAACCCCGTCCCAAACAAGGTTTGAGACGGCCACCCGACCCGCCGAGATCGGCAGAAAACCGTAGGTCGAAATCCCTGTGGTTTCGACATCCCGCGAATCGCGAAGTACGTTCTCAACCGTGTCACCCTGAGCGCAGTCGAAGGGTGAATTCCTACGTCGCCGCGCTCATGCTTCGACTGCGCTCATGCTTCGACTGCGCTCAGCATGACATGGTATTGTTGCGGCGGACGTACCGCGGCAATCTCTCCGTCGGGTGGCACCCTCAAGGTCGCTTTGGGGGTGATCTTCTCCATATCGCAAAACCGTCCCAAACAAGGTTTGAGACGGCCACCCGAGGCGCCGAGGGTTCTTCAACAAGCCCTCACGAGGGAACTCTTTCAACATGCCTTGAAGACTCGACCACCACAACAATGCACTACCCCACCGGCCCGGCTTTTGTAACCCATATATGGGAATTTCGGCTTGGAGATTTCTGGAAATCAGGTATATTTCCAGTGGTCTAAGCGCCATATACTTCACGCTTTCCCGGAGATCACTCTACCAGGAGTCCCCGTGGAATCGTAAGCCATTACTGCACGATATTGACTATTACAGAGAGGATATATCATGTCAAAACCAACACTCCTGTTGCTGACCCTACTGTTGACCCTGGCTCTGGTCGGAGCCGTTTTGTCCATTGATCCGCTGTTTGATCCCGCGGTCAATTATGGGGTCGGAGGTGGCCCCCGGGCCGTGTTCTCAGCTGACTTTGACGGGGATAATGATAACGACCTGGCCCTGGCCAATCGCGTTTCCGGTGACGTCACTGTTCTGCTGAACAACGGTATTGGGATTTTTACCACGGCTGCCAATCATGCAACAGGTGCTTTCCCGTCCGGAGTTTTCTCAATCGACTTTGATGGAGACACCTACAACGACCTGGCTGTGACGAACGCCAACAACAACAATGTCTCAATCCTGCTTAACAATGGCGACGGGACATTTGCGGCGGCGGTCAATTACACCGCCGGAGGCAAGCCTCGCGCCCTTTTCTCAGCCGATTTTGACGGTGATACCGACAACGATATCGTGGTGGCGAATCGACAGTCCGACAATGTTTCTATCCTGCTGAACAATGGCGATGGGACCTTTGCTCCTCGGGTATTCTATGCTGCCGGGAATGCCGCCTGGTCAGTTTTCGCAACCGACCTGGACGGCGATACCGACAACGACCTGGCCGTGGCCAACCGGCTTGCCAACAACGTTTCTATCTTGCTGAACAATGGCGACGGGACCTTCGCTACACGGGTCAACTATGCTGTCGGGACAGCGCCCTGGTCGGTCTTCTCAGCCGACTTGGACGGCGATACCGACAACGATCTGGCGGTGGCCAATCAGTCTTCTAATAGTGTCTCAGTCCTTTTGAACAACGGTGACGGGACATTTGCCGCCGCGGCCGGTTATGCAGCAGGGAATGAGCCTTCGTCTGTATCCTCGGCCGACCTTGACGGAGATGGTGATAACGACCTGGCTTTGGCAAATTCGAACTCCGGCAATGTCTCCATCCTGCTGAACAATGGTGACGGAACATTTGCAGCGGCCGGCGATTATGGGGCAGGTAACGGTCCCGTGGCGATCTTCTCGGCCGACCTTGATGGCGACAATGACAACGATCTGGCGGTAGCAAATGGGGGCTCTGGAAATGTTTCGATCCTGTCCAATCTGACCGAATGGGGGACGACACCGGCAGCCGCGCCCGATCCTGATACGATGTACTATTACTTTGCGCACAGTGTAACTCCCTTGGAACTGACATCGTATATGGGCAATTTCGATTCCGGCTACACCGCCTCTGATGTTAATACGGCGACACTTTCGATCAATGCCACTGTTTCTCCAACTTCAGCAGCCGTGATTCCTTCACTTCCCGCTTTCGATGGCGATGTCCTTGAAGTAGTCTTCCATGCCGGAGAGTTCATTGAAGGTTATGGAGCTCTGATGGACATCAGTGTGCAGCCTTACACCGTTGAAGGTGAGTATTTGGACGGTGCACCGTTCACGGCAGTTGGCCGGCTTGTCTTCGTGGGCCACATTTCGGGTGACCTGAACGCTGACGGCCATGTAGACATCTCGGATTTGGTCTACCTTGTCGAGTACATGTTTCAGGGAGGTCCCGAACCTTCGATAATGGAGACAGCCAATGTCGACGGTATCGGCGGCACCCAGATCGATATAGCCGACCTCATCTATTTAGTGGATTACATGTTCACGGGCGGTCCGGCGCCGTCGGCCTGGTGAGAGTAGGACAGTAAACACACAGCAAGGGGCTTGTCGATAAACCCACGGACCCGTCGTTGCGAGGTATCCTGCGGCCACAAGTGGCTCCTATTGGCCGGATGCCGTGGCAATCTCAATTCGTTGTAATTATGTCATGCCGAGCGGAGTCGAGGCATGAGATTGCCGCGCTCGTCCGCGAAACGCCGACCCGTTCGCAATGACGCCGCGCGGGACTTTTCCAGCATTAAAGAAGACAGACCTGCCCTACATTCTTATAATGTGCTCTCGTAGGTGATCATACCGAGCGTTCATGGTTCGACTCCGCTCACCATGAGGTGGCCATTAACGAAACCCGTACACCTCACTCTGACTGCCCCCCAAACTCACCCTGAGCGAATCGAGAAGGCACCAAACTCCGCAAAAAACATCTTGACTTATGGGCGCACCAGCCTTTCTTTCGCCAACGTTATTTGTGAATTCGGTCACATGGACACGAGTTCACCGGAAATGAGAGGTATTGAGAAATGTCCGAGTACCTGGCGGTCTTGATTTTCATCTGTGTTGGCGCCGGGATGGTGCTGTTTACGTTCTTCTTGGCCCGTCTTCTCAGGCCGCATAATCCATACCCCGAGAAAAACGTCAACTACGAATGCGCCGAGTTGCCCATCGGTAATTCCTGGATCAAGTTTCACAATCGCTACTATATCTTCGCGCTGATCTTTGTCATCTTCGACGTCGAGGCGGTCTTCCTGTTTCCGTGGGCGGTAGCATACGGCCAACTCGGCCTCTACGCCCTGGTTGAAATGGTGATCTTCATTTTGATATTGTTCTTCGGACTCGTCTACGCCTGGAAAAAGGGAGCCCTCAAATGGGTCTGATCAAAAAAGTTCCGGTATATGCTGAACAAATTCCAGGTGGCGGGATTGTCGCCACGCAGCTTGAATCCATTCTCAGCCATTCGCAGGCTTGTTCCATGTGGTATCTTCTGTTCGCGACCGCTTGCTGTGCTATCGAACTTATGTGCACCGGCGCCTCACGCTATGACTTTGATCGACTCGGCATGATCTTCCGCCCCACGCCCCGGCAGGCCGATCTGATTATTGCCGCCGGTACAATTACCAAAAAGATGGCGCCACGCTTGCGTCGACTGTATGACCAAATGGCTGAGCCGCGCTACGTGATCGCCATGGGAGGATGCACCATCAAGGGCGGACCGTTTTACTATGACAGCTATGCCGTCGAGAAGGGGATCGACCATATTGTCCCGGTCGATATTTATATACCCGGATGTCCGCCACGACCGGAGTCGCTTTTGGAAGGTTGCCTTCATCTCCAAAAGAAAATCAAGTCGCAGAAGCTTGCTGACTGGCACGAAAAATAGCACGACAGGCATGACCGACATGAATAAAGACGAACTCAAAGAGAAGATACTCAAGCTCAGCCAGGGAACGATGACCCCTTCAGAGAGTGGTGTCTTCGATCTGATGTTCGATGTGAAGCCGAGCGACCTTATGAAAGTCGCGCTGATGCTTCGCGACCACGAAAACCTCAAGTTCGATTTTTTGAACAACATCTCAGGTGTCGACACCGGCGAACGGTTTGAGGTCGTCTATTCTTTGTCTTCCATCACGTTCAGCCTGCGCCTCGACTTCAAGGTCGCGCTCCCATACGATCAGGCGGTGATCGAGTCCACCAAAGAAGTTTGGCCGGCTGCCGAATGGCACGAGCGTGAAATCTGGGAGCTGTTCGGGATCGACATTGCCAACCACGGCGACTTGAACCGATTCCTGTTGCCGGACGACTGGGACCAGGGTTACCCCATGCGCAAAGACTGGGATGCACCCGACTTCATAAGGATGCCACAGCTGTAATGGCCAAGCTGCGAACCGAAGAATTCCTGGTTAATATGGGGCCGCACCATCCCTCAACGCACGGCGTCTGTCGCCTGGTGTTGACCATGGATGGTGAAAAGGTAGTGCATATCGAGCCGGTAATCGGCTATCTTCACCGGGCCATAGAGAAGATTTGTGAAAACCGCACCTATCCGCAGTGTTCGCCCATGATGGATCGGTTCGAGTATGTCACGGCCATGGCCTCGGATCATGTCTACGCCCTGGCCGTGGAAAAACTGGCCGGATTGGAAGTGCCCGAACGGGCCGAGTATCTGCGGGTCATCATGGTAGAGCTGAACCGCATTGCCTCACACCTGATTTTCTGGGGCGTGACGGCCATGGATGTCGGCGCCTATACGCCGTTTCTCTACGGCCTGCGTGAACGCGAAGATATTATCGACTTGTTCGAGATGACTTGCGGACAGCGCCTGACCTACAACTACATTCGCATCGGCGGTGTGTCGCAGGATATCCCGGACGAGTTCGTGCCCAAGTGTCGGGAGTTTATGGATAAACTGTGGGGCAAGTTCGCCGACTATGAAGGACTCTTGAACGAAAATCCGATCTGGCTGGTGCGCACCAAAGGGATCGGCGTACTCACGGCTGAGAAGGCCATTGCCTTCGGTGCATCAGGGCCGGTACTGCGCGCTTCGGGTGTCGATTACGATGTCCGACGCGACGACCCTTACTCGATCTATGACAAATTTAATTTTGAGATACCTACTCAGAAAAACGGCGACTCCTACGACCGGTTTATTCAACGCATCGATGAGATGAAAGCGTCTTTGAGAATCATCGAACAGGCGCTGGACAATCTGCCCGAAGGCGACATCAAGTGCAAAGTCAAACCGAAGTTCAAACCGCCGGCAGGCGAGGTCTACTCGCGTATCGAAAGTGCGCGCGGTGAGATGGGGGTATACATTCGCTCCGACGGCAGCACCAAACCGGTGCGGGTCAAACTGCGCGGCAGCTCATATAATCATCTCAGACTGGTGCCGGAGATTGCCACCGATGTATTGATTGCCGACTTGGTGACCATATTTGCCACCCTTGACATTATCATGCCCGAGGTTGATCGATGAACCCTCCGGTTATTGCTATCGGTGAACTCCACGGCGTTTTCAAATGGCTACACGAGCTATTGGTCTCAATCGGTCTGCCCGAGCCGCTGCAAAACATCGTCATGTACGGCGCACTCGGCGTGACGGTGTTCAGTGTGCTGTCATTGTTCGCCCTGTTCCTGGTTTGGTGGGAACGAAAGATAGCAGCCCACATCCAACAGCGTTTCGGTCCTATGCGCGTAGGTTGGCATGGTTGGTACCAGACGGTTATGGATGCGCTTAAACTACTGCAAAAAGAAGACATCAGAATCGAGACACGTGACAAGATCGTATTCTTTTGGGCGCCTATCGTCTGTTTTGTGGCCGCCTTTTTGGCCTATGTTGCAATGCCGTTCGGTCGTGGCTTGATCGTGGCCGATCTCAATATCGGCATTCTGTACATCATGGCCGTAACGACGTTCACCGTCATCTCGCTCTTGATGGCTGGCTGGGGTTCCAACAACAAATATGCCCTGCTGGGCGGGATGCGCTCGGCCGCTCAGGTGGTCAGCTACGAGGTGCCTATGGTAGTATCTCTGCTGGCCGTTATTCTCTACACCGGTTCTTTGTCGATGGTTGACATTGTCGAAGCGCAATCCGGCTGGTTCAACTGGTTCATCTTCCGTGTGCCCTTCGGACCAATTGCTTTTGTAACCTATACAATCGCCGCCATCGCCGAAGCCAACCGCACGCCGTTTGATATTCCAGAAGCCGAACAGGAATTGGTGGCCGGGTACAATATCGAATACTCAGGTATGAAGTTCGCCATGTTCTTCCTGGCCGAATTTGTAAATATGTTCACGGTGTCTGCAATCGCCGCAACTGTATTTCTCGGCGGTTGGAACGGTCCCTGGTTGCCTTCGTGGGTGTGGTTCCTGGGCAAGACGCTGCTCATGGTCTTTTTCCTGATGCTGGTGCGATGGACCTATCCAAGGTTGCGCGTCGATCAGTTGATGGAGTTCGCCTGGAAATTCCTGGTACCGGTAACGTTCGCCAATCTGATCCTGGCCGCAATCCTGAAACACTACGGGCTCTACTGGGAGTAGGACGGTATGCGTATACTTGACCATATCAGAAACCTGCTCAAAGGCCTCGGCATAGCTGGTAAACATTTGGGCCGCCATGCGATCACTATTCAGTATCCCGAAGAGCGTATGGATATGCCCGAACGTTCGCGCGGCATCGTGGTTCTGCTGTCCGACAAGGAAACCGGCGAACTCAACTGTACGTCCTGCGAACTGTGCATGCGAGCCTGCCCCACGGCCGCCATCAAAATCGTTGCCCATCGTGATGAGAATAAGAAAAAGGTGCTCGACGAATTTGTCGTCGATAACGGTCTTTGTTGCTTCTGCGGACTGTGTGAGGAAGCGTGCAACTTCAGCGCTCTCAAGATGGCGACCAAGTATGAGTTTTCCACGCTTGGCAAGGACGAACTCATCTGGGATGTGGACAAACTTCAACAGGTGGGCCGCGACGTTGACTATGTCGACACTCGCAAGAAGAAAAAGCCAAAGCCGGACAAACCGGCCGAAACCAAGACCACCAATGATAGTACAGCGCCGGCCAAGAACGATCCACCAACGGATAGCGCAAAACCGGCAGCCGGTACGCAAGAAAAACAGACGGCAACGCCTGTACCTGAGGCTGATGGAAAGGATACCACAACATCACCGGAGGCTGTCAAGGAACCACCGGTCGTCGCCGATCCGGATCTCCCGGCTGATCCGCCCGAGGTGACCAAGCCGACGGTCGCGAAAAATCCCGCTCCCGGAAACGAAGACAAAGAACAGGGAGGTCAAACCGATGGAACTTCTTGAGCCCGGCATCGTCTTCTGGATTCTCGCCTTGGTGATCCTGGTCTCCGGCCTGCTTGTGGTGACCCTTAGAAATATCTTCCACTGCGCGCTCTGCCTGATTCTCTGTTTGTCGGCGGTTGCAGGAATCTATATTCTGTTGGGCGCAGAATTCCTGGCCGCAGCGCAGGTGTTGATCTATGTGGGAGCAGTGGCCATACTGATTGTGTTCACGGTCATGTTGACCACCGATCTGGGGTCGAGCAAAACACTCCAACACAACCAAAACGGCACCATCGCCTTTGTCGTATGCAGCCTCTTTGCCATCGGCGCCCCCTATCTCATCAAGGAGACGGGAGTGTGGCCGCCCGCCAAGGGAGACTTGATCGCCGACAACGTCGGTAGTATCGGCAAATATCTGATGACCGACTTCATGTTGCCGTTTGAAGTAGTGTCGGTGCTCTTGTTGGCTGCCTTGATCGGCGCCATTGTCCTGGCCAGGAAGGAGCGCTCCTGATGTTTTACTATCTGGCATTGGCGGCGGTTCTTTTCGCCATCGGATTGTTCGGCGTTCTGACACGCAGAAACGTTATCGGCATTTTGATGTCGCTCGAGCTGATGTTCAACGCCGCCAACATCAATTTTGTCGCTTTTAACAAGTTTGTTGCAACGGATGCGCTGGTCGGGCAGATGTTCGCATTGTTCATCGTTGTCGTCGCGGCGGCTGAAGCCGTAGTCGGTCTGGCTATCGTGCTTCTGATCTATCGCAACTGGCGTGGAATTGGTATGGACAACCTTAATGTGATGAAGTGGTAGGATAACAAGCATGACTGAACATTCATACCTGATCGCGCTGCTTCCCTTGTTGTCCTTCGTTCTGATCGTCTTCTTCTTGCGATGGAATGAGAAACTCTCGGCAGGTGTTTCAATTGCCGCGATTCTCTCGTCCTGGGCCATGTCGGTTATGGTCCTTATCGAGCAACTGTCGGCGCACGGCCAAGCCTACGAAATGTTTTACAAGTTTGTCGAGTTCACCCGTTTCGCACCGGAGATAGGTATCCTCATCGACCCGCTGGCGGCCGTGATGTTGGTGGTTGTAACCACCGTTGGCGCTTGTGTGCAGATTTACTCCATCGGATACATGCATGGCGACCCCAGGTTCAGCCGGTTCTTCTCGTACTTGTCACTCTTTTTGTTCTCGATGTTGGGACTGGTTCTGGCCAACAACTTTTTCATGATCTTCATCTTCTGGGAGTTGGTCGGCTTGACAAGTTATTTGCTGATCGGCTTTTGGTTTGAGAAAGCATCAGCGGCCAACGCCTGCAAAAAAGCGTTTCTTACAACTCGGGTGGGCGATCTCGGCTTTTTGGTAGGACTTTTTCTACTTGCCGTTTATGCCGGGACTTTCAACTATGGTGAGGTCTTCGACAGTGTGGCAGCCGGCATGATTCCAACCGGCATTCTGACAGCCGCTGCCATCTTTATATTCTGCGGCGCCGTCGGAAAATCGGCGCAGTTTCCTCTGCATGTCTGGTTGCCGGACGCCATGGAAGGACCCACGCCGGTCTCGGCGCTGATTCATGCCGCCACCATGGTCGCAGCCGGGGTCTACTTGGTGGCCCGTTCGATGAGTGTGTTTGTAGGTTCGGCGGAAGCGTCAATGGTAGTGGCCGTCATCGGATTGGTAACTTCATTTATGGCCGGGTCAATCGCCTTGGTACAAAACGATATCAAGCGAGTGCTCGCCTATTCAACCTGTAGCCAGTTGGGTTACATGATAATGGCGCTCGGTCTCTATGGTTACGACACCGCGGTGGGGGAACATTCACCGGGATTCTACGCCGGCACTTTCCACCTGATGACGCATGCATTCTTCAAGGGACTTTTGTTCTTAGGCGCCGGTTCGGTGATTCACGCCGTGCACACCAATGATATCCAGAAGATGGGTGGTCTCCTCGGCAAACTAAAGATCACCGGTCCGACGTTCATTATCGCATCGTTATCGATAGCCGGGATCTTCCCGCTTTCCGGGTTTTGGTCCAAAGATGAAATTGTGGCGGCCTCATCGCACCATCCCATCTTCTTCGTCTTCACGTTGTTGATTGCATTCATGACTGCATTCTACATGTTCCGACTTTGCTTCTTGACCTTCTACGGCGAGCCGCGCGATAAGGAACGTTTCGACAATGCGCACGAGTCGCCAAAGGTGATGACCTACCCGTTGGTCTTCCTGGCCTTCCTGTCAATCTTCGCCGGTTGGGTGGGTATACCCTGGATCAAGCATGGTTTCGCGTCGTTCGTGTCGCACGGTGAGGGATACCATCCGCATGCAAACTATCTTCTGATGGTTGTTTCGACCATCGTGGCGGCTTCGGGTATCGGGCTGGCCTACTTGGTCTACTACAAGAAATCAATCAGCGCAGACAGCCTGGCCGAGAGATTCAAACCGCTCCATACGTTGCTGTACAACAAGTACTACTTCGATGAACTGTACGAACTGATCCTTCTGCGACCGACAATGGCCTTTGGTCGTTTGATGTGGCGTTTTGACGCCGGTATAATCGACGGTCTGGTCAATGGCGCGGCTCGGTTTACTATCGTGTGGTCGGATATCAAAATGTGGTTCGATAAATGGATCGTTGACGGCGCTGTTAACGGGTCCGGATGGATTGTCCGTCAGGGAGCCGACATCCTGAGGTTTTTCCAGACCGGTCACGTCCAATTCTATACGTTCTTTGCGATGCTGCTGATCGTTCTGCTGGCATTTGTCAAGCTGGAAATGGGATCGCCGGACAGAGAGGGTGGGTTGCCTCTATTGTCAATCCTCTTGACGGTCGGTATCATTTTCCTCGCCGCCCTCTCAAGATCGATCGGACAGCAAGCATCGGCCGCCGAAACAAAAGAGAAAGAACCTGCCTGAGTTTGGAGGATAGATCAAAGTTATGGAAATCCCGTATCTGAGTTCATTGATATTCGTTCCCATTGTCGGGACGGTGGTGGTGATGCTGCTCCCAAAAGAAAACCACAAGAGCATTCGTTGGACGGCGACCATCATCAGCCTGATTCCCATGTTCCTCTCTTTTTGGCTCACTTGGGACTACTTCGTCAACTTTTCCGGTTCGGCGGCCATGGCCTACCAGGAGGGACCGTACAGCTGGATACCGAGCCTGAACATCCAGTACTTTCTGGGCGTCGACGGCATCTCGGTGCCGATGTTGTTCCTGACCGGACTGTTGAGCACGATTTCGTTGATTGCATCGTTCGGCATTACCAACCGCGTCAAAGAATACTTTGCCTTCTTCCTCCTTCTGGAAGCCGGCATGATGGGCGTGTTTGTAGCCCTTGACTTTTTTCTCTTCTATGTGTTCTGGGAGATCATGCTGGTGCCGATGTATTTCCTGATCGGCGTCTGGGGGGGACCACGCAAAGAGTACGCAGCGATCAAGTTCTTCTTGTATACGTTGTTTGGCTCCATCTTCATGTTGATATCGATTCTGATTCTGTACTTCACGTCGGAACCGCACACGCTCAACATGATGACCCTGCTGGAAACCAGCCCGGCGCTGTCGCACACTTTGCAGATGGTCTGCTTCATCTTCTTCTTCATAGCCTTCGCAATCAAGGTACCTGTATGGCCGTTCCACACCTGGCTACCTGATGCACACGTGGAGGCACCCACGGCAGTATCGGTAATCCTGGCCGGTGTCTTGTTGAAGATGGGAACTTATGCCATGCTGCGAATCAGTTGGCCGATGTTCCCCGAAGCGCTGCGCACGCTGTCGTTCTGGATAGCCCTGCTCGGCGTCATTGCGATAATCTACGGCGCCTTGGTGTCAATGGCGCAAAAGGACCTCAAAAAGCTGGTGGCCTATTCATCGGTGTCCCACATGGGTTATTGCATGCTCGCACTGGCTGCTGTTTCATCGGTGACGGCCATCGCCGGATGCATGTTTCAGATGATCTCGCACGGTTTGATCACCGGCGCATTATTCCTATTGGTCGGAGTCATCTATGACCGCGCCCACACCCGCGAAATAGCAGCCTTTGGCGGACTCGGCGCCAAACTTCCGATTTACTCCGGCATTATGGTGTTCTTCTCGATGGCTGCCCTCGGTTTGCCGGGCATGAGCGGGTTCATAAGTGAGTTCATGATTTTTGTCGGCGCTTTCTCGGCCTTGAACAAAGTGCTGGTCGGCATCTCGGTGTTGGGCGTAGTCCTGGGCGCCGCCTACATGCTGAGGATGGTGCAGAATGTATTCCTCGGTGAGTTTGATCTGGCCAAGTGGGGCGGCCTGAAAGAAATCAACATTCGCGAGTTGGTGACGGTGGTTCCGTTGATGTTGTTGACATTGTTCGTCGGCATCTATCCGAAGCCGCTGAGTCTATTGATGAACGCGACTCTGGAGAATCTGATAACTTTGATGGCGCGGTAACAAAATGGAATTCGAGCTACCCGATTACAGTCTGCGTCTGATGCTGCCGGAGATATTTCTGTTTCTCTGGTCCCTGGTAGTCATCCTCTTCGACCTGATCACAGGACGAAAAAAAGGTGATGCCGTCGGCTATCTGACACTGGCCGGACTCCTAATCTGCGGCGGCCTGCTGTCGGTCACCGGCTACGGCCGTGGCTTTGGGAGGATGTTCTTCAATGAACCGATGGCTCTCTTTTTCAAAGTCATTTTTCTGGGCGCCGCCTTTATGGCCGTCGGCAGTTCGTTTAGCATCACCCGACAACGAATCGTAAACCACAGAGGCGAGTACTTCGGGTTGATTCTGATGTCGACGGTTGGGATGATGTTCCTTGCTTCGTCGCAGGAATTGTTGTCGCTGTGGATCGGATTGGAACTTACGACCATTCCGTTGTTTATCCTGGCCGCCTTTTACAAGGACGACAAGCTATCCGTTGAGGCCGGTATCAAGTACTTTGTCTTTGGCGCTTTTTCGTCGGCCTTGTTGCTCTATGGTCTTTCGTTCCTCTACGGTATGTCGGCCACGACTGAAATCGTGCCGATGAAGATGAACCTGGCGGCCATGTTCATCGCGCATGGATCTATCGGGGTGGTTCCGATGGTGGCCTTGATCATCATCATCGCCGGACTGGGTTTCAAGTTGGCCTTGCCGCCGTTCCATCAATGGGCGCCGGATGTATATGAAGGCTCCCCGACCCCGATTGCCGCTTTCTTATCGGTCGGCTCAAAAGCGGCGGGTTTGGTTGCGTTTTCGAAAATCTTCGTCAACGGTCTCTGGGCCTTTTGGGGACGTGAGATGGCCCCCAACGATTGGGGCTACCTGGTCGGAATTCTGGCCTGTGCCGCCATGATCTACGGCAACGTGGTGGCTATCAGGCAGACCAACATCAAACGCATGTTGGCGTACTCGTCAATTGCCCAGGCCGGCTATATGATGATCGGTATGGTCGCCGTCAACGAATGGGGCCTCGAAGCCGTCAGCTTCTATATGTTTGCCTACATGTTTGCCAACATGGGTGCCTTTGCCATCGTGGCCGTGGTCGAAGACCGGACGGGATCGTGCCAGTTGGGAACCTACCGTGGTTTGTCACAGTCTTCGCCGGGAATTGCGGCGGCCATGGCCGTGTTTATGTTGTCGCTGGCCGGCATCCCGCCGCTGGCCGGTTTCTTGGCCAAGTACAAGGTGTTTGCAGCTGCTGTGTCTTTAGCTTCGCACAACGAACTTCACTCCTGGTTGTACTGGGTGGCCGGTGTCGGTTTGATTACGGCTGTGTTTTCGTTGTACTACTATGCCAATGTTATCAAGCAGATGTATTTCTCAAACGCCGCCTCCCCTTATAGCCTCAAGCCTGATGCACCGGCCGTGGCAGTCATAGCCATTGGATTGATTGGTGTTGTACTTTTCGGTATCTATGCTGAGCCGATTCTTCAATTTGTCTCCGATATCCCATCGGCCGCGGGCGTGATCCCCAGGTAGACGTTGGATAATTGTTGACACCTTCCTTGCTCGCTGGTATAATCATTTCGGTGTTACACAGGGACGGGTGTCTGAATGAAGTTGCTTGATACAGTAAAAGCCATCGTCAAACGCCACTTCGTAAGCGGCGTTCTGGTCGTGGTGCCGTTGATCCTGACATACCTGGTGCTGAAAGTTTTGTTCGAAGTAGTCGACGGTCTGCTGGAACCTGCTTTGCATCGTGTAGTCGGGTGGTACTACCCCGGACTGGGAATCGTGACCACTATCTTGCTGATTATCCTGGCCGGTTTTTTTACTCGCAACTTAGTCGGAGCTCGACTCTACCGTCTGGGGGATAGCATCCTGGTTCGCATGCCGCTCATTCGTCCCATTTACTCGGCGGCCAAACAACTGTTGGAAGCTATCGCCCTGCCGACTGTCGACTCGTTCAAAGAAGTGGCGCTGGTGGAGTACCCCCGCCGTGGCGCCTACGCGCTCTGTTTCGTGGCCAAACGCCCGGTAATGGAGATCAACGGGGAGACAAGCCAGTATGTCACCGTATTCGTACCGTCGACACCGACGCCCGTGTCCGGGATTGTACTTGTGGTGCCGGCGAGTGAGGTCATGGCGGTAAACATGACCGTGGAAGAGGGTGTCAAGTTCCTGGTTTCAGGAGGTGTGGCGTCACCGACCACATTTCAATGCCGACCGCAAAGTAGTTCGAACGAAAAAAGAGAGGTAGTTAAGTGAATCTGGCCAACCTGATAATGGAACGGCGTATTTCGATAAACTTACGGGCAAAGACCAAGGATGAGGCGGTTATCGAACTGCTCGATTTGATCAAGCATGAAGGTGTGCAACTGGATTTCGATTCAATCCTCAAGTCGATCAGAGAACGTGAAGATATCGAAAATACATCCTATGGTCATGGCTTTGCTTTTCCTCATGCTCGCACCGATGCGGTTAACGAACTCTACATTCTGATAGGCGTTTCCAAAGAGGGCTTGGTGGGCAAGACCGCAGACGGGATACCTTCGCACGTCATCTGCCTGCTTCTGACCCCTTCAACTATTGCTAAGTTGTATCTGCAGATGCTGTCCGGGTTGGCTGCTTTCGGGCGAGTCGATGGTACTCTTGAGAAAGTACTGGCCGTGACAAGACCGGTCGACCTTATCAAGCTAATCAGCGACGCCGGTCTCCAGGTCGACAAAGAGCTGATGGTCAAGGACGTTATGCGTCATAAAGTCGCCTGCGTAACGCCGGACAACACGCTCAAAGACGTGGCCAATGAAATGTTCCGTTTTCGCCTCTCTGCGCTGGCCGTGGTCGACGAAAGAAACAAGCTACTGGGCGTCATCGATGATCGGGATTTGATCAAGGCGGCCCTGCCGGATTACAAGTCGCTCATCTCCAATCTTAACTACTCAATGGATGTCGAGCCGTTCGAGGAATTGCTCAAGCAGGAAGACAAAATCAAGGTGTCGCAACTCTACCGCTCCGACTTCGAGGTGACAACGCCCGATACCCGCATTGTGGAAGTGGCTGCCATGATGATCTTCAAGGATGTGCGCCGGGTGTTTGTTTGCCAGAACGAGAATCTGGTCGGCGTGCTGCTGCGCAAAGATATCGTGAGTATGGTAATAAGGGGATGATCAGGGCATCACGACTTTTATTGAGTTCCCCGAGTATCCAGTAGTAAAATGAGTCACCAACCAGGTAAGTACACAACTTCACCCGGACTCTATGTAATGATGGCGACGACGCTTGCCGCCACTATTCCCGGTTTCTACCTGGGCATGACGGATTCCGAGGTTGGCCCGATTGTCGGCAGCCTCGTGTTTGGTTTCGCTATCTTCGGGTCGGCATTCTGTCTGGCGTGGGCAGCGGAGGCGGCGCAGATTGACATCTCGGAGTCGTTGGCGGTTGCTATCCTCGCTCTCCTGGCAGTGCTGCCCGAGTACGCCGTTGATTTTGTATTTACCTGGAGGTCGGCCCATGATCCCTCGCAGGCGCCGTTAGCTATCGCAAACATGACCGGTGCCAATCGACTGCTGGTGGGTCTTGGCTGGCCGGTGGTGCTGTTTCTATATGTCTGGGCGAAACGTCGCAAAGAGATTGTCATGGATTCCACGCAACGGGTGGAGATATTCTACCTTGCCATGGCCACGCTGTATTCTTTCACGATTCCGCTGAAGGGCAGTCTTAACCTGATCGATACGGTTATCCTGGTGCTGATGTTTGCGATGTACACACGGCGGGCGGCCCAAATGGAAACCATCGAGCCGGAATTCGTGGGACCGGTAAAAATCATCGCTAACATGAAAACCGTTCCACGCAGAGTGATGACCGTGTCCCTTTTTGCTTGGGGGGGCGCGGTGATTTTCTTTTCCGCCCATCAGTTCGCAGACTCATTAATCTATCTGGGCGAGGAACTTGGCGTTGATAAGCGTCTTTTGATCCAGTGGCTGGCGCCATTGGCGTCCGAGGCGCCCGAATTCATAGTCGCCGCCACGTGGGCGCTACGCGGCGCCGCCAACTCCGCCATCAAAGCGTTGATCTCGTCGAAAGTGAATCAGTGGACACTTTTGGTGGGCACGATTCCGTTGGTCTACGCGATCAGTGGTAGTGCGATAAAACCTTTTGTTCTGGATAGTTTCCAGCAGCACGAATTGCTCTTGACCGCAGCGCAATCTCTGTTTGGTGTTGCTGTTCTAGTGAATCTGAAGTTCAATCGCAAGGAAGGTCTGGCGTTGCTGGTGCTCTTTTTGGCTCAGCTTGTCTTCTCGGAAATCCGTTTGGAAATGATGGCAGTTTATTTGGCCTTGGCGATCATATATCACATTGTGCAACGTCGAGAGCTTCTGCCGGCCATGCGCATGGGTCTTGGTCTCAAGAAGCGCTAAGATTTTTTCGGCTTCTTCTTCTCTCTAAATCCGATGCGCGGGAATGGATTCACAATCGAACTGGCGATATTAGTAAGGTGCGCGTTGATCCGTTTTAAGAAGCGGGCGTACATGCTCAATGTCACAGCGTCGGCCGTATCGAGGCTTTTGTCCTTGCCGGCTACGATACTGGCGATGATAGCCTCCACTTTCTTGCCGGTCTCCACCTCAACCTGCATTACCTCGCGAGCCAATGATTTGTCCTGTGTCTTCAGAATCCGGATAACCTTGGCGAAAGCCTCCTCATTAGTCTCCTCAATCTCCTTCAGCATACCTTCGTGCTTGCCGCCGCTCAACCGCTTCTTGTGCATACTGGCCAGGTCGACGATGTTCTTGGTGTAATCGCCGATCCGCTCGACGTCAATCACGATCGAAATCAAAGCCATGCCGGGGGCAAGGTTGTGCGTACCGGCAATGGTCAGGTGGGTCATCACCTGTCTGCGAACCTGTCGTTCGAACTTGTTAATCTTGCGATCGGTTTTTCTGATGTCGAAGGGGAGTTCGTCACTGTCGGATTCGCGAAGAGTCTTGCGAGCCGCATCGAACATATTCTGATCGAACTCCATCATGGTGAGCGTGGTCTTGAAGGCTGAGTCAAGTAGGTTTTCGGAACTAAACAGTTCTTTGAATTTACTAAACATCTATCTACTCCATCAAATATATAACGATTCCGGGAATCACAAAGAACACTACAACTATATACGCAATCGGAACCAGTTTGGACCTGGTCGTGAGCTTACCCAGCGTTTCGGCCAGGAAGATCGGCACGCGCTTGAGAGGCCAGAAAATCGCAATGCCGAACACGTTGAACATAAGATGAGCAAAAGCCACTGCCACGGCATCGACCGATCCGGTGACAAACGAGGCCAGGAAGGCCGTGATTGTGGTCCCCACGTTGGCGCCCAACAGGTAGGGGTATATCTGGACGGCGTTCAACACGCCCGCGCCTAACAACGGCACCACAATCGAAGTGGTAATCGATGATGACTGGACAAGAACGGTGATGGCCATACCGAGCAGGAAACTCAAGACCGGCGTGCGGAAAATATATCTTTGGAAGAATTTCTCAACCCGCGCCAGGACTAATGTCTTCATCACTTTCACAATATAACGCAGCGCCACAAACATCATTATCAAAGCCAGGACAACTGCGACGTATGGATTGTCCCCGGTCAGCTGAATAATCCACTCTGCTACCGGCTTGGTGATCGCACCCAAAAAAGAGGTGAACTTGAGTCCTCCGAAATCGGAAAACTGAATCTGCAGGACACGCGCCGACTTCTCAATCATGTGAAAGTACGATTCGAGCGGCAACAAGATAGCCACAGCGCAGACGTTGAAGAAGTCGTGTAACATCGAACCGGTGAAAGCACGTTGGAACTCATCACGCCGCGAAATATGACCCAGGGAGACAATGATGTTGGTGACCGATGTGCCGATATTAGCGCCCATGACCATTGGAATTGCACTGGCCAGAGGTAATACATTGGGACCAGATGCAGCCAGGCGCACGATGAGTGAGGTCGTAGTAGACGATGACTGCACGATAGCCGTCGCCAACATTCCGATCATCAGACCGAGCACCGGGTTCGAAGTCGATTGAAAGATCGTCTCGGCGAAACCTTTGCCGAACAGCTTGAAGGTGGACCCCAATAGTGTGATCGAGAGGATGAACAGGTAGAGCAACCCGGCCATGACCGCCAGTTTCAGGGCAACAGAATCCCCTGGCTTAAATTGCGAACTATAGGGTCGGCCGGAGTCGACGGTGGTGGTCATTTAGACGGGCTACTCTTTGGTATAACGTCCGATTTTTGCGGGGAATATATCCTCGGCGTTTTACATGTCAAGAAGAATGTAGCTTTTTCTTTCAGCAGTCTCGCATTCGCTCTGATCCCGGCGGGTGGCACTCTCAAACTCGGTTTGGGGCTGGCGATAATTCGCTTAGCTGCGCTTCGCGGCTTGTCATTCCACAAACTGTGCCCGCTGAGTCTTCAGAAATGGCGGGTGAAAGCTTCACCCTGAGCGGAGTCGTAGGGTGAGTCCATTCAAGTGGCGTTGGGCGACCCCGCCCCGACCAAGCAGGCTGTATCCCAATGTGGTTTCGCGCAAGTTCCTCCGGTTCCTGCGTTCGCCGAAGGTGAGCCTGTGAACCGGAGGTCTCAAAGATTGCTCTTTCACAACCCCTTATTGAGAGTCGCAGGGTCACAACCACGCCTGGGGCGTGGTCAGGACACTGCGAAACCACATTATAACACAGCCAGAAGGTTGGAGACGGCCACACATCGGGATCAGACCCATAGATAATCGCCAAAGGTGACCGGAAATCGGTGGTTTGCTCGCGTTTTTGGGTTTTAGGGTTGAATCTCCCGATTCAAAAGTGCATATTTGACGGCAAGTAGAGACAGCATCGGAAACCAGGGTCACTCACCTTGCGGACGGGTAACCTGGTCTCGAATCCGGAGGAAAGGTCAGAGTATGGAGTTCACTATAGGTCAAAAGGACGAAACGCAAGTCATCACAGCATCGGGCAAGATCATGGGTGAACCGGATGAGGCCTCCTTGGTGGAGGCTGTTAATGGGTTGATAAACCAAGGTCACACCAATGTTGTGATGGACCTATCCAAGGTTACCTGGATGAACTCAAGGGGCATTGGCATGTGTATTTCAGCCTTGGTGTCGTTGCGCAACAAAGGAGGGGACTTCAGGCTGGCCGGAGCCTGTGATGTGGTCTCCTCGATAATGGAGAAGTGCCGGATAGACCGGGTCTTCAAATGTTTTGATTCAGTCGATGAGGCTATCGCGAGTTTTCGCTGACGACACAAGAGTAGTCAGCGCCAATATCAGAACCAGCCGCCCTTCTTTTTCTTAGCCTCGCCAACCATCACGTGAACGATATCGTCCCATTGAAAAAACACGGAGCCTGAGGGCAGTTCGGCACACAGAACGTCGTATTCTTTCAGGACAAGAACGGCGTCAAATGTGGTCGTCCCGGATTCCTGCGAATTGCACAAGGAACTGATGGTGATCTTAATCGACTCCCCCTCATTGCCACGCACGACATCATCAGCCAGCCACCCTTTTCCTTCAAAGAACCGTTTCCACACTTCACCTTTGGTCATGTTTTAACTCCACGGGTTATCTTTCATGTCATATTGTCTGTTTCGTATTCTATACAGCCGGATGGTCCGGACCGTTGGGCTTGTTGGCAGACTTGTTCTGCTCCCAAGCGTTGCGGTAGGTCTTGTCCCGCCCTGGCGGGATGTGGCCTGCCGCCTTTGCCCGGCATGTAGTTATGTGTCAGGTCACAACCACGCCTCCGGCGTGATCAAGACCCAACACAACGGTGCGGCGGTTTACCAACACACTCTTTCGCCCGGTTGTCATGTCCATCAAGCCCGTTACTCCTTCTTGCCCGCCGAAGCCAGCACGTAAGCATCGGTATTGAAATACCTGGCTGTGACACGGCGGATGGCATCGGCAGAAACTTCTGAAAGCGCCTTCAGGTAGGTCTGATCGTGGCCCAGCGGTCGTCCCAGATACTCATTCACGGCCAGCCAGTAGGCTTGGTTGACACGCGACAAACGAGCCCGGCCAACGCTCCCCCAAATCTGATTTCGAGCCGTATTGATCTCCTTATAAGTCGGGCCGTCGAGTTTGAGTTTGTCGATTTCCAACAGGATACCGTCAAGCGCCTTTTGATAATTCTCGTGCGAGGTCCCCATGACACAATACAACCATCCAAACTCGCGGTCAAAAACAGTCCCGGCGCCGACCGAGTAGGCCAACCCCTGCTTCTCGCGCAGGTTCAGATACAGCCGGCTGTTCAGGATTGAAGTAGCCACGGCCAGAGCCGGCACGTCCGAACTACTGGCTGATGGAAGGGGGTTGCCAAGATACATGCTGATCTGTTTGGCCTCCATTTCACGGTGAGCCGTCAATGGTTCTGCCCTTGAGGCCGGAGCAGACACCACAGTCGGCGCCGTACTGACCGCCGGGAACAGACCGAAGTTACTCTTGACCCAACTCATAATCGTGTCGATCGGCAAGTTGGTGCCAATGCTGAGGATCATGTTGCCGGGCGAGTAGATTTTCTTGTGGTGTGCGATGAGATCCTCGCGAGTTATCGAACCAATACTTGCTGCTGTCCCGGCCACCGGCTGCCCAAAAGGACCGTCACCAAGAAAGGACTGATAAAAAAGGCCGCGGGCCACCTTGCGGGCAGATCCGGCGCTACGACCGAGAGCGCCGATAAGCGAAGAACGGACGTTTTCGGTTTCAGTCGAATCAAAGGTCGGATTCAAGAGCAGGTCAGCGAACAGATCAAAACCCTCGCGTGCGAATTCATCAATAGTCTCGAATTTGATGAATGAAAACCGACGCGTCGTATAGTGATCATCGTATGGTATCCACGGGTTGTCGTACATGGTCAGGTTGGCGCCGATGCGAGACAGGTCCCTGGAAAGTTCAGCGGCGTCGCGGTTCACGGTTCCTCTTTCCAGGCAATGGTTGACAAAATCGGTGATTCCGGCTTTGCCGACCGGCTCGTTGGCGTTACGGTTCTTGCCGATAAGGCTGACTCCAAAGACACGGCTGTCGGGACTGCTCTTGATGATCACGGTCAAACCACTGACCATCAACTGCCGGTGATACTCGGCCGGGTCCAGCAGAGCCATTTCTACCGAATCCGGTTCGGGATAGGTGAGGGCCTGACCTTTGGTCAGATCATGCTCGGCGATCTCGGCTGTCTCAAAGTGACTGGTGACTTCATCGACCGTCATTTCGGCAGGCAGCCAGGCGCTATGGGTTGAGTCGACTAATGGTCGAACCACGGTAGCCACAAAGTTTGGCTCATCCAGCCAGGCGGCAGCGGCTTGTTGGGCCTGTGTCCAGGTGACTTTGGATAGTTCCGGGCCGTAGTTCTCAACCGCCTCCCATCCGGATGTCATGAGCATGGGGGCGATCATGAAGCCCAGGTAGTGCAGTTTCTCGGAGTTGTAAATCTCTGAGCACTTGGTGCTGGTTATAATTCCGGCAATAGTCTCTTGATCGGCCTGGTGGGAGCTTGCCTGCTTCAATAGAGCCGGTACCAGGGCGACAATGGAATCGACATTGTTTGCGTTTTCGGTGATGATTGAAACCGTCAGACGCGAGAATTCCTCGCGAGTATCCAGATAGAGGCCGGCCTCTGAAGCTAACGGCGAAGCTCCCTCGGTTAGTGCCTTGACCAGCGGCGAGGCTCCGGCCATTCCATAGTATTGCGATAGCAGATCGAACGGCAAATACATACTGTCGCCGTGATGCGGCGCGGTGAACGAAAACTTGATATAGGTCGAACTGACATCAGCAACCGTATCGAAAACATGACCGCCCGATAGATTGTCACCCGTTGGCTCGGCTTCGGCCCTCTCG
This sequence comes from Candidatus Zixiibacteriota bacterium, assembly GCA_029860345.1. Taxonomy (NCBI): domain Bacteria; kingdom Pseudomonadati; phylum Candidatus Zixiibacteriota; species Candidatus Zixiibacteriota bacterium. The sequence goes on along the minus strand of JAOUBJ010000005.1, from coordinate 127,634 downwards.
GGCGCTATACCCGTTTCGATCCCGCCGTAAATCGAGGCCACGCTCTTTTTCATGTCGGCAGTTTCAAAATCACCGATAACCAAGAGCACCATATTGTCCGGCCGGTAGTATCGTTTCCAGTAATCGATTATGGCTTCTCGAGGAATATTGGCAATAAACGACTCATACCCGAGGACCGGGCGGTCATAATCGGTGCCTATGAACGCTTTTTCGGTGAAGAACTTCTCAGCCGCCCAGCCGGGGGAGTCGATATCACGCTTGATCTCCTCAATCACAACTCCTCGTTCCTTGGGCAGCTCTTCGTCCGGAAATGTAGAATTGAACAACATGTCGGACATGGTGACCATGCCGAAATCAGCATACTGTTTGGGCATCAGGACGAAATAGGCGGTCATCTCTTTGCGCGTAAAGGCATTGATATAGCCGCCCAGATCGCGTATCGAACCGTCGATCTCCTCACGGCTTTTGTTAATAGTGCCGTCAAAAAGCAAGTGCTCCAGAAAATGGGTGATACCGTTCTCAAATCGGGACTCGTATTTGCTCCCTGATCTGACAAAGACCATCGCTGCGACCATCGGAGAAGCGTGCGTTTCCTTGAGAATCACTTCCATTCCGTTGTCCAGATGGTAAGTTGTGCCGGCCGCTTGTGCCATTCCGGCCGTAAGTATCGTTAAGATGATGCAGCCCAGTGCCGCTTTTGAAACCGTTTTTGCCCTGCTGTGGCTCATAGCTTTCTCCTGCAAAAGTGCTGGTTACTGGTCAAGTTCATGGTCTTCTCGAACGATAAAAGGATATACTATCGAGTCCCAGCAATCAAGTCAATCCAGTCTCAAATTTGCATTGACTTGATCGCGATAGATGTTATATTCGCCCGACTTGATTATGAATGAACTGACCAAACATATCGCCCGAGCCGGTCGGCACAAAGCCTTGCTTTGTCTGATACTGCTTTTGACCCTGGCAGCCGTGGCTGACCGGTTTTGTCTACAAACTGATCAGGCAACCGGCGACTCCAGCCGGATACTGACGACCGGGATACCGTCTTCTGATTCAGATCCCGGTAATAGGGCTTCAACCAGTGCTCCCTCAGGCGATGATTCAGCAGCTCAGTTGGTGCCGTTTGTTCTGCAAAAGGACAATGGCCCCGGCCGCACCAAACTCCGCCGTGGGATCGGCGGTCGGTCGCCGGTTTGGTCCGACACAGATGTGCATGTCGGCGCCCTTTGCACCACCGCCCCAATGATCGACACCAAACTCAGTCGACAGTTCACATTGGTGGGCGCGCGACCCTCCGGCACCAGTTAGCTCCTCATACGTCCGGCCGATCATCTGGCTGCGGACGCTTTTGCCGAAATTCACTGAAAAAATCAATAACGTCTCGATAAGCTGAAAAGGATTGCTTATGTCAAAACACAACTGGCGCATTGGCCTCACCATCATTCTGGTCGCCCTGGCCTGTATTGCCTTCTGGGACACTTTTAAGCTGTGGACCATGACCGATTCAGACCGGGTCACCATGCAGGAAGACGATCCCGGTGGCCTGCTAAAGTTACAGCAGGAGGCTATCCGGCTGGGTTTGGATCTCCAGGGCGGTATCCATGTGGTACTGCGAGTCAAGCTGGAAGAACTCGACCAAGGAGCGCAGGAAGACGCCGTTGACCGCGCCATGCAGGTCATCCGCAACCGCGTCGATGGTCTCGGTGTGGCCGAGCCGACAATAGTCAAACAGGGCAATGATCGAATCATCATTGATCTGCCCGGATACACCGATGCCAATCGGGCCGAGGAGTTGATAGGTCAAACGGCGCTGTTACAGTTCAAGCTGATGGAGACGGCTGAAAACGCCAATCTTCTACTGACCCGCATAGACTCCGTGATTGCCGCCTACGAGAGAGAAAAGAGCGGCGAAGAGACATCCGAAGAAGCGGTCGAAAGCGACGACCTGACCGCCGAACTGACTGCCGACACTTCGACCGATGATTCAACCCAGACCGGCAGCGATGATGTCATTGCAGACTTACTGGGCGATGACACCACCGGCGCGGACACCAGCGACCTGTTTGCTTTTGATGAAACCGGCGCTCTGGATGAAGGCGACTATCCGCTGACCTCACGTCTGGAGCTTGCTCATTACAATAGCAGCACCGGTACAGCCTGGCCCAAATTCGCCATCAACAAACGCGATCGCGAAAAAGTGGAACGATGGCTGCAACTGCCGGCGGTGGCCAATCTGCTGCCGATCGATGTACAGTGGTCCTGGTCGACCCGATCGGAAGTACGCAACAACCGTGAGGTCCACTATCTATACCTGTTGAAACGCAAAGTGCAGTTCCTGGGCAAGTTCCTTGAGAATATCGCACTTGGTCGTGATCAGATGGGTGGGTTCGTGGTTAACTTCAGCCTCTCCGGCGACGGTGCGTCTCGGTTTGCCCAGTTGACCGGCGCCAATATCGACAAGCCGCTGGCCATCCTGCTGGATGACCGGGTGGAGTCGGCGCCGTTCATCAGCAGCAAGATTCGCCGTCGTGGACAAATCACCATGGGTGGAACGGCGTCGATAGATAACGCTCGCAATATGGAGATCGTGCTTAAAGCCGGCGCTCTCCCGGCGCCCGTTGAGATAATCGAGAAAAACGTGGTTGGCGCCACCCTGGGGGCGGACTCGATCAGCAAGGGATTCAACGCCTCACTGCTCGGTCTTGCCCTGGTCCTCGTGTTTATCGCCATTTACTATCGTCTATCAGGATTCATTGCCGATATCGGTCTATGCTTCAACATATTCTTTCTGCTGGCCGTCATGTCGGCGCTGGGTGCTACCCTTACCATGCCTGGAATCGCCGGTATCATCCTGACCATCGGTATGTCGGTCGATTCCAACATTCTGATTTTCGAACGCATCCGGGAAGAGTTGCGCACCGGAAAGACCGTGCGGGCATCAATCGATGCCGGATATGATCGCGCCTTTGTTGCCATTTTCGACTCTCACGTCACAACCCTGATTACCGCCGGCGCGCTGTTCCTTTTGGGCTCTGGCCCCATCAAAGGTTTTGCGGTGACCCTATTCTGGGGAATTGTGATTTCACTCTACACGGCTTTTGTGGTGACCAAACAGGTCTTCGATTTCCGCAAAGGCTATCGCAAACTGAGTATCTAACCGAGAGGAACGAAGTATATGTTTAGAATTGTCAGCGATACCAAAATAGATTTCATCGGTGTCCGCAAGTATGCCTTCGTTATCTCGTTGGCCTTGGTGGCCCTGGGTATCTTTGCTTTGTCCATGGTGATCACGGGCAAAGCCAACCTGGGGATCGACTTTGCAGGCGGCACCATGATTATCGGCACCTTTGAAAACGAAGTCGCTATCGATGATATGCGATCAGCTATCTCAGCCGACTTCCCGGCCGCCATGATCACGCAACTGTCCGACTTCGAGGAACCGAATGCTTTCATCGTCAAGGTCAAACGACCGGAGTCCGAAGCCGAGGGGCGGGATCGCTCTGCTCGGTTGAAAGAGATCATCGGCACCAATTTTGAAGGGAATACATTTACCATCCAGTCGGAACACATCATAGGTCCGGCCGTCGGTGAAACCCTGCGTAACGATGCCCAGAAAGCGGTGCTTCTGTCCCTCTTCTGCATTGTTGTCTACATTTGGGTCCGGTTCGATTTTCGAAGCGGCATAGCGGCCACAATTGCCACTTTTCACGATGTGCTGGCCGTGCTGGGGATTACCTACCTGCTCAATATTGAATTCGACTTGTTGTTGATCACGGCCTTGTTGACCCTGGCCGGTTACTCTCTGACCGACACGGTGGTGGTCTATGACCGCATCCGTGAGAACCTAAAGAAGTTTCGCTCCAAAGGCGAATTCGCCGCGTCCGTGAACGCCTCGATCAACGAAGTGCTTTCACGAACGGTAAACACGTCATTGACCACGCTGTTGGTCGTGGGAACGCTCTTCTTCCTGGGTGGTGAAGTACTCCGCACTTTTGCGTTGGCTTTGATCCTGGGTGTTATTGTTGGTACTTACAGCTCGGTCTTCGTGGCCAGCCCGATCGTTGTCGAGTGGGAAGCCCGCAGTCCCAAAAGGTTCAAGCGCTAAGCTCGATGCTACTATCTTGAATTCAAGCGGGTCCGTCGTTTGGCGGACCCGCTTTTCTATGTCGTCGGTCGCCTTCTTACCAGTAGGGCAGGTCTCTCTTCTCTTAGAGACCTGACATCACGCGCATCGCGTGATTCTCTTCTGTCGTGCGACCCCGCGCGACGGTTCTTGTCCCAGTCGGTATCCCCAGTAGGGCGGGTCCATCTTCGCCGAAGATCCGCCGTAGGAGGGAACCCGCCAATTCTGTGCCGTCGTGCGACCCCGCGTGACGGTTCTTGTCCCAGGTGAGGTGAATCCGTTTTCGCCTGAGTCCCGGCTTAGGTGTGAGCCCGCCATCTTTCAGTGTGGGCGGACTTCAGGGAGGGTTGAAAGAGTCTCCTATGATGGGTGATGTTGGGCGACCCCGCCCGACGCCATTCTTCCAAGTAGCTGGCTGTCAGGCGAGTCACCTGACAGCACCTTCATCGCGAAGCACCTCACCATCTAGTATGGTGGGTTTATCAACAAGCCCTTCAGTCCGGCCACATCAAAAGAAGAATCCCGCGAAGCGCGTGATGTCGAAACCGCAGGGGTTTCGACCTACTGTTTTTTGAAGATGCGTCGCCTCAGCCTGTCTTTGTCCCCTGGTTCTATTACAAACCACGCCGTCAACATCAAGCAAACCAGCACCACAATGACATTGAACGCAAACGCCAACCAACTCAAAGGTGGCCATATTATGCGCATGCCTGTGCTTACCACAACGGTAACAACAGCGGCTAAGAGTCCCATGCCCAGAACACGGCTCATCAACCGCATGAAGGAGAGGCCGAGCACGCGAGACATGAAGTATGGATACAAACTCAGGTACAGGATGAATTGTGGTAAAGCCGAAGCGACAGCCATGCCGAGCAACCCATACGGACCTATGAGACAGAGAGCGAGGATGATCTTGGCCACCGCCTCGCAGATCACAACGTAGAGGATGTAGCGATGTTTGCCTATTCCGAACAGCACGGCGTTACCGATGATCTGCGGCAGAAAGATCGCCGATCCAACCGCCAGCACCTGCATGACATCGGCTGCTGCTCCAAACTCCGGCATTAACCATAACGCCACAAAGTCATGGGCATAGAGAATAACCGAGGCGCTGAGCATGAACGACAGAAACGAGACATAGCGCAGACTTTTCAGATACAGTCTTTTGACAGCCTCAACACCTGAGGTGGATTCAAGGTGCGACACCATCGGTGTCAATGGTTGGGCAATCGCGTTGACCGCATTACGGACATACAATAACAGTTGCGCGCCGGGATTGTACACTCCGGCCAGAGCCGATGAACCTACCAGGCCCAACAGAAAAGCGTCGGTATTGAAGATGACCAGCCAGCCAGCCACAATGGCGAAGGTCACTCGCGAATAGCGAAAGAGCATCCCGGCCGTCTCTTTATCGATGAACCCCCGGCCGGGACAGACCTCCGGGTGCAGGCGACGCAAAATGACAAAGCTGACCACATGACGTATGATGGTAAACAAAAGCAGCGTCATCGCCAGCGACACCAGGCCGTACCCCTGTCGCAACAGCCAGACCATCATGATGGTGCGCAACACTTCCTCGCCCACGGCCAGGCCGCGAGCCAGATCGAACCGTTGAAAAGCTCCCAGGCTGTTGCCGAAAGGCAGCAAGTAGAAATTGAACGCCATGAAAACACCGAGAACGATTAACGCTCGACGCCCCTCTTCGATCATGGCCGGATCGCCTACTCGGAAGTATCCAAAAAACAAAGTCGCAAATAGGTAGATGCCGGTCGCGACGACAGTCCCGATCACGAAGTAGAGCAGGGTGGATGTGTTCAGCACCCGGTTGATTAGCGGATAGTCCCTTTCGCTTAGATACTTCGATACATAACGAGTAATGGCCGAGGTCAAACCCAGGTCGAGCAGCGTAAAGTAGTTGATCGTCTGAAAGATTATGACCCACACGCCGTAGCGCGCGTCCCCCAACACCGATGTAATGAACGGCACGAAAAGAAAGGTGACAACGATACGAATGACATACGCCACGGACGATGCTGAGATATTTTTCGATAATTGTGGTTCAGTTTTCGGCAAGCGCCCTACCTCGTTCATGGGGCGACGCAAGGCCGCTCCCTACGCGGTGTTTGGTGGTGTTGGGCGATCCCGCCCGACACCGGCAATCCCACCCACTGACAGTCTTGTAGGGCAGGATCCCTGTGATCCTGCCGATCTCGGCGGCCTCGCAGGGATGCCGCCCTACTCGTTACTTGCGAGACACGCCTTCCGCGTGGTTTGTGTGACCTGCCACGGCCAAGCCGTGTTTCTGTGGCTTCGCCATCTGGGACCAAAGAGCGCGAAGCGCAAAAAACCGATTTATCGGTGTCAGATCACACCCACGCTACCGGCATGATCAAGACCTGACACAACGCTACCCTTGGTGGTGTTGGGCGACCCCGCCAGACACCGGCAATCCCACCCACTGACAGTCTCGTAGGGCAGGTTTGTCTTCAAACCTGCCACCTGCACACATTCCGTCTCGCCGCAGGGGGGCTCACTTGACGTACCGTGATGGATCGGTGACGGCGGCGTTCAAGGCCGAGGCGGCGGCCGTAGCCGGAGAGCACTGATAGACCTCTGCATTGCCGTCGTCGGCTGGGACAACACCCTCGGCCTGCCCGGTGGTCAAGCATCGGTCACCGTCGGTCAACCTGGCCCAGGCCGGAAGGTCATGACATCCGCAGCCGGGCGGCATGATAACAGCGCCGGCTTCGGCCAGGGCACGGATCAGTCCTTTTTTGAGCGCTTCAAGGAACACGGTGCGCGATGCCGGGTAGATCAGCAGGCTGCATTCGGGTTTGATTCTCTTCCCCTTGAGAACGTCAGCGGCAATTCTGAGATCATCGAACCGTCCGTTAATAGCCGAGCCGATAATGATCCTGTTGACAGGCAAGGTTTCGATTTCGGCCACCGGCTTGATTTCACCCGGTTGTCCCAGCGGCGCTATCTGGGCCGGCAACTGCTCAATGTTCACCTGGTAGTGTTGTTCGTAGACGGCGTTTTTGTCGGCCATTTGCGGCGTCAACACCGGCTGAGTCCGACCGGTCAGGTAACGGCGGGTGGCCGAGTCAAAAGGACAGATAGCGCCTGTAGCACCCATTGCCGCGGCCATAGCACAAAGGGTGAATCTTTCGCTGATCGTCATCTGCGACACCGCCGGTCCGTAGTACTCAATCATCTTGCCGTCGGACTCTTCCGCCGCCAGTCGCTGAACAATCGACAGGGCAACATCCCCGGCATAAACGCCGCGCGACCGCCTGCCGGTAATATCGACACGCAGGGTGTGTGGCACCGTCATGGCCACCCGACCGCTGGCCAGTATCCCGGCCTGCGTGTCAAGGTCGACCTGCCAGCCCAGACTGTTGATTGCCCCCAGAGACGCTATGTTCTCGGTTGCGCCCATGCAGAGCATACCGGGCAGAGCCGTCCCCTGCTCGATCATGATTTGATGACAGCAACCCTGGGCGTGTTCAAGGCCTGCCTGAAGTCTGTGACGCTCCGCAAACTGCCGGACCGTGTGGCTGAGTTCGGCGGTCGAACCTTTGCCGGAGTAGTTGACTTCGGACAAGGCCACGACGATCCGCGAACTGTTGAACATCAATTCACCCGGGAGTTCACGAAACTTCTCCATGACCAGGTCGGCCGACCGGTCGCATACCAACAGGTCCGGTTCCACCTCCACAGTCTCGCCCACATCTACAGAGTCACGTTTGGCCAGGCCGCCTATGATCTTTTGCGACAACGTCTGCTTTCCCCAGAGCGATGCGGATTTCGAGCTTGTCGATAGCCCTGGGAAATCAAGCTCCAACTGTTCCAGCTTCAAAAAGGCAGGTTTCTCACGAATCCCGTAGCGCCGTCGCCAGTTGTAAAAGGCAGCTTTGGATATACCCAGTTCCAACCCGCATCGATCATCGTCGCCAAACCTCTCCCAAAGACTACGGACTTCTTTTTCGGAGAACTTGGGTACCGAGTGGCGGGGTACGTTCTTTTTGCGTCGCCAGTATGCAACCAGATAAGCCGGCACCCCACCCAGTCGCTCGCCGATCTTCTCATCGGTTTTGTACAGCTTCTGCAACTGCACCAGTTCGGCCTTGGTAGGTATCTTGGGGCGTGGACTCACAGTTTGTCAAACTCCCTTTTGATCGCCTCGTACACCGGCGCAAGCGGCACCGACATGACTTTGGTGTTGCCGATCACCGGCATGAAATTGGTATCTCCCTGCCAGCGCGGTACTATATGCATGTGCAGATGCTCAGGAATCCCTGCGCCGGAACTGCGGCCGAGATTCATGCCGAGATTCATGGAATGAGGTTTAAGCGCTTTCTTGATCGCCTTGACCGACAAACGGGTCAACTCAAAAAACTCAACCGACTCCGAAGGTGTCAACTTCTCCAAAAGCCCTACATGGCGACGAGGTACCACCATCGTATGCCCGCCGTTGTATGGGAACTTGTTGAGAATCACAAACGCCTTCTTGCCGCGATAGACGATTAGATTCCTGACCGAATCCTTCATCTTCAGTCGTTTGCAGAAGATGCATCCTGATTCTTTCTTTCCGAGGACAAACCCGGCCCGCCACGGTGCCCAGATGGTCTTGTCATTCATAGCCTTAAATAATAAGCAAATATCCGATGAGGTTCAAGTCCCTTGGGGCGATTTTTTTCGGGTCATGCTATCTGAGTGGCTCACAGTCAGTTGGTGCTGCGCTGCAAGATGTTGGACCGTATAGACATCGCCTCTGATCGACTTTTATCTTCTCAACCGCCGTAGGCCAGACCTATCTTCCGGGCTGAAGCGGCGGAGATTGACATCCGCTATCAGGTGGTGTCGCGGCGACCCCGCCCGACACCGGCACACCTGCTCACAGGCAAGCCTGTGCAAAGGCAAGCCTGTGCTTTGTGCCCTCGTGATCTTCAGATGGCAATGCCTGTCTTGGCCCATTCTGAAGATTCGGCCACCACAAAAGATTGTTGCGCCTGCAATCGAGACATGACTTGAGCTATGGGAATGATGTTCGGCATATTGTTTGGAGCCATCGGCGCCGGGTATATTGTCTATGGTCGAAAACAGCGCCAGGGTGTCGCCCTGCTTTGTGGCGTGGTGTTGTGCGCTTTTCCGTACTTTTTCGATAACGCCTATTTGATCGTGGGGATAGGTGCTGTGCTGATGGCTGTACCGTTTCATGTGCGGGAGTGAATCCCAGTCGCCAGATGTGGACATCTGCCGGACACAAAGAGAAGATGGCGGGTTCACGCCGCGGCGCGCAGGCGAAGACGGACCCGCCCTACAAGAATCTACTGAATCCCATGTTGAGGATGCAGGCGCGAAGCGCAAGAAGGTGATTTATCACCTCACCCTTCGACTCCGCTCAGGGTGACACGGTCAAGCCGTGGGTGACACGGTCAAGCCGTGAGTGACACGGTCAAGCCGTGAGTGACATGGTCAAGCCATGTTGTTCGCGCTAAGCGCGCAGTTCTACTCACACTGGGTGCTAAGCACTGAAAGATCGATCTTTCACCTCATGCTGAGCGGAGTCGAAGCATGAACAGGATGCAGCAGATCACAAATCTTGCTACGCCCTCAGAGCTTTTTCCAGTTCGACAAGAGGTCAATCAACAACCGGACACCGATACCGGTCGTTCCTTTGGGAGTATAAGGTGCTCCCTTTTTTTCGATGTCGACATAGGCGATGTCGATATGCGCCCATGGCCAGTCACCGATAAAATTCTCAAGAAAGGCCGCCGCTGTAGCCGTGCCCGCCGTCTTGCCGGCCGAGTTGACGATGTCGGCAATGTTGGATTTCAGGGCATTGCGAAAGTCATCCCAGATAGGCAACGGCCATACTCGTTCGGCCGTGGCCTCGGACGCAGCTCGTATTCGTTCGAGAAGATCGTCATGGTTACCCAGAATGGGTGCGCCTGAGTAACCCAGAATGTACAACGTGGCGCCGGTCAGCGTTGCGATATCGATCACCGCTTGCGGGTCGAACTTGTTGGCGTAGTCAAGGGCATCGGCTAAGATCAGTCGACCCTCGGCGTCGGTGTTGATGATCTCAACAGTGATCCCTTTGCGGGTGGTGACAACATCAGATGGACGGATGGCATGACCCGACGGCATATTTTCAGCCAGCGGCATCAGTCCGACCAGGTTGAGCGGCAACTGCAACAGAACTGCCGCCTGCATGGTGGACAGGACGACGGCAGCGCCGGTCATGTCGCCGTTCATCTCGATCATCATGTCGGCCGCCTTAAGCGACAAACCTCCGGAGTCAAAAGTGACCCCTTTACCGACCAGCACGATCGGTTTCTGTGTTTTGCGTCCGCCTTTGTATTCCAGAATCACAAAGCGCGGTGGCTCCACAGAACCCTGTGCGACGGCCATCAGGGCGCCCATTTTCTCGGCCTTGATTTCTTTTTGGTCAAGCACTCGGCATGACAAGCCCTTTAGCTTGTCGGCCGTCTTGACCGCCTCGGCCGCAAACATCTTGGGCGTGAGGTCGCAGCCCGGTAGCGCCGACAGTCGCCGGACATTGATCTGCCCCCCGGCCGTAACACAACCACGCTCGACCGATTTCTGAAGCCGGTTCAACAATCGCCTGTTGTCGATCGCGTAGGTAACTTCCGAGAGGTTTTCGCCGGCCAGACTGGCTTCATCGGTCTTGTATTTCAGCATCCGATATGAACCCAGGATGCATCCCTCAATCACCGCCTGAAAAGTCTCAGGCTCAGAAACCGTACCCAGATGAAAGGTAGCAGAATCACAACAGGTCAACGGTTTGTAGCGGGAGAGTAGCCCGGCCATTTGCCGGTAACTGTCCGGAGTGCATGTTTTCCTGGGGCCGAGACCGGCCAGCACGACTCGGCTGGCTGCGTATCCATCGGGTCTGTTGATGCAAACCATCTCACCTGATGATCCGGTGAACTCACCACTCGCCAGCAGGGTGCGGATGATCCCATCGGATGCACTGTCCAGCTGTTTCAATCGTTTATCCACAATGCTGTCGAATGAAGTGACAAACATAACCAGGGCAGTGGTCGCGCATTCATGCGGAGGATTGGCCGAATAATCTATCTTCACGGTAGGACTCCTTTGCTTTGGTGAAAAGTAGTGTAATACTCAGGCAACGGCAACAGATTTCGACCGGGAAGATAGAGCGTTACAGTTGAGGATTGGTGGCGAATCAGGGCTGGATAATGTGCGTGGTGTACGTCCTCGTGCGCCACGTGGATGCAGTGGCAGACGCACCCATGAATGGGTCTTGCGCTACGCGCGTCACAACCTCATCCTGAGCGGAGTCGAAGGATGCATCATACTCTAAGCGCGTGCATGGTGTGCCGGGCGACCTCATTTGTGCGTGGTGTACGTCCTCGTGCGCCACGTGGACACAGGGACAGACGGACCCAGCCTACTAGTATTCTGTTGCCAGGAAACTGTGGTAGTTGCGTTCGGTCTCGGCCAGATTGTCGGCGCCGAACTTTTCACAGAAGGCCTCGGCCAACACCAATGCAGCCACCGCTTCGGTCACCACCGCCAGAGCCGGTACGATACAACTATCTGTTCGTTCGACGATGGCTTCGCCTGCTTCTTTGGTGACAACATCGACTGTCTTAAGGGGCCGATTCAAGGTCGAGATTGGTTTGGCAGCGACGCGGACGACTACATCCTCACCATTGGTGATGCCCCCTTCGAGGCCACCGGCATTGTTGGTTTCGCGGTGGAACTTCTTGCGCGCCGGATCGCCAAAGGGGTCAAAGAATATCTGATCATGCATCTCAGAACCACGGGTCTCAGCAGCCCGGAAACCCAGCCCGATCTCTACTCCCTTCACCGAGTGAATAGCCATCATAGCGCCGGCCAGCCGACCATCAAGGCGGTGATACCACTGAGAGAATCCACCCAGACCGACGGGTAACCCCTGCACTACAATTTCCACCACGCCCCCGATTGAGTCTTTGTCCCTCAAGGCCGCCTTAATAGCCGCGATCATCCGCTGTTCGGTGTCGGCATCGATGCATCGTACATCGGAGTCCTCGGTGAGTTCAGCCATTTTCTCAAGACCCGGTCGTTCGAAGTCCGGCGGCAGTGTCACCTCACCGATACCGACGACATGGGAGCCAAACTTAACATTGAAATGCTCCAACAGTTGTCGGGCCACAGCGCCAAGGGCCACTCGAGCGGCGGTTTCGCGGGCCGAGGACCGTTCCAACACGTTTCGCATATCGTGGTGATGCCATTTTATGCCGCCGGCTAAGTCGGCATGGCCCGGTCTTGGTCGGTGCGTATCGTAGGCCAGCTTGTGTTGTTTGTCGGTAAGCTCCTCACCGATTGGCTTGACCGGGTCCATAATTTGCGACCAGTTCTTCCAGTCGCGGTTCTGGACAACTATAGTCACCGGTCCGCCCATAGTGATTCCCGAACGTACCCCGGCCACCAACTCAATCTGATCCTTCTCGATCCTCATCCGACCGCCCCGTCCGTAACCTTTCTGACGTCGCGCCAGTTGATGATTGACGGCTTCCACATTGATCTTGAGACCGGCCGGCAGACCGTCGATAACTGCGGTCAATTGCGGTCCGTGCGATTCACCTGAGGTTAGATAGGTAAGCATAGGTCAAAACTATGCAAATGAGTTGGTGGGCGCAACGAGTTTGTGGCTACACTTCGGGAGCCATCTCAACTCGTGATGCCCAGGCGCCGTCGGTGCCCATTCTTTCAAGACGTTGCGTAATACGATCGTCGATATTGAGCGCTTTGGACATGTCGTAATATTTCTGCTGATCGATCGGCGAGATTTCCCGCATTTCCTCAAGCACCGCAACGATCCGTTCGATTGACCGGTCTACCACTTCGAGATCGTGCGGCAGTTTGGCCAGCAGGTTCTCGCTGTCACCCTTGGTGAGTTTCATTCTCAGGAGTTGGCTCCGGCCATAAATCGCCATGGTGGCATTGTTGAGATAGTGTGAGAGAGTGGCCATGGCAACGTTTTTGGCTTCGATGGCGCCTTTTTCACGCTCCTGCTTCAGCAGGTTTTGTGACAACTCTTGTCGTTCGCGGAAGAGGTTTTCTATGGTCAGGTAGGATTTCCAGATTTCCTGGTTGGCCCGAATGAGCATGTCCTCAATGTTGCCGATATCGACTCCGAGGTATTCAGCGGTGGTGATGGTCCCGGCCAGCAGCGACGATGAGATCTCGTCGACCTGCGATTTGTCCAGCGACAACCGCTCGGATAGTTCACCGATCATCTGCAGACGCTTTTCCAGGCTGATCTCGAATCCCGAGAACCGGTCGCTGGTCAGCTGAACGGCCAGTCCGACGATGTTTTGCAGGACCGTAGAAGGAGCCGACGATTTCTGGCCGTGGTGAGTGATTATGGCATCGGCAACGTAGTCGGGAAGCCGCCAGACTTCAGCAAGGTGGTACCCGATTTCGCAATGATCGACGCCGAACACTTTTGTCTCCGCCTCGACTAAGGACTCGGCAATAATCTCGCCCTTCAGCATACCGGCATATTTGTCGGTATGATGGTGCAGAAAAAACAGGACGCCAATATCGTGCAATAAACCGGCGATGAAGGCTTCCTCAGGTGATGGATAATTCACCGTCCGGGCGATCTTCTCAGACGCTGCGGCAATTGAAAGTGAGTAAGCAAAAAACTCCTTGGGGTCTATGCCGGTGGATGCGGTGATCCGGTCCGGATTGAAAACCGAGGCCGACAGGGTAAGGCACTTCACCGTTGTCACACCCAGGATCGAGACCGCCTGGTGCACGGTTGTGATCTCGGTGACGCGCTGATAGAATGACGAGTTCGCCATCTTCAACAGACGACTTGTCAGCGATGGGTCTTTCAAGATGATCTTGGCCAGGCTGTCCGCGGAAAAGTCGTCTTTGCCCACCTCCGCCAGGATTTCCGACAGGACGTGCGGCAGGCTAAGAAGTTTCTCATTACTGCGAATCTGTGCTAGGATGTCGATTTTGTTCATACTTGGCCGTATTTATTTTTGTTGGTAGTATCGGCAGCTTTGTCGAAATGGTTAACCGGCCGCCCAAACTCGGCTTTGGCAGGGTCTAACCAACGTTCTTGGGGGCGGTGGCCGAACGGACTATTTCTGTGAGTTGCTCGATCCGGAATGGCTTGTGCAGCACGTTGATTATCCCGACTTCTCTGAGCTGCTCCGGCTGAATGGTGACCTCCCAGCCCGTAACCAGGATTACCGGTACGCCCGGTGCGATCTCCTTGAGCCGTCTGGCCACGTCAAGCCCGGAAGCGCCGGGCATAGCCAGATCGGCCAGAATAATATCGAAATCCTGTTGCTCGGCCAGTTTCAACCCCTCGGCGCCGGACAGGGCGGTGAAGACCTCATAGTCGAGCGACTGACACATGGCCGTAATAAGGTCCAGAATGACCGTTTGATCATCGATAGCCAGCAATCGAACTCTTGATGAGACAGACCTGCCGGACTTGACCGGAGTGTCGTTGACCGGGAATTTGAAAGACAGATATGATGGCTGAACACCGCTACGGTCGATGCTGCACAAACAGGGTTGTGCCGCAAGCGTTGACAGGTACTTCTCCACCGGCAGATCAACCGACAGTTCACTAACCCAAACATAGTCACCAAATCGAGCGATCTGATCCACCGGCGGCAACTCACGGCCATGTCGCGAAAGATCAAGGTATACATGGCGGTCAAGTCGATAGCTGGAAACTGTGATGACTTCATCGTCGCGAGCAACCGAAGCCAGGTGGCCAACTGCTTCTTCAACCAGCCTTTCTATGGCCCAAGGTGAGGTGTTGATCGGAGCCGTCTTGAATAGACGTGGAAAAATCTCGCGGGGTCGTCCGGCCACCATGTAAAGGCTGTCGGAAATCCTCACCCGGTCCAGATAAGCTGTGATGATATCATTGATGTCGTCGGCGCCGTCCTCAGAGATGTCACTCCCGGACACTCCCTGAAGAGAATGTCCAAGAGAACTACGCACGTATCGAGCCGCCTTGTCGGCCTCATCGACAATGCTCTCCAGGTAGCGACGTACCTCCACCGGTTGATCGGCGCGAGTCATACCCAGTTCGGCGTTGCCTATCAAAGCCGACAGATGGTTGTTCAGCCGGTTAACGATTCCACCCAGCGGCACGCCGGGGATATCGTTCGGTAATGCAACGGTCTGATGCCTTCGCAGTTCGGCAACGGTCATGCGCACCGAGTAAAGCCCCAGGGCCAGGGTCAACAGCCGCTCCCATTCGGCCTGTTCCCCCTCGGGTCCATCCTGGATAAAAACCAGAATCAGACAGGCCAGGTCGTTCAAACCAACAAGGGGGTAGGCGGCCATGAAAGATGGCGCCTCCTTCTCACCCAGCAGGCGAAAGCAAGCTTCACGATTGGCCAGTTGTAGCTCCTCCAGTCGGGCCGCCACGTTTTTGCAGCCGCGGATCACCACCGGCTCAAGGGCGCCGGCCGCTTCGGCCACCACTCCTTCGCCAGGCAACAGGTGCAGGGCTTTGGCCTCGTCACTTATCGGAGCTCTGAAAGATCCATCGGGATGTTTGGTAAGTACAACCACTCGGGCCGTTGAGGGGAGGATTCCACTCACATGTTTCACCAATTGGTCGGTGTCGGATTCCAGCGGTTCTGCCGAGTCAAAGCGCAACAGGCTGAGGACTTTGTCAAAACCTTTACGTCGTGTAATGTCGGTTCGTGAGAGCTCCTTCTGTTTCAAAACCGCCTGAGCCAGGCGAGCAAACACGCCAATCGTCTTGAGATCGTCCTGGGCAACTTTGAACGGTCCGCCTTCACGTCGGAACAAAAGGGCATGCGGTCTGGACCGATCACCGAGCGGATAGAGCAGGGTAGACTGAGCAACGACAGTCCTATCTTGCTCGCCAACCACCTCCTGATTGATTATTAGTGGTCGTTCCCGGTCGAGAGCATCGACCACTGCTGTCTTGTAGTTCTCGGTCAGGTCCAGCATCGGCTCACTACCACCGGGGAACATCAGGCCCCCTTGAGCCATACCTACCAAATGGACCGACTCCGCACCATGGAGTCCAACCAGGCTGCGGCAGAATGCGTCGGCGGTATCGGCCGAAGAAAAGGCTGCACCGGCCGTTGTCAACCGAGCCAACATATCCTGTCGGTACGTCTGATGACGTTCCACTTCGTTTCGGGCCACCGTCAGTTCACGAGTCAGCCGGGCCGATTTTATTTTTTCGGCCAGCCACTGGACGGCCGGGGCCAGGTAACGGATTTCACCCGGCGAGAAAAAGTGGCGGGACTCACCCAGGAGCACAAAGACGCCAATCCTTTCAGACGATGAGACCAGCGGCAACAATAGTGATGACTGAAAGCGGGAGATTACCAACTTACCGCTGCGATCAAACAGTTCAAAATCCGCGGCCAGGCTTGGTTCGCCCAACTCCGCCGTCCGACTGACCAGGTTGCGACCGAAGGGATAATGTTCCAGTAGCGTTGTCTCCTCCGGGGTCAGGTTGGCCGACGCCGTTAGCACCAGTTGACGGCGGGCACGATTCATCAGAAAGACACAACCCGAGGCATCCGGCAGTTCGCTGAGCATCTCCTTGAGTGAGATGTCCAGCAGTTGGAGGAGCTGATACGGTTCGCGGGCGATAAGCTGAAGATTCTCCATGAGCGAAAGGCGTCGGTCGCGTAGCGCGATTTGTTCGCCACGTGTTTGCCAATAGTCAGAGTATAGGGACAGACCTACCGCGATCAGGATCACACCACTCAGCAATATCACAAGCTGTCCCCATTCCAGCCAATAGTACGCATCCTGGATAAACCACTCGTAGTATGAAAACGCGGTTTTGACTGTTTGCCAGATGGCGGCCAGCAGCACAAGCAGGCCACCGAAAACAAACGACCAGCGACCAGCCAATCCGCCGTCGGCAAACAAGCGCAGACGTAAGGCTACAAATACGATTACCAGCGCAGTCAAAAGCGGCAACAATATGTGACCCCAAGCATTGATCATCTTGGCGGCTCCACCAGATCCCCGTGCAATGTAAAGGCATCGGCCGAACTTATCCGGATCGGCACCACGGCGCCGGCCGAGATTCCATCGGCCTCAAACAGCACCGTCTTGTTGCCGTTGGTGCGGGCGCGGAGATACCTGTCGCTACGCCGGGAGGTTCCCTCCACCAGGCACGAACGTACCTGACCCACTTCACGTTGGTTACGCTGGTGACCGATCTGTTGTTGCAGCCTGATCAGTTCCGACAGACGCCTGATCTTATCTTCCTCGGCCACGTCATCATTCAGTCGGGCGGCGCCGGTGCCGGGCCGGACCGAGTATCGAAACATGAAGGCTGCATCGAAACCGATTTCCCTGACGGCATCCAGAGTTTGCACGAATTCGTCTTCTGTTTCACTGGGGAAGCCGACAATCAGATCGGTGGTAAGCGAAACATAATCAAGCTGCTTGCGAAGCTGCTCGACGATGCCCATATAGTGTGAGAAGCTGTAAACCCGTCCCATCTTTTTGAGCACGCGATCACAGCCCGACTGCAAAGGTAGATGAACATGCGGCATCCACTCAGGCTCGGAAGCCATGACGTCGATCAGCTCTGCCGACAGGTCCTTGGGGTGCGAGGTCATGAAACGTAACCGGGGAATCTCTGTCTCTCGTGCCACACGTTTCATCAAGCGGGGGAAGTCTACTTGGCCGTGCCGATAGCTATTGACGTTCTGCCCCAGAAGGGTGACTTCGACCACGCCCTCATCGACCAGTCGTTTGACGGCATCTACAATAGCGTCGGCCGAATGAGCTCTCTCACTGCCACGCACGTATGGTACGATACAATAGGAACAGTAATTGTCGCAGCCTCGTGATATTGTAACGAAAGCAGAATAGGCGGTTTCTTTCACCGGTGTTATACCATCCAGGTCAACTTGTCCGAACGAAGTGGCCACGGTAGCCGAGCCATTGGTGCGCATAAGCGCCTGAGGCAACTCAAACAGCCGGTCGGTGCCCAGCACGATGTCGACATGAGGGGCCAGTTCGACCAGGTCCTCGCCGAGCCTTTGGGCCATGCAACCGACAACGGCCAGCTTCATCTCAGGTCGAGCCAGTTTGTGACGCTGCAATTCACCCAGCCTGCCTATTACTCGCTGCTCCGCTTTATCACGCACCGAGCATGTGTTCAGGATTATCAGATCGGCCTTCGATTCGTCATCGACCCTCTGGTAGCCAGAGTCACTGAGAATCGACACCAGGGTGGAGGAATCGGCCAGGTTCATCTGGCAACCAAATGTAGTGATGTGAAAAGTCTGCGGTCGCGGGCTGCGGTCCATTTCCAACCCCGGGGTGACGGGTACTTTCAACGATCGGTCAACTCGTCAGGATGATACTGGTTATTGGTTCAAAAGCAAACAAAACATTGCCCCAGGGATTGTCCGGAAGGCAGCCGCCGACCGGCAAATCGGCTCATTCGGAGCCGGGGCGGGTCTTGCTGATTTGAAGACTCACTGATTCGGGCCGGATAGTGGCCCGGGCCACTCCACCTTACCGATCACACAGCCGATCAACGGATCGGGACCGCCGGTAAACATGAAATCGACCAGGTAGACCAGGTCGGCGATGTCAATCTGACAACTGGCATTGACGTCGGCAATGTTCATCACCGGTGGCTCAGGACCGCCGGTGAACATGAAATCGACCAGGTAGACCAAATCGGCAATATCCGGTTCAGCGAAGCTGAGATCGATATCGCCGGGAATTGGCGGCGTAGGTCCCACCCGCAGGCTGTACTCCAATTCGTCGAAGAAACTTCCGAAGTTGTCGTCGGCCCGAGCCGTGAACGTGAACGTTCCGGTGTCGAGTGTCGAACCCGAGATGGACCCATCCAAATTCAGGCTGTATCCGTCGGGCAATGAGCCACCCACCAGCGTGTAAGCCAGGTTATTGGAGCCGCCTATGGCGCGAAGCTCACCACTGTATTCGAAGAACTGCTCCCCATCGGCGAGTCCGTCCACCGGTGTTACGAAATGCAACTGCCACGGCTGGTGCGATTCATATTTCAGCACCCAGTCGGAGGGATCGCACTGGATGTTGTTTGTAGTCGTCGGCAGATTGTAGATGAACATATTCCGGCGCTCGTTGGGCCACAGTTGCACGGTGTCATCCGGTATCGAGGCAAAGTCGAAAAAGAAGTCGACCGGCATTCGAAACACCTGCGGGTTGGTAGTTTGAACTTGTTCCACCAGGAGGTAGAGGTCGTAGCCACCTGAGTCGGATACTTCTTCCAGGTAGCGAAAGTGATAGTTGGGGCGATAGGTGCCGTAAATCCAGTCTTCGAAAAACCAATCCAGTTCTCGCCCGGAGGAGTTTTCAAAAACGTCGCGGAAATCTTCGGTGGTGGCTGCGGCGTGTCTGAACTCCGAGTTGGTGTATGCATCCACGCCGTCGTAGAACAACTGGTCGCCCAGTACGCCGCGAAGCATGTGCAGCACCCAGGAGCCTTTGTCGTATGAGAGTCCTCCATGGAAGATCCCCCACACGCCAGTGGTGTCCCAGTCCTCGACGTAGATCGTGCCGCCGCCGGTGTAGGCCATGTTGTTCATGTAGCTGTGGTAGGCCGCCCAACCGTCTTTTTCCAGAAAGTAATCCGCCTCGGCATAGGAGGCCCAACCCTCGTTGAGCCAGATGTGTCCCCAGGCGCGACAGGTTATCATATCGCCGAACCATTGGTGGGCCAGTTCGTGTATGACCACCGGTTCGGAGAAGCCAAAGTCGGAACCACCCATGGAACTCATGGTTTGATGCTCCATAGCACCGCCCCACTCGAAATTGGCGTGGCCGTATTTCTCGGTGACGAATGGGTATTGACCGTACTTGCCGCTCAGCACCGTGAGTGCATAAGGGGTGATTCCATATTTCGTCAGGGAGTAGGTGTACCGATCCGGATAGACGGCGTGTACGAGGGGCATAGTATCCTGACCGGCGTTGTAGACCCATTCGTCGGTCCACACCGTGTAATCAGAAATGGCCAGGGAAAAAAGATAGGTGACCATCGGATAGCCCACCGACCAGTAGAAAGTATGCGCGTTGGCGCCAAAGGCAACCGTGGAGTCAAGCGTGCCGTTGGAGGCGACGTACAGAGAAGTGTCCACTGTAATGGCAATGTCGAACGAATCGGCTTTGTCATCCATGCGATCCTTGCACGGCCACCAACTACGTGCGAAGTATGGCTCGGAAAGCGATGAGATCACCTTGGAGGTGAAGCGAGTATCAAAGCTGAATCCCTGGAAACCACCTTCAGTGGGATGACCGTGGTAGTAAAAGACCGTCTCAAACTCCTCGCCGGTGTTCCGGGAGGCATCCAAAGTCACTGTGACGACGTCGCCCATACGTGTATACGACAGCGTCCCGGCGGGATACTTTAGCGAGTCGATGAACATGGAACTGTGAAAATCGACCTGGACTTCGGTAACGCCGTCGATAGCCGCCGCCGCGATCATCTTGACGGTGCCGTAGACAACTTCGGTGGTGTCATTGATGCGAATATTGACATCGTAAAACAGCACGTCGTAGTTGGTCTGAGTGTTCACATCCGGTGAAGCTGCGGACATTTTGCGCGCAAACTGTCGGTCGAGCAGAGAGGAGGCTTTGGCCTCCCAAAGCTTCTGATGAATCAGCGAAGGCGGCGCCTTATCCCAATCGATATCCGAGTCTTCGGCATTGCACAAAACCGGTGTAAGGCATAGTATGGCGGTAATCGTAATAGCGGAGAGAAGAGTTTTGAGTCGATCAGCAGCGTACATCGGGGGCTCCATTCAGTAAGTACATTGTTCAGTAGATTAACCACCTGAACATAAGTTGGTTCCGCCTCTCCAGGCGGATGACGTGCTTAGTTAGTCCTCAACTTATTGTAATTACGGTTTTTGTCAAGGTAATACCCTTATCGGCGGGCTTTGTCAATGCTAAAGCGGCGCAGGAACTGCACCCCGGGCCGCAGGGCTTGCTGATAGACCCCTGGCGCCGTCAGGTGACCTGCGTTGCAGCGCTGCTGCTGTCAGATGACTCGCCGGACAGCCATTGGCTGGGCGGCAAGTGTCGGGCCGGGTCGCCCAACACCACCAGCGAGCCAAGCCTTTTTCAACAGGCCCGTAGGGGGCGGCAAACAAAAACGCCGCTCACTTGGTATGAGCGGCGTTTGAAAACTCAGACTTTTATCCGATCAATAGGGGTTACCGCAGGGGATAGGCCCGCCGTTGAACATGTAGTCCACCATGTAAACGAGATCTTCGACATTGATAATCAGGTTGCAGGTCAGGTCGCCCACGTGCAGTTGAGGTTCCGGGCGGGGGCCGTTGGAGAACATGTATTCGACCAGGTAGACCAGATCGGCGATCATGATAATCCCGTCATAGTCATTGTCGCCGTGAAAACGCCAAACCCGCATTCGTACCGAGACCTCCTGGGGGCTGTTGCCGGCCGAGGGCGCTACCACCAACAGAGTGTCTTCGTACTCGCCGAATGGGAACCCGGCTGAATTCATATTGAAACTAAGACCGGCCGGAACGTCCCCGCTAAGGACATGGGGGTAGAGCCAGGGGATACTATCAATCAGCTCCCACTCCATACATCCGCCGTACTTGTTGTATATATCCATTGCCGCCGGTGGCGTGGGTCCGGAGTTCTCCTGAGTGGGGATCACGTAACGATCTATCGGCAGGACGATTTCGGGCGTTATAACACCCTCCAGCACATTGTAACGAACCTCAATGTAAATTGGCGAGTTCGTAGCGTTGGGCGCCGAAACCATAATAGTATCAAGATATGTGTCCACCGGCAGTTCGAGATAGTCGGCCGAAATCGTGAAGGCCGCTGCGGCCGTACCGGTGTCGGGCCAGACTGTAAAGTAATCGGACTCATAGGTCAAGGTTATCGGCATGGGATTGTCGCCGCCGAGATTGGAAACAACAAAGCTTCGGGAAGGCAGAATGCCCAGATATCCCATGCTGCATTCGTAGACGTCAAGGTTTACGGTATCTTTGTTGACATTCATGTAAGCCGGGTTCTCTCTATAAATGAAGTGAATCTCAACCGGGTAGGGTGAGTTGATGGCTTCATTTGAGTAAACCCAAATAGTGTCAAAGTAGTCGTTGGGCGGCGTACCGGCCTGGGCTTTGAAATTGATGTCCACCCCCTGAGGTGCCGTGCCGCTGTCCGGATTCATTCCCAGAATTCGAGGCGAGCTCTCCTCCAGCCAGAAGTTAAGAGTGCCCGCGCCGCCGTTGAGGATGCCAATTGTACGATCGGGAATGGTGGCGACCAAGCCAACGATGACCGTGTAACCGGCCGAATCGGTTTCAATGATCGGCAAATCGGAGCCGACCGACAGGTTCACCGGCACCAGAACCGGATCATTGGAAGCGGCCGGATCGCTCACAACTATGGTATCGTAGTAATCGGCGAAGGCAAGCCCGGTGATATCCACGCTGAGAGTCACATCGCCGGAATCGGTGCCGTTGGCGGGCGCCAGAGACAGCCAGCTCTCTGAGTTGGTCACAGACCACTGCAAGACGGAGGCGCTGGAATTGGTGATAGTCAGCGTCTTCGAAGCCGGGTTGGAACCGCCTGCGATAGCGTTGAAAAAGAACTCGTTCGGTTCGACGGCGATGGCCGGCGCCGGTTCAACAATACTTAGCGTCACCACCACAAACTGAGGTGAATTGGCCGCGCCCGTTGAGACAACTTCGACCGTATCGATGTACTCTCCGGCGCTCAAGCCGATGGCATTCACGCCAACATTTATAGTCTGAACCGTGGTTCCTTGTGTCGGCGTCAAGATCAACCAGTCGGCGTCTTCGTTCAGTTCAAAGGAAACCGGATCGCCGTCGGTGGCCACCTGGAAAGACTGTCCGGCCGGGTTGCCGCTTCCTTCAACAGCGCTAAAACCCAACGAATCGGGCGTGACCACCAGGTCGACCGGCTCCACGAAGTCGGGGTCATGGATCACCGAACCGCCCACATAATTGGGGAAGTAGTCGCCGACACCCTGCCCGCCGACGAATTTGTAGACAGTCGATGAACTGTAGCTTACAGTATCAAACACAATCGAATCATTGACGGTCCAGTTTGACAAAGTGAAGTAATAGGATGCCCACAAGCGGCGAGTGTCATCGGGAGGTATCCCGGAACCGAACAACTTGGCGCCGCCAAACAGAAAACGTTGGTTGGCATTGGTCAGGCCGATGTCGTCATTCTCGTAAACGAAGGGTCCAATCTCAAAGCTGGTGGCCAGCGCACTGGGAACGGCCGAGTCCATCTGAAGATTCGGATTGTCCCAATTGAAACCCATGGTGGCACCAAAAACATCGTTGGAGTCGCTAAACACCCAGAGGTCCATCTGCACCTGCATCTGACTTCCGGCGGCATGCGGCGCCACCGTGACATGGAGGTCAACCGTGTCCGGCGCACCCAGGCCGTCGACTGAAGCATCTGCCGACGCTGCCATCAATACCACCACCAACCCTGTTACAAAAGCCGTTCTAACCTTCATCTAATCTGCCTCCTTGCGATTCGACTCTATTTGTATCCCGTCTGCTTTCCACGGTACAATCCACACTGCCACATTATCGTGTACATGTCTGCAGGGGACTCAGGTGATTACTCGGCCTGACAGTCACCCTGTCTGCGGACCATCATCGGGTCGCTATCCAGAATAAACAAGGAGTCAATCCGGCGGCGGGCGATTCTCAAGTCACGCAATGTAGACTCAAATCATCCGCGTTTGTGCGATCAAATCAAACCAGAGTGGTTGCCTGGCCAACCCGGTTTGGTTTTCAAGTGCGCGTTTAACTCACAATAGAACTTATCAGTTTGACCCGATGATGTTCACTCGTCCTATCCACCAATAAAATACGCCGTCCGCCTCGGTTTTGTCAAGGAATTTTGGCTTCAACCGGTTTGTCGCCTGCTTCAGAGCCCATGGTAATCGAGTCATCGAGCCTATTTGCGTCTGATTTGCGGTAGTTTACAACTAAGGGTAGGAGTATTTTGAAGCCACGGTTATATTGGTCGGGTCTGCAAAATACATACCGGAATGAGGTAACATGACTGCATCGATGACTTGTACAGCCGCAATAGTACTGCTCACCCTTTCCATCCCGGCATTCGCCGGTGACCAGCCGATTCCGCCGACCGACAAGACCCGGTGGTCGGATGAATCACACAGACGGTTGGCCGACGCCAAACGCCAGAGGTTGATGGATAGTCGTTTCACTGAGAAGATGCGGGATGCTCAGGACGCCATGAGTACTCAGACGAACTATGACGTGTTGACCTACGATATCCGAATGAAGCTCGACCACGATGTCGACACACTCTATGGTGCGGTGAAATTTGTCGCCCGGGCCACCGTCGACGGTGTCGCTCAGGTTGAGGTCGACTTCAATGATGGCCGGCAGCTTGATTCGATAGCGATTCCGTCGGGGACGCTGAGCTTTTCTCGGTTGAACAACACCGTGACCGTCGACCTCGACCGTGTGTACGATGCCGGTGAGCAATTCGAGTTTGACATGTTCTATCGTCGGTCGATCTACTTCTTTTCCTTTCAGGAGATCGTCTATCTGACGACTCTTTTTGAGCCTTACGACGCTCGGGACTGGTGGCCGTGTAAGGATCGCATGGACGACAAAGCCGACACTTTTTTCATCGCCATAACGGTGGACACCGGCTTCTATGTCGGCTCCAATGGAACGCTTGATTCGGTGGTTGCTTCGGGCGATGTATGGCAGACTTTTTATTACACCGAGCACTACCCGATGGCCAGCTATCTTTTCTCGCTATCGATATCCCAGTACCAGGTCTGGCACGATGAATGGGTCTACAACGATGAAGCGGATACGATGCCGATAACTCACGCCGTCTTCCCATCGTTCTATTCGTACTCCCTTCCTCGCTACGGTATACTACCCGACGCTCTGACCCTCTTGTCTGAGATGTTTGGACAGTATCCATTTGCCGATGAGAAGTATGGTCATGCCATGAGTCAGGGTTGGGTGGGGATGGAGCATCAAACGATGAGCACCATGGGTACGGCCGAGGGGATTTTCGAACCGGATGTTGTGATACACGAGTTGGCTCACCAATGGTGGGGCGACATGATCACCTGTGAATCGTGGGGTGATCTATGGTTGAACGAGGGATTTGCCACATATTCTGAGGCGCTCTACTTCGAAACCGTTCTCGGACGTCCCTTCTACCATGAGTACATGAACGACATGGCGTATTGGGGCAATCTGACCGTGTTTGTCGGTGATACCACCAGCTACTCAAATTTCTTCTCCAGGGCACAGTATTACAAGGGGGCATGGGTGTTGCACATGTTGCGAGGTGTGGTGGGCGATTCGCTGTTCTTTGCCGGTCTCGACGCTTACGCCAACTCGCAACACAGATGGAACGCAGCTACCACCGAAGACCTGAAAAACATTTACGAGACGGTTTGCGGTGTGGAGCTCGATTACTTTTTCGATCAATGGGTCTATGGTTCCAGTTTGCCCAGCTATCGATGGTCATACTTCCAGGAGGTTTCCGACACTGCCGGATATGATGTCTATCTCGAAGTAAAGCAATTGCAGACTACCGATCCACAGGTGTTCGCGATGCCGATCCGGTTCCGTTTTGGTCTGGTGGACGCTCCTGATGACACGCTGGTTTTGTTCAACGATCAACGAACGCAGATGTTCAAGCTGAACTTCGCCGATGAAGTGGAAAGCTATCTGGTACAATTGGACCCGCTGAACTGGATACTCAGATACGAGACTTTCGAGTCGTGGGATATGCGTATTGTCACCACCCAGGAAGAACTGAGCACACCTCGGCAGTATCTGTTTTATGCGGATACCATCCAAGCCAAAGGCGGTCTGGATAGGACGACGTACACTATCGAGTCCGGCGCCTTGCCCGACGGGTATGGCATAGACTCGGCCGGCGTAATATCCGGCAGCAGTTCCGACACCGGAATGTTCACTTTCACCGTGCACGTTGAGGACCAGCAGGTAGTTGGATATGAAGATTCCAGAGAGTTTTCTTTCAACCTCTCACCGACCACCCTGGTGCCCGGCGACATAGATTACTCAAGTGTTGTTGACGTATCCGATCTGGTCTACCTGGTGGACTACATGTTCACAGACGGCGATCCGCCGCCGATTGGCCAATTGGCTGATGTTGATGCTTCATGCGCCCTTGATATTGGTGATCTCGTCTATCTGGTGGATTACATGTTCACAGGCGGCCCGGCCCCGCTGGTTGGATGTGTAACTTTGTAGGTTCAGACGAGGGTAAGGCACAGACCGGGTCGCCGTTGCAGACGTTCATTCCATGATTTCTTAGCTACCGCGTGTATGTCCTCACTTTTTCACTTGCGCGCCAGAATCCAATAGTGTGTTTCGTCACCACTGTCGACATTTCGGCCGAACACGATACTAAAACCTGCGTCGGTTATCAGCGACTCGGTGGTCGCCGGATCGAAATGGCTCCAGAACATTTTCACACCATAGTAACTCTCAACTTCTTCCCATGCACAACTGCCGACAGATACCAGAAGGGGGCCATCGGTTTTGATAATTGTATGGAAAGATCGAAATATGGCGGCGTGTCTTTCTCTGGGAACATGAAAGATAGCGTAGCATGATATCAAACCATCGAATGATTCCGGTGGAAAGTCGATATCCGTCATGTTCATCTGAACGAAAGAAGCTTCCGGCACGTTCCACCGCGCCACCTTTAGCATCTCTTTCGACACATCGATCCCGACCACCTCGAAACCTTGCTCTATCAGATATCTGGCAACGGGCGTACCTGTTCCGCAACCAACATCCAGTACTCTCGCCTTCGGCGGAAGCTTGGAACAGAATTCCTCCAGTTCGTTCCAGTTTTCGAATTTCTCTCTATCCTTGAGATAGCACTCGGCGATCTTGTCGTATCCATTCCGGACGATTGCGAAGGGATCGGTATCGGGGGAATTCTGTTTCATGTGATTGATATTAGGGCAAGCAGTCCGCGCTTTCAAGTGAAAACCGAGACCAGAAAGTTCACTCTTCGACTCCGCTCAGGGTAAGGTTGGTGGGGCGTTCAGGGTGAGGTGATAAACCACGCTTGTGCGTTACGCGCGCTCTTCGAGACATGCTGCGACCAGCATTGTAGGGCGAGTCCGTCTTTGCCTGCGCGCCGAGGCGTGAACCCGGCTTCCTTGTCTGTCACTCTGGCGCAGGCCAGAATCCAGTCTTGGAATCCAGTGCCCGCTTCGAAGAATGGATTCCGGGTCAAAGCCCGGAATGACGGTACGAAGAAGTTTTGCAAGTCGTACACGGTACCCCACCCAGAGGCTTTGCGTCGGGTGGGGCTCTTTGTCGGACGGAGACGCCAACGCCGCCGGGCGACTCCAAAGGAAGAATCCAGCGTGGCGCGGGATGTCAGGACCGCAAGGGGTCCTGACCTACTGTGGCTTGCCCGTGTCACCCACGGCTTGACCGTGTCATGTTGAGCGGAGTCGAAGCATGAAGGTTTTATTGATCGTTACGCAACAGGAGTTGACCTACAGCCACGACACGAAGGTTACTTCTTCCGCGATCGAGCTGCTTTGGTGCCACCCTTTTTCTTTTTCGCCGGTTTTTTGGCCGATGACTTCTTGGCCTTTTCCATCTCTTCGGCGAAAATCTTTTCAAGGGTAAAAGTAGATGGCGTGAAATCCATCAGGCATAGCGAGAAGAGTTCATCGACACGGCTGATATAAGTGAACTTCGATTTGCGTTGAATCTCTCGCGGGATATCTTTGATGTCTTTCTTGTTTTCAATCGGCATAACGACGTTGAATATCCCGGCCCGGTAAGCGGCTGAAATTTTCTCTTTGATTCCACCTACCGGCAGCACCTTACCGCGTAGTGTCACCTCACCGGTCATGGCGATGTCATTTCGAATCGGGCGCTCCGACATGACCGAGGCTATCACCAGGCAGACGGTCACGCCGGCCGACGGGCCGTCCTTCGGGATTGCGCCCGAGGGAAAGTGGATGTGGATATCAAACTCGTTGAAATCGGAGAAGTCGATGCCCAGAACGTCGGCTTTTGAACGGACATACGAGTGCGCCGCCTGGATAGACTCCTTCATCACCTCGCCAAGCGAACCGGTGGTGATGATGGTCCCTTCCCCTTTCATCTTAAGCCCCTCGATAAACATCAAGTCGCCCCCGGCGCCGGTCCAGGCCAGACCGGTAGCGGTACCGATTTCCGGTTCCTTTTCGGCTTTTTCGGGGATGAACACCGGCGAACCCAGGAACGATTCGAGGTTTTTGTCGTTCACCGTCCAGGACTTCTTTTTTCCCTGGGCCTTCTCAAGGGCTATCCTGCGGCACACTTTCTCTATCTGCTGCGAAAACCCCAACAGACCGGCCTCCTGGGTGTATCCGGCAATGATACAGGCCAGAGTCTTTTCAGAGATTTTGAATTCGGATTTGCGCAGGCCGTGCTTCTTCAACAGCGAGGGGATGATGTATTTCTTGGTGATGACGATTTTCTCCCGCTCGATGTAGCCGGGTATCTCCATCAGTTCAAAACGTGGTATGAACTGTTCAGGTATCTCCTCAAAAGCCCGCACCGAACAGATGAACAGAACCTTGCTCAGATCAAACGGCACTCCGAGGTAGGCGTCGATAAAGCGGGCGTTGTAGCGCGTATCCACAACCTCCAACAGCGCCATGTTAACCGATGACTTGTTTTCGAGATTGAAGTAATCGATGTCTTCAATCAGTATGACGGGATCACACGATCCGGCATCCTTGAGAGCGCGGATGATTTTACCCGGTTGCGCACCCAGAAAAGTCCGGGGTGTTCCCTTGATCTCAGAGACTTCAGAGATACCGCCGACCGAGATGCGAATAAACTCTTTGCCCAGCGCCCGCGCGATGGCCTTGGCCAGCGATGCCTTGCCGGTGCCGGAGGCCCCGACCAGACAGAGAGTAGGACCTTTGTCGATACCGCCCGCGAGTTTGCGGACCGACATCCGTTGCAGAATCTGTTCTTTTATATTGGTCGGACCGAAGTAGTCGGTGGAGATGATCTTTTCAACATCATCGATTTCATAGCTCTCGGGAGTAAGGCGCCCCCAGGGCAGGGCCAGGATCCAGTCGAGATAGTCTTTGGTCACGCCGTATTCAGCCGAGGCCGAAGGCAGCCGCGACAGCCTGTCCACTTCGATGGTGGCCCGGGCTTTCACCTCCGGAGGCAGGTGCGAAGAACGACTGATTACCTCGCGAACTCGGAATGCTTCTTCGGCCTGACCATTGTCGTTATCGGCATAGGGTTGCAAAGCGCGGGCCGGCTGCCAGGGAATATACGGGCTTTGAGTCCCGTCGCTGTGCCGCTCGTTCTTGACGCTGCGCAAGGCACCGGCGTGGGTCAACACGCGGTCCAGGTATCCCAACAAAAGACCATAGCGCAATTGCAGATCGACCGCTTCCAGCAACTCCTGTTTCCATTCAAGTGGGAAATGAAAAAACGACGCCACGCGATCGGCCAACAATGAAGGGTCGTCTTCGATGGCCTTAAGCAGATATACCAACTCCGCCGAGTAGCTGGGATCGAGACGGCTGACTTCATCGACCATCGAGATCACGGCGTCCATACGGCCCAGGTGACTCTTTACATCGCTGGAGTCCAGTTCGAGTTCCCGGACGGCGACTCGCGAGTACATGTCGGAACCGGCCACTTTTTCGATACCGACCCGGCTGAGTCCTTCGATTGTCACCAACAGCGAACCGCCGGGCGCTTCGCGACAGTCACGCACGGTGGCCAACGTGCCCATTTCGTGGATCGGGGACGGATCATCGTCGTTATGGTGCGGTGAAAGTGAGGCAACAAACTGCTGACCGCCCGGCTGGCAATCACCTATCACCTGCAACGACTCTTTGCGCCTGACCTGAACGGTAAACAAATTGTGCGGGAACAGTACGGCCATCCGCAGTCGTAAGAGCGGGCAGTCCACCTTTTGGCCGTCCGGCAGTAGAGGAAGCCGGTAGCGGCTTTTGATTATCATATCTGAGGCCATTTTCATATATATCGACTTTCTTCGGTTTCCCTGAACCGCCGGTTTGCACGGGCTCTGAACCGACTGTGACACTATAGCTTACGGCTCGTCCTTAGTGGCGGCAACATCGGCGCACCGCCGAATCTGGTACTAATCGGCCATCGGTATGACCGGCACCAATATAACGGACTTGGGATCAAAAGGGTCCAAAAAACTCGATGATTTGCGCACAATACTGTCCTTGCGAGTCACGCACATCGAGTGAGGCGGCAGTCCTGTAGGGCGGGTCCGTCTTCGCTTGCGCGCCGCGGCGTGAACCCGCCACTGAAGAACGGCAGAACCAGAAGCGGTTCTGCCCTACAAGATGTATGCTACAAATTGAGCAGGCTGCGTCTATCCACTGAGCTGTAGGGCGTCCGCCGCGGCGGATTAGCGGTTCCGCCATTGAGAAGTCGACAATGGGTGGCCGTCTCAAACCTTGTTTGGGACGGTGGGCGAGCCTGTCTTTCGCGCCACGCGCGTCTTGAGCAGGTATGTGAGTATCCTGGAGTCAAAGGCGCGTAGCGCCAAGAAAGTGATTTATCACCCCCAAACCAAGTTTGATGGTGCCACCCGTCAATAAGCGGCCGAACCAGAAGTGATTCTGCCCTACTGGATTCCGGGTCAAGTCCGGGATCACAATGCGTTGTGGTGGCTGAGTCATCAGACTCAGCTACATACCCACGCGATCTGAAGATCACGCGGACACAATAACCAAAGACGGTTCTGCCCCACAAGATACCTGTCCCGAAAGATGCTTACATGTGTCTGCCCACTGAGTCCGAAGACTCAGCGGGCATATTAGACACACCCTCCGGTTGCGCTCAAGGTGCCGTTACAAAGGTGCAACGCGCAAAAGACAGGCTTGACCGTGTCACCCTTCGACTGCGCTCAGGGTGACATTGGAAACGCGCGTAGCGCGAAAAAGCGATTTATCGCCGCAAAGCGCGAAGAGACCCATTTATGGGCTTGCCTGTTGGCCGTGTGTCAGTTCGCGGCTTTACGGCCCGCGTTGTCGACCAAAGAGCGCACCTCCCAGTCCGGATGGTTTTTGAGGCACTCAATGTTGAGTTGCACCTGAGACGGGTCGACATTGAGCCGGTAGTAACCGAGCCGATTGTTCTCGATCACCGGCCAGTCGCATCTTAGGCTGTCGCTGATCTCGCTTTTCATGCGATAGAGATAGCGCGCCTGGTTGAACCCGATTTCCAAATCCTCTTTGTAGATCCATCCGGACTCGCTGTGCAGTCGTGACCAGGCCAGCTTGGCAAAATACTTGAACGACTTCCCGGTCAACCGGACAGGGAAGCCATCGATCTTTACCAGATACCGTTCACGTTCATAGGCGCCGTCAATCTCGACCGACTGCGGCGCAGTTACCAAAGGCATTGCTCCCTTCTGAACCGGTTGACTGATAATTGCTGCATTGTGGTTCATATCGTTCTCCTTTTTATTAGATGACAAATATTTCTTCAGGTGGTGCAAACTGCGCGTACCTGGGATAAGCCGCGCCAGTTCATTTTCATCAAGCTCCAAAAGCGCCTTGACGGTGGTGATCCCTTCCCGGTACAGTGCCGCCAGAGTGCCACGGGTGAGAATATGACCAACTTGTTGGTACAACGGTTGCATCGATACGGGCATTCCAAAGCGAAGACTGAAAGACAATTCACGCAACTGTCCGATCAACGACGAATCTCGGTCCTCTGCTTCGATCAACGCGGCCAGCCCACAAACCAGATGGGCGACACTATCGCCTAGGGCCATCATCTGACCGAGATGCATCTGAAACTGTTCTTCCAGTTGTTTCACCGGTATCATCCGACGCCACTGTTCGGTCAGCATCAGCGCTTTCATTGATGCAGCGATACGATACGGCAACGGTTCGCTCAAACGGCAATTGCCCAACAGGAAAGATACCTCACCGACGGTCTCACCGAACTGCTGGTAGAGCATCCGCACCGGCAGCCCCTGGCTGTGTTCCCAGTGCGACAACAGACCGGGCGGCAGATTCCAGTCGGGCGTGCTCAAAGCCAGAGCAATCCAGCCGACATCGTCGGTTGGCCGATCCTGTGCAAGTTGTCTTCTGAGGTGGATCGCTTGTTTTACCGACATACCAGACACCGCCGCTGCCTGACCGGAGGCCGTGACACTCAGACGATCGGTCTCATCGCATCGAATCAGATCGTTGTCGAGCAGATTTTGCTGCACCGATTCAAAATCGATGGGCAGACTGTTCTCGGTGGCGTAAAGAGTTTGCTCAAACAGGTTGCCAATATCATTGCTCTTTTGCACTAACCCGGCGGCAATCGAATCCAACAGCCAGTCTGCCCACCCGGTAGTGGCCAGCGCCGACTTGATAGCTTCGGGCTGGTCGGGGGCGATATAGTTCTCCCACAGGATATCGCGATCAAAATCGGTCTCGGCCAAAACCACTGCACGACCGGGTTGGCCTTCCCTGGCCAAACCCAACCGTCCGGCCCGACCGGTCATATTATCAAATTCCGAGCGAGTCACCGGCACCAACGATGCCCCCCCACCGTATTCACCGGAGTCATACTTGACCGTCTCCAGATAGACGGTATCAGCCGGAAGGTTGACGCCCATGGCCAGCGTGGTGGTCGAAAAAATCGCCCGGACCTCTTTGTCGAGAAAGGCCTGCTCGATAATGGCTCGCTGACGGCTGGACAGGTCGGAATTGTGAAAGGCCACCCCTCGGCTTAGTGCCTGTTTTAACGAACGAATCAGAAACGATGGTTCTTCTTCATCGAGCGCCTGAAGCGCCTTGGAAGCAGCCGGCCAGTTGACGGCAGCGGCTAAACGAAAAGCTGCATCGACCGTCTCGCGACGTGATTTCAAAAAGATCAATGTGGAACCAGAGTTTTGTTTCAACGCGCGGATAAATCCGGCCATCGGTTCCTCGCCCATTTCAGTTTGTTCAAACGGTTCAGATCCGTCCAACCCGGAATTGTAAAAACGATAACGGAAGGATCCCTCGGCCGCCACGCCACGGATCAGATCGACCGGGCGGCTGGTCTCTTCGACCAGTTCAGCTTCCAGCCACTCAGCCAAGCGACCGGCTGAGGCGGCGTTGTCCCCAATTACCGCCGACAGCCCAAGCTGCGAGGGAGTGTAAACCGAGGCCTTGATTTTGGTGAGAAGTCTTTCCAAAAGAGCTCCCCGCCCCGGCTGACCGACTGTCTGTAGTTCATCGATCACCACCAGCCCGATATTTTTCAGTGCGTCGAGTTTGGCTGTCAATAATAGGTCGAATTTTTCGTAGATGGCCAGTGCAACTCGGTAGTTCCCTTCGGCGAACTTCTTGTCGTTTTCAGGATGGTCGGAGGTGACTACCAAACAGTCGATGCCAAGCCGTCCCAATGTATCCTGCAGGACTTTGTGTTTTTGTTCGACCAGTGATTTGAGCGGAAACAAAAACAGCACCCGCTGTCGCGCCATCAATGCTTTGGCGGCGGCCAGTTCGGCGCAGAATGATTTGCCCGACGACGTCGGCGCCGAGACAATCATCCGCACCGGATCGTGCTCACTGCCGGACTCTGAGTTACCGAGGAGTCCTTTGCGCACGGCGCGGCTTTGTACCGGCAGTAGTGATTCTCCCTGACGTTCACGCCAGAGGTCGATCAGTTTTGATGGTATCCCATATTTGTCAAGATCACTTAGTCTCACCAGGCAAGCCTGTTTCTCGCGCTACGCGGTGATAAATCACTTCCTCGCGCTTCGCGCGTTGTTAACCATGCTGTAACAACTTCTGTCATTCTATTATTTCCTTAACCTCACCCTGAGCGTCGCTTCGCTTTAGGTGGGGTACCGTGTTTGCTAGACAGGCGCGAAGCGCCAAAGACCCACTTGTGGGCTTGCGGTGTCACCCTGAGCGGAGTCGAAGGGTGATCGGTAAACCTGTTTCCTTAAATCGTACTTCATATCCCTGTCATTGCGAGCGATCCCGCGTTTCGCGGGGAGCGCGGCAATCTCTCTTTCGGAGTCGAAGGGCCTTGAAACCCGGACTGAAGTCCGGGCCACCCGTCCGACGAAACTTGGTGGCGAAGCCACAAGAGCACCGCTTGCGGTGTCAAACACCGCAACCTCCGAAACCGCAAAGCGGGCAGCTAAAACAGTTGCCCAACCGAACCATCCCGGCGCCGCAATCGGGACAGGTGGCGGCGTTGAGATAGCTGTAGTTCTCCGCCTCGGTGGGTGAATCCACAAAAGCAGCAGCGCTACCAACAGAATAATCTTCAACCAGTTCAGCTCCCTGATAGGGGTACGACCGTCCGATTTCAATCATATTGGTTTCCTTTCCGAGGTCTGTTGTAGATTATCGGCTCTGGATAAGAATACTGCACATTTGTGCAGTTGTCAAGCGAAATATGATAAATTGTCACTTTTTCTTTATGGTGTTATATGTTGTGGTCTATGTGGTTAGGAGTACAAGATGTAGGGGCGGTGCTAAATCACCCATAAATGGGTTTCGTGCGCTTCGCGGCG
This sequence comes from Candidatus Zixiibacteriota bacterium, assembly GCA_029860345.1. NCBI lineage: Bacteria > Pseudomonadati > Candidatus Zixiibacteriota > Candidatus Zixiibacteriota bacterium. Next base: position 92,893 of record JAOUBJ010000005.1, on the reverse strand, counting down.
ATAAATCGCACTCGTGCGCTTCGCGCGCGGCTGGGTTGCAGGAACGCAGCCTAGACGGTATGTAGTTGTTCAGCTGGGTCCTGGTCGCGCCGCAGGCGTGAGTGTGACCCTGCTGTCGGAGCCAGCGCAGGGTCTCACCCCGCTGAAAGCGGGGAAGGACCCTGCACAACAGCAATCATTTCTGATTGTCACTCGACGAAAACGGACTACTGCCAAAACGGAACATTAGCGACACAAAGAAATCTGTGGCCCATCGCTTATCATGTACTTGATCGAAGTCGAGCGATTCCGTTACGGAGCGATCGGCATCCGCCTTATACTTACTCCTCAACTCATGCACCTGATGAACCGCCACTCCGAATCCAATGCCCAAGTTCCTCTTGAACGACACAAACGATCCAAAGGCCACACTCATAGTTTCATTTGCTGTACCGATGCCACCCATGAATCCAAATTCCGGCTTGGTCGAGTTTCTGGAAAGATACCATGCAGCGAAAACTGTGGGAGAATAGTCCAGATCGCCCCAACCACGCATATCATTGCGCACGATTTCATAGCTACCGGAATCGATCTGTCGCGAATGATATTCGCTGCCTTTGTTGAATCCGTTCGTGATAAACGAAAATCCATACAATATCTCAAAGTGTGGGAGTTCACCTGTTGAGAGGGTAAACTCCCAAGTCTGGATGGTAGTATCTACTTTGTTCTTGCGCTCAGTGATTTCTGGACGATTCACTTTGATCGTTACTTGCTGGTCTTTCTTGAGCACAATCGTGTTTTCCAAACGACGTTCAGTCAGGTGGCGAAGCCGTGCAAGTCCCTCTTTCAGAAACGTCACAGTTGTTTCTGAGCAATCTGGATGTTGCCCGTAAAGAATCTCAGCCTTCAGCTCGGCTCCTCTCAGCGTGGTAACTACGTCCGCCTCATCCTTCAGGTTCTCCAATTTGCCCCCGAGAGTCACTATAATCTCACTCGCCTCCTCTAAGCATGATGGTGGAGCTACGAACGAAGCAGATGCGGAATCCGCGGACGCAGCAAAAGCGCTCAGCACTTTCGAGAATTCAGTCACCGAGAGAGGCTCAGGCCTGAGTGTTATCGTTTCAAATTCGTAGGTATATGAGTAAAGGGGAACAGCGTTCTTGAGTACTATTTCAAACTCCTTGTCAGGATCAATAGTTATCTTTTGGTTTTTCCCCGCGAGGTCGAAAGTGTAGACCACTTTCTTGCTCTTGGCGACCTCTTTCTTTTTCACCTTCTCAACCGGTACTATTTCCACCTCTTGGTTGGCCCCGGTGAGGTTGAAAGTGTAATCGCCTTCTTGATCAGGTTCCTTCGCCCTGGCCTCATCCGCACGGGCCACCGACGCCGACATGAGAATCAACGCAATCATGATCCAAGTGTTCTTGCGTATCCATTTAGACATCTTCCTAACGTCCATTGTCTTCTCCTTTTGGTAAATTGATACTAAAGCGGCTCATTCCACCTCGTTTTCTATTTAGCTCAGAAACACCAATTCCATCTTTCTCCCTCTGGGTTACCATTTTCCATGCTATCTCAGGAGCACATACCAGACCCACAAGACACACCGGTCCGGTCATACCGTCCAAATGCGGCAAGCAAGTAGGCTCCTCTGTTCCCTATTGCAATAGTTGTCTGACTTATTAGCCTCGCAAGTAATACGTAAGAAAACATGGGTCCGTGAAGTACTATTTAGACTTTTTTGATGCCGCGGCATTTGGTCGATAGAGAGATAGGTATCTTTGTCGAAACCCGTCCCTCGACTCCGCTCGGGACGACCCTTCGGTTCAGGGCTTTCGACCTACAAGACTGGATTCCCGCCTGCGCCAGAATGACAGAGGGGGAGGATTGCACCGGCGAAGCCGTTTTGCGCGCTTCGCGCAAAACCTCATGGTGAGCGGAGTCGAACCATAGGCAAGCCTGGTTTTTGCGATTTTCGCGCTTCTGGTGCACCAGGTGGCGAAGCCACAAGAACACGGCTTGGCCGTGCTGTTTTAATTGATCGCTCACCCGTTGTCACATAGTATAACCTACAGATGGATATGATACGCCAAAGAGTGAGATAATGAAGAAACTGTTCAAGATACTCCTGTGGTCAGCCGGCATATTTGCCGTGCTGGTAGTGCTATTAATAGTCGCGGCCAAGCTGTTCCTACCGGCCGACAAAATCCGCGCTATGGCCGTCGAGCAAGCAGTCGAAGCGTTGGATCGCCAAGTCACGATCGCTGATCTCGATGTGTCGTTCTGGGGCGGGCTGGGTGTCAGACTGGTCGATGTAACAGTAGCCAGCCCCGCAGAGTTTGATACCGCCGACCTGCTTACCGCTGACAATATCGACGTCAAACTACAATTGTTCCCGCTGATCTCCGGCGAGTACCGTGTCGACCGCCTGATAATCAACAGCCCGGTAGTCACCATGCGCAAAAACGCAGCCGGTGTTTCCAATTTCGATTTCCCCTCGATGGAGGAACAGGTTCCGGATGCCGTAGCCGAAGCAGTGCCGGACGAAGCCAAAGCCGCCGCGGCGGTGGTGACGTTCGACAAATTGGAAATCAACAACGGTCGGGTCGATTTTGTCGACACCGAAGCCGGGCTGGCCATTCATGCCGGCGGATTGAATCTGTCGACCTCACTGGAGGTCCCGCGCGACAACGTTTATCAATCGTCAGGAAAAATCAGCGCCGAGTCCCTGATGGTAGTGACCGAGGATTCGTTGCCCTCTTTTGCAGTGGGAATTGAATACCGCGCCGACTATGACCTGGCCCAAAGCAGAATCCTCATACACGAGTCGGAGTTGAATGTAAACGGTCTGGCTTTCCAACTTAACGGTTCGGGCAGCCATGCAAATGGTGCTAAGCACGGTCGGGGATCGCTTCACTCCAAAGAGATCAGTGTGGCCGACCTGTTCAAACTGATGCCGCCGGAACAGATGAAACTACTTGAGGATTTCGAGCTGGATGGCGCCTTTAGTTTTGATCTTGATCTCACCTACGATGAACAGAAAGAACAACCCCTTGACTACTCCGGCAGCGCCGTAATCACCGATCTGGAAATGGCTCAAAAAGATATTGCAGGGAAACTGACTTTCAAGCGGGCGCTGGTTGATTTCGAGGTGGACAACCTGCGCATGAATATCGAACAGGGGTCCTTCGACGGTCGTCCTCTCACCGGCATGCTAACTATCAACGATTTCGATGACCCCACGGTGAACGGTGAACTGGCCGGGCGATTGAACCTGGCTTTCATTGCCCCTTTTCTGCCGGTTGAGGAGAACCACCAGCTTGCCGGTGAACTGGAGTTTGACACCAAGTTCGACGGTTCGATGACAGACCCCGCCGACATGCGGTTTTCCGGAGAGCTATCGGTTGCCAACGGCGCCTACTCATCAAAGCTCTTGCCTGAACCGATCGAACGGTTCAGCCTGGATATGTTTGTGGACAACAGCCTGGCCAACGTGCGCAACCTTTCGCTTGAAACCGCCGGTGGCAAACTGACCTTCAGCGGGCGGGTCAACAACCTGGTTCCTTACCTGATGGCTGATTCTACCGTTGCGTCGAGCGTCACACCGTCGATGGATGGTTCTGTTGAGGGCAGTCTCAACCTCGGTATGCTCCAGAGATTCCTGGATCAGGAGGCACATGCACAACTGACCGGACAGATTACGATGGATCTTAGACTGGCCGGTTCGGCCGACAACCTGGCCAATTTCAAACCGCACGGGACGCTTTCGATCAGCGATGGCTCTTACCACAACGATGGCTGGCCGGAACCTATCGAGCGACTTGATGCTCAGTTGATAATCAGGCCGGACACTATCGACGTCGAAGAGCTTAAGATTGAGTTTCAAACTTCGGATATGTCCGTCACAGGCAAGTTGATCGACCCTTTTCCATATCTCTTGCCCCTGGAGATCGTAGACCAAAGCCAAGTGAAGAAACCGAATTTCAAATTCGACCTGACCTCGCATCGATTGAATATCGACAGCCTCTTCCCCGAAGCAGTCCCCGGCTCCGGCAACAATCGTGCCTCGCTGCCGGCCGATTCGGTGTCATCGGTTATTCTGCCCGATATCAACGGGCGCGGTAGTTTCCATATCGACACTCTGATTTACAGCGCGGTTGAGTTTACCGGCATAGATGGTCGTGTGATGATCAAGGATCGCAAGATCGTCTGTACCGATGTTACCGGCAACGCTTACTCAGGCGGTATTAGCGGAAACACCACCATCGACCTGAGCGATTTTGAGATACCGGTTTACCAGGGTGAGTTCCAGGCCAGGCAAATAGAGGTGGATGACTTCATCACACGATTCCCGGTTTTACCGATGGGTGGTGGATATGTTTTCGGCAAGATCGATATGGACGGCAGCTTCAACGCCGTAGGTTGGGAGCCGGAAGATTTTCTCAATTCGCTCAAGATGGACTCCAGGCTCGACATGAACGAGGGGAAACTCAGAACTTCGGGGGCCACTTTCGAATTAGTCAACAGCCTCGCGTCGAAGTTAGGCGAAGAGTTCTCGCGGGAGCAGCCGCTCAAAAATGCCGCCACCAACTTGTATGTCAAAGACGGCAAAGTCGGTATCGACAAACTGATCACCAAACTGGGCGACTTGGGCGATTTGGAATTGGACGGATTCTACGGAATATTCGACGGCAGTTTGAACTACAATGGTACTATCCTTCTGTCGCAGGAACGTTCGAAAAAACTCATGGGCGGATTGGGGTCGCTGTTCGGAAGCGGCAACACCGGCCGCGTGAAATTGCCATTGTCAATCGGCGGAACGTTCGACAATCCGAAGCCAAGCCTCGATACGGATGCTATCAAGGACAACCTCGGTGACAACTTGAAAAAAGAAGCCGAGGGTCTGATCAAGGGGCTGTTTTAGCAGTGATACGGGCTTCAGACAAAACAGCCCCTTTCTGTCATGCCCGCGAAGGCGGGCATCCATTCCCCGTGCTGTCAGGCGACTCGCCTGACGGCGCCAGTAGGTCGAAACCCCTGCCCCGAAGGGGTCACGAAGTGAGGTTTCGACAAACAGCAAATCCCACGGCAAGCTGTGGGCCGCCCGCACTCTGCCATGCCCGCCAAGGCGGGCATCTATTCCCCGTGCTGATAAGTCTGGTCACATTTGCTCTGGTCATTCTGTTAACAGCCACCACCACCGCCCAGACCCACGGACACCAGCATCCCGACATGAGCACTTTCAAGCCGCGCCGGGTTCCCCCGGTGCAGGTCCGGTTCCGAGGTGAACTGAAACCGGACTCGTCGCTGGCTCGCGGTCTGATGGAGATCGAGTTCACCAATCGCAGCTCAGATACACTGGCCGACATCCGGATGTTCACCGGGATTCCGATTGTCGACCCCCGTGACAGTACCACAATGGTCGAGCCGCCGTTCGTACACCTGGACTCAATGCTCTACCGCGGTGTTCCGCTGTCGGAAAATGAACTGGCAATCGACGGCCAAACCATCACCGTAACTCTGCCGCAACCGCTTGAGCCGGGTGAGAGAGCGTTCTTCATCATGACGTTTGAGTCGCAGATGGATTCGGACAACGGTAGGGACGGAGTGGCCTACGCCGGTTGGTATCCCAGGGTCGCAGCTTACCACGAGGGGCGATGGTACACTCCCACCAGCGGCATGACAGATCGGGCGGTGCCGTCGTTTGCCGACTTCACCGTATCGGTCGGTGTCGATTCGGCGTGGCACCTCGTGCATCCCGGCGAATTGGTGAACCACAAAGAACACTACGGTCTCTTGCCCCCGGCCCATGACGATTCGATCTATGTCGATATCGTCCACCAGCACCAACAGTCGTATGCCGGAATGAAATACACGCCGGTTTTTGAACACGGCAAAAAGACCTACTTCATCCGTTCGCATAACACGATCGATTTCAATGTATTCGCACAGAAGGGACTCCTGCGCGACCGCGCCTACGTCGACAGTTTGACCATCGAAGTCTGCTACCCACCTGAGTTGGCCGACGTTTGGGCGGGTGTTGTGGCTAAAGATGCCGCCCGGATGGTGCGAAGGCTCCAAACCAGGCTGGGTATGTTTCCGCTTAAGCACTTGAGGATCGCTCCTTCACGAATCTACCGGGTGCAGGTGTTTTCAAGGAACCTGTTACTGACACTTTACGATCCCATGGAACCCTCCTTGTACCTGGCCACCCTTGCTCATAATCTGACCCCTTGCTGGTTCTCACCCGGACTGTCCGACTCTGCCGACCAATTGCCATATCAACGCGGCCTTGAGTATTACACCACTCTAAACCTGATATATGACATCTCCGGCCGGGAAGGCTTCTCAATGATAGAAGGGCACGAATCGATGTGGAAGAGTTTCGACAGGAATGAGCGCATAACAAAGCATGTCGAACCCTGGTTACGCACGGTCCCCCGGATGCTGTGTGGTGTAGAAGCCCAGGTTGGTGATTCTGTCTTATGGGATGCCATTGGCTCGTGGTCCCAGGACCACAGATTCGAGCTTCGGACCAACGAAGACCTCAGAGCTTGGTTGGACTCTTTGCCACAACTGGAAACTGCGACCGATTCCTGCGCTGTCTCTCCTGTTCTCCATACGCTTTGGGAGGAGCGATAAGAAAATGCCTCGGCTGTTATTGCTTTTCGCAATTATCGTTTCGCAGGGTCTTGCATTCGACGTAGTCGAAAGTGAAACCCTGCCAGTGTCGGATGGCCCAATAGGCGGTACACACATTCGCCTGGCGCGAACGCAAGAAGCACCGGAACCGGAGGTCTCGGGGTCACCCATTTTGCCCCTGGACAAATTCACCCGCGAAGCACAGGCCACGGTCGCCGAAGGACCATACCCGAACATCTACTGGCTCTTCGTTGACAGCACGGCTGTCGCCGGTCAGCCGATCCCGTTGACCACTCGCGCTCGGGACAGACGGGCCAAAGTTGATCCATCGCGATGGTTGATCGACCGCAGTGACTATCCAATCGCCGATACCGCCCTGCAACGCATAGTTGATCTCGGCCTGACCATCCGGCATGCCTCACGCTATCTCAAAGCGGTCGCGGTAACCGCCGACCCTGCTCAGATAGCACAAGCGGCCACGCTGCCCTTTGTCAAGCAAGTCCACACCCTGCGTTCGCTCATGGCGCCTATCCCGCCTGAGGTGAAATTTGATCGTGGTCACCATCGGAAGCCCGCCATCGACTTTGGATACGGTCAGTCGTTGACACAAAACCGGATTTTGCAAGCGGACCGCTTGCACCAAATGGGTATCACCGGTCGAGGCGTCATGATCGGCGTTTTCGATACCGGATTCGACACCGACCACCCGGCTTTGTCGGGCGCCTCGATTGTCGCGCGCTACGACTTCATAAACCAGGACACATCGGTCAGCGAAAACGAGTGCACCGGCAGCGGCACTCAGAACTACCACGGAACTCTGGTGCACGGCGTAATTGCAGCTTTTGCGGCCGACACGATGATCGGTGTGGCCCCGGACGCCGATTTCGTTCTGGCCAAAACGGAGATTGTCTGCGGCGGTACTGAGATCAAGCTGGAAGAGGACAACTGGATAGCGGCTGCCGAATGGGCCGACTCAATCGGCGCCGACATCATCACGTCGTCGTTGAGCTACACACAGTTCACCGACTCAGGCAGCTACACGCTTGATGACATGGACGGCAACACGGCCTTGATTACAATCGCCGCCGACATCGCGGCCTCGAAGAACATCATAGTTGTTACATCCGCCGGTAACAGTCGCGGGACTTCGTGGAACTCTGTGGGTGCCCCGGCCGATGGTGACAGTGTGCTGGCTATCGGCGCCGTCTGGCCGGATTCAACGCTGGCTGGGTTCTCCTCGCCCGGTCCGACCGCCGACGGTCGTATTAAACCGGATGTGACCACCATGGGCGCTGCCATCTATACTATTCGCCCCGAACCGAATGGTGGTTTTACATTTGCCCAGGGGACTTCTTTTTCCGCTCCGCTGGTGGCCGGCGGCGCGGCCTTGGCTCTGCAATACGACCAAAGTCTGACCGCCGAGCAGTTTCGTCAACTGGCCCGCTCCACGGCCAGCCAGGCCGAAAGTCCGGACAACGATCTCGGCTACGGCCTGTTCAATGCTTTTCGATCTTCGGGCGTAGCCACGCTTGCAGAGATCGACACCATCCGGGTTACCGTGGGTGAACTGCGCGAGGTGCCGTTTACCGTTACCGGCAACAACGGAACCATGCCGCGGTTGTCTTTGAGAGAACCACCGGCCGGGGTTGTGCTGCATGATTTCGGCGATGGCAGCGGTTTCTTGTCGGTCACCGGCTCATCGGATAACCCACCCCAGGTCAGTTTTCGACTGATCGCAGAGTTCGACCGGTATTCAGACAGCACTACGATATATCTTGAGACTTTCGTACCGACCGACCGTCAGGTTTTTGCCGGTCCGAATCCCTTTATAGACTCGGTCAGGTTCTTCGTGGACCCATCGGTCGGACCGCTCAAGAGTGTTTCAGTATTCAACGTCTCAGGCGAAAAGATATGGGAAAAAGTCAACTCGCATCCCGGATCGACCGATAGCATAAGGGAATGGACCATGTTGGCCTGGAATGGTCGCAACCAGCAAGGCGACCCGGCAGCCGCCGGCGTCTATATGGCTGTGGTCACCACCGGGCGGCAACAGGTGGTCCTCAAGTTGCTGAAGTCAAACTGAGACGCGAGCTGAATGACTACTGGAACGCTCACCGGTTCGACCGGAATATGTCGCTGTGCCGTCTGCAAGATTGATCTGCGAGGGCGCTTCGTCGTTGTCGATGCACAAACAGAAAAACTGTTGGGGTACGCATGCGTCGAGCTGTTCGGCAAATCGATTCTCGATTACCTGGACACTTCCTCGAAAGCTCTGATCGAACAGGTGCTGTCGGATCGAAACCATTATGAAACCCACTATGACCATGCGCTGCTCACCCTGCTTGGTAAATCCGGTAACGCCATTGAGGTTGACGCTACCATTTCGCTTTGTTTCGCCGCCGGCAACCCGGTCAACTACTTACTGATCCTGAACCAACGGAGCCAATCCGTTCAGCCGTCCGATGAGGTTGACGAAAGCTTCACCACTGAGGATTTCATCCAGCGCTGTCTTGCCCTGGAGCCGGGCGATTGCTTGAGTTGGTTGCCCGACCTGCTGTGTCAATACACTCAAGCCGAGCAAGCGGCTATCTACTTGATCGTCGAAGACAGACTCGAAGCGATAGCCGGGGCTCAGGCCGGTAGCTCCGAGCCGTTCAGTTTCGAAACGATCACCGAACCGACCGAGCTGCACCACCGGGTGGCACAGACGAACGAGGTTTACGCCCTGGGTGATGAAAGCGCCGCACACGCCGGTGATGCTGATATCGAAGCGTTGCCCGAGTTTGTGGCTTCTGCTACTCTTGACAACCGTTCCTGCCTGCTGCGCTTTGTCTTCTCTGCGCAGATGCCCTCCGATATGCAACCTCAGGCTACGGCCCGCGCCCGGCTGGCCTTACAGGTGGCCGAAAAGTTGTTCAGCGCGGCACCTGCATCGTCCGACGATACTGATCCCGGTATCGACATGAAGTTCACTATCGGCTTTTTGTCGACCCTCGGCTTCGGAGCTCTCTTGACCGATGCCGACGGCACTATTGTAGGTTACAATCCGATCCTGGTCGAAATGCTCGACCAACTCTCGCCCGGTGAAACAAGCCGGGACTTTGTCGACTTGCTCGAAGGGGATGACTCCAGCGGATGGGCGGCCTTGATCCATGAGCAGTTGCGAGACAGCGACACCGCTGATCTGCGAATCGATCTCACTCTTGGTTCTGGCGCCCAGTACCTGTTGGTGATAATTCGGTTTGGCGACCAACCGGGTGACCAAACCGCCTGCTGGGTGCTGATACCGCGGTCGCAGGCACCTGACAACGACTCCGAAACCCACCATGAGACGTCGGTCTGGTCTTCGCTGGTCGATGGCCTGAAACCGGCTTTGGATGACTTGGCCGGTGGGGCCGAGCAGGTGAGTCGTGATTACTGTCGCCAGGTGAAGCACCTGGATGATTCCGGATTGAACCGACTGCACGAAGCGGTCCGCACCATGCATCAGATACTGGCCGATAGTTCACTCCTTTATGCCAGGCGTCAGCCCTCGTCGTCGGTCGCCGTCAGTCTGGGCGATCTGGTCGACGAAGCGACTGAAACCGTGCGCGGCGAGTTTCCGGATGTCACTATCAATTGCATGCATGCCGGGCTACCCTCAATCAAAACTTCCCGGGTCCGTTTGGCGGCCGTGCTCAGGAACCTCATGACCAACTGCGTAAGGCATAATCCAAAGAACGAAGTTACCTTGTCGGTAGACGTCAGCATGATCGGCGACCACTGCCGTATCGCAGTGACAGACGAGGCGGCCGGGATGCCGCGTCGGCAATTCCAGCGCTTGTTCGATATCTACCTGCCACCGAAGGCGACAGGTATCCCGCGTCGAAGCGGCGGGGCCGGACTGGGACTGTCCCGACTTCTGGTGCATGATCTCGGCGGCAAAATCCGAGGCGCCTCCAAAGAGGGAGTCGGTACCCGTTTTGCCGTCATGCTGCCCCAGACTATTCGGAGCGGATCCTGACCATGGATACCCAACTGCAAGTCTTGGTGGTGTGCGACGAGCGCTATGGGGCAATGATCCTGTTGGACGAAATAGGTGAACTTTTCGAAGGCTGCGATCCCGCCGTTTGTGATCCACCCAGAGCCTTATGTATATTGCGAGCGCGTAGCTTTGATCTGGCCATTATCCACGTGGAGAGTGGCGATGTTGGCGTAGTGGAGGTCGTTCAGTCGATTCGCCATTTGGTCGCAGACCTGCCGATCATCGTCTCGCTGCCGGCCGACGACAGCATCTCGCCGCGCCGGATTACTTCGGTCAAAGCGGTCTATTGCCTGACCAGAAAAGACGGCTATCCCAGGACCGTCACCACCGTCATTGAGGAAGTTCTGCGCAGGCCGGTGGGTGAGTCGGTCAATTGGGTAGGCCGCAAAGAAAAACCGACCGAGACGCAAGCGCAAATGATGAGAACGGCCGCCGGTACTCTGTCGCACGAGATCAATAACCCACTGATGGCTATCCTGGGTATTTCTGAGTTGATTCTCAAGGAGTCCAGGAAACACAGTCCGGATGTGGCCCGTAAAGTTACCATGATAAGGCAGTCGGCCGAACGAATTGAATCCAGTTTGAAACGTCTCTCCAACATCTCGGAACCGTCCATACGGCCGACCCCGGCCGGGGCTATCGTCGATATCGAACCGAGCCGCCAAACCGGCCAGAAAGGCGAAACTAACGCCGTGGTGTCGAATTCGGTTGACAAATAGCTGCAAGACTCTATTTTTGTCCGCAATCCAGCGTACTGGGAATATATATAATGAATTCGATGACAGGATTCGGCAGAGCCGAAGTGACAACTAAGAACGGCAAGTTTACCACCGAAGTGGCCAGTGTCAACAACCGCTTCCTGGAGATATCCCTTCGCTTGCCGCGTTCATTCTTCTCCCTGGAGCCAAGCGTCCGGCAATTGGTTTCCAGTAAACTCAAGCGGGGCAAGGTGCACCTGTTTGTAAACTATGAGATGCCCGAGGGCGCACCGGAAAAGTACCCGGTCAATCAAGCGGCTGCACGCTCTTATTATCAGCAACTGAAAAAACTCAATAAAGAACTCAAGTTGGTTGATGACATCAAGTTGAGCGACTTGCTGGCGCTACCGGAGATTTGTAGCTCCGATCAAACAGGGGCCGACCAGGATAAGTTTTGGCCGCCCTTGAAACGTTCGGTGGAGAAGGCGGTAACTTCGCTGATCGGCATGCGAAAAGAGGAAGGTCAGGCCATGGCCCGGGATATGGCAGAACGACTCACCATTATAAGCCGTCTCAATAAAGAGATTATGGCCAAGGCGCCCCAGGCCGTTTTGCAGTATCGTCAGCGGCTGACCGACCGTATCGAAGAGTTGCTGGCCAGACCGGCGGCCGATCAGGTCCGGTTGGAGGAAGAAATCGCAGTCTATTCTGAGAAAACCGATATTGCCGAAGAATGTACCCGGATGATCAGCCATGTAGAGCAGTTCAGAGCCACCATGAAGCAAAAAGGTTCAATAGGCAAGACTATCAATTTTATCCTCCAGGAGATGAACCGCGAAGCCAATACTATAGCTTCCAAAGCCTCGGAAATCAGCATCACCAAGGCTTCAATCAATGTCAAAGACGAAGTCGAGAGACTCAGGGAACTGGTCCAGAACGTTGAATAGCCCAGATCGACACAGCCCCAAGGTCTCCCCTTCCTATGAAAAACCGGGCAGAATTGTGATTATCTCATCGCCGTCCGGGGGCGGCAAAACCTCGATTTGTCGAAAACTGCTCACCCCTTCCCGAAAAAAACTCGGCTGGCGTTTTTCCATAAGCTGTACGACACGGCAAAGACGACGCGGTGAGCGACAAGGTCGTGAGTATCATTTTGTGGGCGAGTCGGATTTTCAAAAAAAAGCGGACGCTGGTTTTTTTGCCGAACAATTCAAGGTTCATCTGTACAACTATGGTACGCCGAAGGGACCATTGGAAAAGGTGCTTAAACAGGGCGGCGTGATGCTACTGGATGTCGATGTTCAGGGCGCTCAACGACTTAAGAGAGTTTACAAGCAGGCGATTACGATCTTTATATTGCCACCCTCGACCACGGTGCTGAGAAAACGCCTCAAACAGCGCGGCACCGAAACCAAAGCGCAGTTAAAAGTACGATTTGACAACGCCCGGAAAGAAATGAACCTCTACCACCGTTTCGACTATGCCGTTGTCAATGATGATCTTAGCAAAGCAGTTAAACAGGTTCGCACTATTATAGAGGCAGCTTCGTTTCGCACAGAGAACCTGCCGATGGAACAAAAGCAAAGGTTTGGTAGTTAACGTATTGTTCTTTTAGATAGGAGGCTTAAATGCCCTTGTTCTCGATTGAAGGTTTGAAACAGTTGAACTTAAACACCTACGAGGCCGTAATTGTCGCCTCCCAGCACGCCAGAAAGCTCAATGCAGTCCGGCTGGAGCAACTGGAGCGCATGGGTGAAGACCCGTCGGTTGACCTGGAAACCCGAAAAATCACGGCCGTGGCGCTGAAAGATGTTTTGGATGGAAAGGTTAAGTTTAATCGCCCCGAAACGATGTAATAAGGTAAACATCGGTTAGGACCATATTTGCAGAATGCCGAAGAATTTAGTCATAGTTGAGTCCCCGGCCAAGACACGGACCTTGAGTCGTTTCCTGGGCAAGGATTTTGAAATCCTGGCCACAGTGGGTCATGTTATCGATCTGCCCAAATCCAAAATCGGTATTGATGTCGAAGACGGCTTCAAGCCGGACTATCAGGTTATCAAAGGCAAAGAAAAGGTGATCGCGGCGCTCAAAAAAGCAGCCAAGAAAGCCACCACTGTCTACCTGGCCCCCGACCCGGACCGCGAAGGGGAGGCAATTGCCTGGCATGTGGCCAATAGTATCGACCAGAAAAATACCAAAATGGTGCGGGTAGCTTTCAACGAAATCACCGAATCGGCCGTGAACGAAGCTATCCAGAACCCACGCGAAATCGACATGAACAGAGTCAACGCCCAGCAGGCCCGCCGGGTGTTGGATCGCATTGTCGGCTACACCGTATCCCCTTTCTTGTGGAAAACGGTCGCGCGCAATCTGTCGGCCGGTCGTGTTCAGTCGGTCGCGCTGCGTTTGGTTTGCGAGCGTGAGGCGGAGATTCTGGCTTTCAAGCCGCAGGAATACTGGCAGATCGCTGCTGACTTAGCCACCGACAAAAAGGAACAATTCACCGCTCGACTGTACCAGATCGACGGCAAGACGGTGGTTCGCCCCACCGAAAAAGGAGCCAAAAAAATCACCATCGGCTCCGAAAAAGAGGTCAAAGGATACCTCGACGAGCTCAAAGAAGCAAAGTATCAGGTCGCAGAGATTAAGAAGACCGAGCGCAGTCGTCGTCCGCTGCCGCCGTTTATTACCTCCACGTTGCAGCAAGACGCCGCCAAGGTCTATCGGATGTCGCCCAAAGCCACCATGTCTACGGCCCAGAAGCTCTACGAGGGTATCGAAATCGGGCAGGACGGACCGACCGGTTTGATCACCTATATGCGGACCGACTCGGTGCGTGTATCCAAAGAAGCCCTGTCGGCGGTGCGGTCATACATCGGCAAAGAGTTCGGCAAAGACTACCTGCCGCCGAAACCCATTCCGTATGGCAAGAAAAAGAGCGCCCAGGATGCGCACGAAGCGATCCGTCCGACCTACTTGACCCTGCCGCCTGCAAAAGTCAAAAAAGCTCTCACGCCACAACAGTTCAAACTGTACAGCCTGATCTGGAATCGGTTCGTGGCCTCGCAGATGAATCCGGCCAAGTTTGACGTTGTGACGGTCGATATCGAAGCCGGACGGTTCACCTTCCGCGTGACCACGCAGAAACTGGTGTTCGATGGTTTCCTGAAACTATACCACGAGACAAAAGAGCCGGATGAAAACGGCAATGGCGACAAAGTCGACTCCCTGCCCGATCTCTCAAAAGGCGAAAACCTCAACTTGGTCGAGTTGAAACCGAACCAGGCCTTTACCAAACCGCCGCCTCGCTTTTCTGAGGCAATGTTGGTCAAGGAACTGGAAGCGGACGGGATCGGACGACCTTCGACCTATGCCTCGATCATTTCGACATTGAAAGACCGCAAGTACGTCGAGTCGCAGGAGCGCAAACTGACGCCCACCGAACTCGGCAATACGGTTAACAAAATTCTCGTCGAAAACCTGCCGGATATTTTCAATGTCGCTTTCACGGCCAATATGGAAAAAGACCTCGACCAGATCGAAGAAGGCGCAGAAGACTGGGTCACGGTGATGCGCACTTTCTATGATCCGTTCATGGAAACGATCGGCCACCTGAAAGGCAAAGAGAAGAAAATCAAAGAGTCGATGGTCGAGACGACCGATGAAAAGTGCGAAAAGTGCGGCTCACCGATGGTCATCAAGTGGGGTCGTAACGGTCGCTTCATGGCCTGCTCGGCCTATCCTGAATGCAAGACGACCAAACCGCTGCCCGGTGAAGAAGCGCAGATGGAAACCGACGAGGTGTGCGAAAAGTGCGGTTCACCGATGGTCGTCAAGGTCGGACGTTTCGGACGATTCCTGGCTTGCTCGGCCTATCCTGATTGCAAGACGACCAAAGCAATCACGCTGGGTATCGATTGTCCGCGCGACGGCTGCAAAGGCCAGATTACCGAGAAGCGTACTCGCGGCAAGAAAATATTCTATGGCTGTTCGAAATATCCCAAGTGTGATTTTGCCAGTTGGGACCCGCCGGTGAAAAAACCTTGTCCGGAGTGCAAGCATCCGTTCATGGTTCAAAAGACATCCAAGAAAAAGGGTGATTTCCTTCGCTGTCCCCAGTGCAAGCACGAAGTCATCGAAGAATCCAAAGAGCCTGCCGAAACCTCGGCGTAGGTTCTCACATATAAGTCAATTGTAGGTCAGGGCCATCGTGGTCCTGACTTTTTTTGTGGGATCTTTTAGGTTGAGGACACTGCGGATTTGACACTCGCGAAGCGCAAAGAACACGGCTTGACCGTGTCATTCCCGCGCCCCCCGTGTCACTCCCGCGCAGGCGGGAATCCATCTTTTCTTTCTACGTCATACTGGCGAAGGCCAGTATCCAGTCTTCGATTGCAGAACTGGATGCCGGATCAAGGTCCGGCATGACAGGCAAGCCTGTCTTTGCTCTGTGCCCGGCAGATGTCCACATCTGCCGCCGGGTGGTGTTGGGCGACCCCGCCCGACACCTAGAGGGCACGGTGGGCGGCCGGTGGAAGCCACTTGTGGCCGCCCTCGTCTTCCCCTGCTTTAACTGCGCTCAGCATGACTTAAACGTGGCGCACGAGGACGTACACCACGCACGACAATCTTGCAACCTCACACTGAGCGGAGTCGAAGGGTGAATGCCGAAACTGTAGGTCAGGAGCCCTTGGTGCTCCTGATTTTTTTTGTAGAGCTTTGCAGTGCGTATCCTCCCGACCCGAATGGTGATTTTCGACTGGTTACAAGAATACGTTCAACCCAAACCGTGCAGTAGGTCTAAGGACATGAGGCTAAGGGAGCCTCCTTGGGGCCAAAAAGCGCTTGAGCGCCTCAAGGATAGCCAACACTGTCTTATAATCTCCGCCGGCTACATCTATCGAACCCAGACTTCCGAGCAGCACCTCTTTCGTCCCTTTCGCACTGAACTGGCATTTAGGAAAACTGGAATACAGCAGAACACCGGACCCCGGTTGTTCCGCAGCCCACCAATTGTGATAGTACACACCCTTTTCCCCTACAATCATGCAGCTGCTGGCGGAACCCCAAACCGTGAGATCGACTAAGGCCAAAGGAGTCTCATCGTTCGGCAGAGACCGTTTTTTCATCGCCCCTCTCAGCTTCCTGTCAGGGATGTCGGGTGATATGTACAGACCCTTTGAGGATGATCTAAGAGGTGTCAGAATTTGTCGTACTTCATCGGCGGTCACGGCAACAGGGGTTTGGCCGGGGGAAGACGCGGGTTTCTTTTTTGTGGTTATCTTCTTGGCATCTGGCTGCTTCGCCCCAGCCGCGAATTCTCTAAGGCTCGCACCCTTGACCGGTTTGCTTGATGGGGCTTTGAGTTTGCCTCGGCTTTTGTCAGGGAAGGGTATTCTCTGCCGGGGTTTCGCTTTGGGTGTCTTAGCTGACCGTGGTTGGCCTGCAAATGCCTTGATTCCGTTCACCAGTTGATCAAAGCCCACATTCTTCACACCCGGCCGCCAGCCCGCCAGATTCGCCGCTGGAATCATGTAGAACTCCAGCGGTAGTTCTACATGGTCGATCATCACAGGCACCAGCTTGTTTCGCTCCAATGCGAGGCTGGCCTCAATTTTTACCCAATTCGATTGTACCGATTTCTTAGACCAAACGACCACCACACACTTGGAGGATGTCAATCCCTCGTCGATTACTTCGGCTAAGGTTCTCCCCGGTGGTATCCCCCGCTCCCACCGGACCGACCAGCCTTCCGCCTCGAGTGCCTTCACCAGCGGCTTTACACGATTGCGGTCTTCGCTGGCATAACTTAAAAGAATATCGTGCCCAGATGGTATAGGGCCAACTTGAGCCATCGTGGTGGGTTTCGATTCCCCCGCCGACCTCTTGATCGGCTTCATCTTTTCCGGCTTCGGTTTACTCGCGGACGCCTTGATCGGCTTCGCCTTTTTCGGCTTCGGTTCGCTCGCAGGCTCTTTGATTGCTGGCGCCGGTTCCGGTTTGCTCGCAGTCTCCTTGGGTGCTGTGACCGGTTCTGGCTTCGGTTCGCCTGCTAACGCTGTGATTGCGGTCACCAGATGATCGAAGTCCTCATTGTCGATACCCGGCTGCCAGCCAATTAAGTTCGCTGCCTGAAGCATGTAGAACTCCACTGGGAACGGCACCTGGTCGATCATTACGGACACGTATTTTTTAGCTTTAAGCGAGATGCTTGCTTCTGCTTGGACAAAGTTCGATTTCACGGAGGTTTCGGACCAGACCACCACAACGCATGGGGACTCATTCAGGGCATTCCCTATCACTTCGTTGTAGTTGCCGCTCACCGGAATCTTGCGGTCCCACCAGACCGACCAGCCTCGTTTTTCCAGGGCCGCCACGAGGGGTTTAACGCGCTTGCGGTCTTCGCTGGCGTAGCTTAAGAAAATGTCGGGGTTTGCAGAGTCTTGTTGTTCCATGCACAATCCGAATAGTTGTCGGTGGACGAACCCTGTTACGGCCTAAAGCAAGTGGCTAATAATACGCCCCGTTAGATCGATCAGTCAAGAATTTTGTTATCTCGTTGGCATCGCCGAGATGCCGATCTGCTTCTGTCAATCGCTAATAAGCAACATAAATCCGCTCACCCTTGGATTCAAGCCACAGTGAATCGCCAAGAGAATCTACTATCATAACCTGTACATCCACCTGAGTGTTCTCAGGCCACAAAGGACCGCCGTCGGCCGTGCGACAGGTTTTGATCGGCGAACCAACGGTGGTATCTTGATCCGTGAACACATACAACCACAAGTGAGGACCGGTGATTGCTTTCATCCAGGCGATCTCAGTCACCGGAGGGAGCTCTGAACTGTCGGACTTTGCCAGACAGATAGTGGCTTCGAGGCCGCTGAAGTTGGCCGGGTCTCCCGGTCTTAGGTCCATGCTCAGCCGCACCCCCAACTCATACTCGATCTCCGGCTCCGGTGGGTCTTGGTCGTAAACTGTTTTGCTCGAATGACCACACGAGCTTGCGAGCATCGCTGTTAGAAGCGTTGCGACTAGAACCTTGTTCATATTACCTCCCATGTCTTGAAGTCCCAAGGCGGACATCACAGTCGGCCGGGACATGTGACAGACCTCGCGTCTATCCCGAAGACGAAACATATAGCTTGTCTGTTCAGTGTGCAACTGGAAAGAAGTGCGGTAAGCCTCGGCCTTTCCTCTCCCACACTTTATCCTTGCCCGCAAATCCGGATTGTCTTAGTTTTGCAGCAATGTTCTACACCCGAACAAGTCTTGTAGGTCAAACCCCTGGCCCAAAGGGTCGTCCTGAGCGCAGTCGAATGGCGACAGGGTCAAGCCCCGTTTCTCGCGCTTCGCGCCCTTTCTGTCATTCCCGCGAAGGCGGGAATCCATTGTCTCTCACCAGGAGCATCCAACAACCTCGCCCTGAGCGCAGTCGAATGGCGACAGGGTCAAGCCCTGTTTCTCGCGCTTCGCGCCCTTTCTGTCATTCCCGCGAAGGCGGGAATCCATTGTCTCTCACCAGGAGCATCCAACAACCTCACCTTGAGCGCAGTCGAATGGCGACAGGGTCAAGCCCTGTTTCTCGCGCTTCGCGCCCTTTCTGTCATTCCCGCGAAGGCGGGAATCCATTTTCTCTCACCAGGAGCATCCAACAACCTCACCCTGAGCGGAGTCGAAGGGTGAACTTAAGTAGGCTGGGTCCGTCTTCGCCTGCGCGCCGCGGCGTGGACCCGCCATTCTTCATTGGAAACACAGTCATGCTAATCAGCACTTTCAACCATAGTGAGGCGACGTGGAATTCATAGGTTTCATCATTGACGAAGCGACAGGTTACGTTTGGGGCTGGCCGGATATCTTCCCGGCTATGATTATCCTGCTTTTGGGCACCGGACTGTTTATTTCGTTCCGGCTTGGCTGGATTCAACTCCGCCGTTTGAAACATGCCATCGATATCACCCGTGGCCGGTACGACGATCCCTCACACAAAGGGGATATCTCACACTTTCAAGCTCTCTCGACCGCGCTGTCGGCAACTATCGGGATCGGCAACATTGCCGGTGTCGCCACGGCTATCCACTACGGTGGTCCGGGGGCGCTATTCTGGATGTGGGTCACCGGTATCTTAGGCACCTCGCTCAAGTATGCCGAATGTACACTGTCGATGAAATACCGCAAGATCAACCCGGACGGTTCAGCTTCGGGCGGCCCGATGTACTACATGGAAAAAGCGCTCGGCTGGAAATGGCTTGGCATTCTCTTTGCCGGCTCGGCTTCGGTGTGCGCCCTGGCTACCGGTAATGCGATTCAAGCCTTCACCGTCGCCGACCAACTCAACTCCGATTTTGCTTTTCCGTATTGGATGACCGGCTTAGTTATCGCGATAGTGGTCGGCTTAGTGATTCTCGGCGGCGTAAAACGAATCGGTCGGGTGACCGCGTTTTTGTCACCATTCATGACGGTAGTGTATGTGTGCGGCGCGCTTTTGATTCTTCTGTTGAACTATGACCGCATTCCCGGCGCCTTTTCGGACATTGTCTCGATGGCATTCACGCCACCGGGTGCCGTGGGTGGCTTTGCCGGTTCGGGGTTCATGTTTACATTAATATGGGGAATCAAGCGCGGCCTATTCTCCAACGAGGCCGGTCAGGGTTCGGCGCCAATTGCCCACGCTGCAGCCAAAACCGACGAACCGGTGCGCGAGGGCACGGTGGCAATGATGGGCCCATACATCGACACCTTAACAATCTGTACCCTCACCGGACTGGCCATTGTGGTGACCGGTGCATGGACTGTTGAAATCAACGGTGCCCCGTTGAACGGCTCACCGATGACCGCCTATGCGTTCCAGCAGGGACTTGCATTCCTGGGTGGATATGGCAACTACATCGTGACGGCGGCGGTCATACTCTTTGCTACCTCGACCATGATCAGTTGGTCATATTATGGTGATCGGTCGATACAGTACTTGTTCGGCGACAAGGTGATCGTACCATATCGACTATTGTTCTGTGTCATGATCTTTGTGGGGTCTGTCCTAAAACTTGAGGAAGTCTGGACCTTCGGCGATCTTGCTTTGGGTATCATGGCCATTCCGAATTTGATTGCTCTGATAGCGCTCTCGGGCTTGCTGGTGAAGATCACCAACGATTACTACTCAAAGGACCACACGCCACTGCGGTAACACGGTCAAGCCGTGTCTTTTGCGCTTCGCGCGGCATTGAATGTAAGTGCGTCTTGACTCCGTCATGCTGAGCGCAGTCGAAGCATGAACTCAAGTAGGGTGGGTCCGTCCTCGCCTGCGCGCCGCGGCGTGGACCCGCCAAGTCAGTCACCTTGAGCGCAGTCAAAAGTGATTTATTACTCAGGACCCTTGTGGTCCTGACTTTCTTGTCTGTATGTACACAGACATTCAATTGAACGTGACTCACTCAAGCCACGTCTTTATATTGGACTCGCTTGTGGACAAAGCAGGGTAAGGTATATGAGGACATTCTGTAGCTTTATCACATACAGTTGCTTGGCGATTGCCCTTACGTCGGCCACCGTCGAAACATCGACGGGGATAAGAGAGTCATGGCTTGTGGAGATTAGAGTGGACGATGATTGTCGCATTTGGTGGAACACACGGTTTGTAAAACCTGACAACCTGCCCAAGCTTCTGCCGCCGGATTCACTGAACGCTGCTTCTTCAGTGTACGTTGTCGATTTCAATGCTCTATTCGGTCTGGTAGAGAGTCTTATACGACAAGAGCCAAAACGCCTGATCCTACTCTCCATCCACCCTGACGCTCACTATATTTGCGCGGACAACGTTCTAGCCGTGCTGGCTATGGTACAGAACGAGTACAATGATCTCACCGCTCGTCGTCTGCAAATGTCTGTTGATTCCTTGTCGGGCGGCAACAGGCTTTCTCTACGCTACGGAATTGAGAAATGGAGTTCACGGGACGACCGAATTCTATCGGCGGCAATGAACTCCTGTGGACTTGTCGACAGTCTTGCGGTGACGCTACCAGTGAAGCAGACTTTCGAGTATCAACGAAAAGCCGGACATTGGAAGGACAGAAGCGCTCACATGTACGGATTTGACATTCTACTCATCCCCCCTCCGACGCGTCCATCAGCCGACGATTCCCTGGAGAATCCACTACTGAAGTATGTAGAACCCTGAACAATAACTGGCCGCTTCGAAGTCGGCCCCGCCCTACTTTCTACCCAATCGTATCCAGATCATCCTCAAGCATCTTTTTCGACTCAGCGTCGGTGATAGCCTCGGCCTGTTTGCGTGCCTGAGCTAGATGCTCGTGCATCATGCCGGTGTCACCGGCCACCTTGGCGGCACGGGCCAGTGCTTCGTGAGCGTAGGCGATGAAAAACGGTTCGGCATCTTTGGCGTTGTCAAGGCTAAGCTGTCCGTACTTGCGCGCCGGATGGTCACGGCCCAATAGGGCGTAGATGCGTGATGTCTGCCAATAACCAATCGACATATTCTTGGGCGTACAGTCCTCACGTTGTGTCCAGTGCCACAGTGAGGCCTGGTTGAGGGCGATCATCTCCTGGTCTTCTACCGGTGTGCGGTTCTCTTTGTCTATCAGGCCCCAGGCCGAGTTGAAACAGTGTGCTGAGAAATACTTGTGAGCGGCCTTCAGGTCAAAAGTCGGCTCGTTCGGCATTGTTATCTCCTTGTGGGTTGTTTTGTGCTTTCTTCCGATGCGCCCAATCTAACATCTGTTTCATGGATCGACAATGGAAATGTAGTCGTTCGTGGATTCCGATCATCTGGGCGCACCTTTCGACTTCGCTCCGGGTGATGTTGGTTCTTTCAAAGTCCCCTCTTGAGAGGGGATTTAGGGGTGTGTTATTGGCTCATTGTGGCGAAGAACACACACCGCCCAGCGGGCACCCCTCTCGAGTGGGAAAGAACGCCTTCGACTGTGCTCAGCATGACATGACCAACGCGCGTAGCGCGAAAAAGTGATTTATCACCGCGTAGCGCGAAAAAGTGATTTATCACCGCGTAGCGCGAAAAAGTGGCTTGCCACTGTTTCATGGATCGACAATGGAAATGTAGTCGTTCATGGACTCCGATCAGGAACTACACGGAACGCGAAGGGCTCGTCTGGGTGTCGGCGATTTGAACGGTGACGGCCACTCGGATGCGGTAGTATCCAATCTCGGCTTGCCCAACCAGGCCTGGATCAATGACGGCTCGGGAGAATTGATCGACATTGGCATGCGTCTGGGTGGTGGAGCCACCAATGCCGGTGTCTCGTTGGGTGACCTCGATGGCGACGGCGACCTGGACCTGTTTATATCCAATTTCGGAGGTGGAGCCAACGAGGTCTGGTTTAATCTGAGTCGGTAGGTCGGCGCCTTCCGCGCACAATTGAAGCATCTTCCGGGATGTTATTGTTCACTATGACGTCGGCTCTGCTCTTTGGCTGCGCTTGTTGTAGGTAGAGTCTCTGGCCCGGCACATACCGGTTGAAATACCTGGCGCGAACATCATCGGCGGATCCAAAAAGATGTTGGTCGCGCTGTGCCGCACGCTGGACCGAAACGTCGAAGCCCACATCGACGAACAGAGAAAAATCCCAGCATTCGATCAGCTCAGGTCTCAGTAGAAAGACGCCATCGAACAGTAAAATTGCACCGTCCGGCGCCGACTTCTTCTCTGATACAACTTCAGCGTCGGTGCGAAAATCGAAACCGGCCTGGACATACTGTCCGTCGCCGACAGGTCCGAGCGGAGTCAGCAGTGATGACCTCAACATGTCATAGTTGAAGGAGTCGTGATAGTAACCTTGGGGGGAGTCGGCCCCTCTACCATAGCGCATGCTTCGTGGGTTGTGGAAGCCGTCGATTGAAGCCCTGATGACCGACCGACCTTTGGCCTCAAGGGGTGTCACCAGTTCGTCGGCCAGCGTTGTTTTTCCCGAGGCATCGACACCATCGATAGCCACGCGCACGGTGTGAGACCGTTTCACGATGTTGATCATCTCGGCGAGTTGTTCGATTAGTTTTGGACGCGGCATTTATTCAAGCCTGTTTCTCGCGCATCGCGGTGATAAACCACTTTCTTCTTATCCCCTCTTGAGAGGGGTGCCCCGCCGACGGCGGGGCGGGGTGTGTTCCGACTCAGACAGAAGCATCTGTGGCCGTCTCAAACTTGTTTGGGGCGGCGGGCAAGCATCTCATTCCCTTGTCATGCCGGACTTGATCCGGCATCCAGTTCGGGATTCGAAGACTGGATTCTGGCCTTCGCCAGAATGACACAGATAAACCTGCTTCTCATGTTTCTCACATTTGTAGCCTCACCCTTCGACTTCGCTCAGAGTGAGGTCCTGCCGCCCATGCCTCGACTGCGCTCGGCATGACAGTTGGCGCGCGAAGGGCGAGAAAGCCATTTATGGCCTAAGAAGCGCAAGAAACCCATTTATCGGTTACACATCCGAGGCTTCGTATTTCTTCACCCATTTTGCATAGACCAGCATCAGCAAGGCCGACGCTACCCCGATAGCCGCAAACTGGTACCACAATTCATACGGGTGGTAGGCCGTCCAAAGCATGTCGGTCGCCTCCTGGTGGGTCATGCCGGTAACCTCGACCAATTTGTTCATGGCCTCGGTGCGGTCGATTCCGGTGATGCCGTTGTTGTCGGCCATATATCTAATGGCCAGGTTGGCTTTGTCCCCCATGTCATCATAGACCTGTCCGGCAAACCACGACCCCAAGCCCCAACCGATCCCCTGCGGGATATTGGCGTAACCCATGTATAGGCCCTTCTTGCCTTCCGGGGCGATGACACCAAGGTATTCATTCATTTTCGGCGAGGAAAGCATCTCGCCGACGGAGAAAATCAAAATTCCCAATAAGCAAAGGTAACCACTGGTAGTAAACCCGGCTGCCACCAGACCGACCGAGGCAATCGAAATCCCGATAAACATCGAGTGCACCCGACGCATCCGCGAAACGAGAAAATTGATGTAGACCACGGCCAGAATTATCAGTCCGGCGTTGGCGTTGATCAACCACTCCTGAGTGATTTGCGCACCGCGTAATGAGTCGCGTTGCAGCATGAAGTCCGGTATTCTGAGATCAGCCACCAGTTTTGATGAGTCTACCCAATCAACGATGAAGTTCGGCAGCATGTCAAACAGTTGCATGAACATCAGCCAGAAGCCGGACATTATAAACACGAAAACGATCAATCTCAGATTGAAAAAGTTTTTGATGGTGATCCACAAGACCTTTAGAGGATCACCTACCTGTTCGCCGCCGGCCGGTGGGTCCTTGTAGGTGAGCAACATCAGGAAATTGAGCGAGACTATGGCCGCACAGCCGTAGAAAACAGCCGGCCACGAGATTCCATACAGGAAATGTGCCAGCGGGGGGCCCAGAAAGGCGCCGATATTCACCAGCATATAAAACGTTCCCCAGCCCACCGACGAGTTCTTTTTGGTGAGGGCGGAGCACATGGTGGCCTGAACACCCGGTTTGAAAATCGCCGTGCCCAAAGCCAGTGTGCAGCATCCGATCAGGAACGGCCAGAATTCGGTCTGGGTGGCCATCAGCAGGTAGCCGACGATTTTGATGACTATCGAGGCCGCGATCGTCTTCTTGTATCCATATCGATCTGCAAAGCCGCCCGAAATCATCGGCGTGAGCGATTGAAACAGCGCCCACAGAAGGAAGATGAGACCTTTATCCGACTGCGAAAAGTGCAGCCCGCCGATGGCGTCGGCCTGGGCTATGTAGATGGGGATGACCACACGCACGCCGTAATAGGCGAGTCGTTCGAACATCTCCATGATGTTCACCATCCAAAACGGACGGCTCATGGAGAAAAACTGCGAGCGGAGACTTTCGCCGGTACCGGCGCCGGATGCATTCGACATGGGTTGTCCTCTTCTGTGGCGTTGTCTTTGTCCGCCAAGAAAGCAGATTCTGCGTCTTTAGTCAACGTCCAAACATCCGGCGCACAGACTACAGAAACGGTTTGACATTCGCATGCGAAGGATTATATTATCGCCGAAGACAAAGACTGTTTACTCACCGCCAGGCTCGATCCCACACGTCGAGCGCATTCGTTGAAGTTGCTACAGGGTCCAAGTGTTGATTCGAGTTTGAAAAAGATGTATCAGATAACGATGCACCAATGAACAGAGTTAAAGTTCCCCGGCGTTGTCCTTTTGTTACGAAAGGGTCTCAGGAAGACAGCGTCGATCCTGGGCGGATTCTTGATCCGCCCTTTTTTTTGTCCATGCTTTCATTGCGCCGGGTGTTGACATCGATCTAATCGAGGTTGCGCCCCGCCGACCTGGCCGCCGGTGGATGGTGGTTGGCCGCCTCACCCCCAGAGGCTGTGTCATAATGTGGTTTCGCAGGGTCCTGACCACGCACCAGACGTGGTTGTGACCCTGCGACTCTCACTAAGGTATTGGGTATGAGCAGCCTTGGAATCCTCCGGTTCACACGCTCGCCTACGGCGAACGCAGGAACCAGAGGAACTTGCCGTCACAAACAAACGGACTACCCGGACCGGGGTTGACAATAGTTTCCTCATGTCTATAACTTGCAACATTCCGGGCACAATCGAACCGGCAAATTGTTTATTGTGGTGAAGATAGACCAATACTATCTTTACTTGCGGTTGTGTTAAGGCCGAGACAGAAGATGAAAAGGCGGAGGTGTCCGTTCGATGTCCAATGAGGCAGGCGATGATCGTACCCAGTCGGTGACAATACTGGCGCCGGGCGCTGTCATTTCACAGTACAAACTGACCAGGAAACTGGGCGTAGGCGGCATGGGGGAGGTTTTCCTGGCCACCGACACTAAGTTGCAGCGGGACGTGGCCTTAAAGTTCCTTTCGCCCGATTTTGCCGCCGACGAGAGTTTTCGAAGGCGTTTCATGCGTGAGGCCCAGACCGCGGCGCGGCTGAATCATCCCAATGTCGTGACAATCTACGATGTCGCCGATCAGGACAATCGGGTATTTATAGCCATGGAGGCGGTCGAGGGGAAGGAGTTGAGGGAGGTCATGGATCAGGGGCCGATGCCGGTGGATCAGGCGGTGGCTATCTGCACTCAAATCTGCGACGGCCTGGCCGCCGCCCATGCTGCCGGGTTGGTTCACCGTGATATCAAGCCTGCCAATATCCTGATCGACAATTCACAACGAGTGCGCATCCTCGATTTCGGATTGGCCAAGGAGCCGGGCGACAATCAACTCACTCAGGTGGGTCAGGCGGTCGGAACGGTGCAGTACATGTCACCGGAGCAGGGGCAGGGCATTGATGTTGACTCTCGCAGCGATATTTTTTCAGTCGGGATTGTCTTCTATGAGATGGTGACGGGCAAACTGCCCTTCAAAAAAGACAACATGCCGGCCACCATCCACTCGATAGTCCACGAAGATCCGGCGCCGCCTTCGACGATAATGCCGGGTCTTCCGTCGTCGCTGGATAACATCATCAAACGGTGCCTGCAGAAGGCCACCACCGATCGCTACCCGAGCATCAACGACTTTGCCATTGCCCTTCGTGAAGTGGCCGGTTTTTCCGCACCCACTCAGATCACCTCAATTCAACCGCCTCCGCAGCAGCAGACGTCGCGTGGTCTGGCTGTTCTGCCACTGAAGAATCTGGGACCGGCCGACGATGAGTTCCTGGCCTATGGTATTACCGAAGATCTGATTGTAGACCTCTCGCGTATCGGCTCAATGCGTATTACGCCGATGCGGTCGGTGCTCAAATACAAGGACTCCGACGACGATCTGGAAGAAATCGCGGCCAGGTTGAAAGTCGGTATGGTGCTTGATGGTTCCATTCAACGAACCGAAACGGCGGTCAGAGTGTCCGTGCAGTTGATAGAGATTTCCACCGGTGATGCCCTCTGGGCCGAACGGTGGGAGGAGCAGGCCGGGAATCTACCGCAGATAAAGCGAGCCCTGGCCGAGGGTATTAGTAAAGCCCTCCAGGTCAGGACTACGGTGATCCACGATGCGCAAATCGGAGTCCCCGAAGCTGAAGATGCGCACGCCTATGAGAGCTACCTCAAAGGCAAATACACATTCGACCACAAGAAGGATACCTCAGACATTATAGCGGCTCAGAAGTTGTACCGTCAGGCTCTTGAGAAGGAACCGACTTTGCTGGCCGCCCGGGCCGGAATAGCCGAGGTGTTGATACATCAAGCAGACTTCACAGAAGCGGAGACCGAATTGAAATCCGCTCTGGAGCAGGCTCAGGGAAAGGACCAGGCGGCTGAAAAAGCCAACCTTTTGCATCTTTTGGCGCAACTTCATATCGGTCGCTCCAGTTGGGAAGAAGCCTGGGCAGTGGGTGAGCAAGCTCTGCAAATCCGACGTGAGAGCGGTGATCTGGCTGGTGAAGCTGAGATACTCGGTACTTTGATATCGGTCCTGCAACCGCAGGCAAAATACGACGAGTTGTTGCTACTGTTTGATCGGGTGCTGGAGATCAGTCGCGAACTTGATGATGAAGAGAAAACCGCCGAGGCGCTCAAAAACATGGGCGTTGCCTACTCGCGTCAGGGTGAGTACGACCGGGCACTGGATCTCTACGACGAAGCGCTTGAAGTAGCTCGCAAGCAGGGGAATCTCTCACTGCAGGCTGCTTGTCTGTCGAATATCGGCAATGTCTATTACTTTCAGGCCGAGATCGAGATGGCCCTCAAGTACTATAATGAAGCGTTGGACATCAACCAACGTCTGGGCGACACGGCCGGCGAGGCCAGACAAAACCTCAATACCGGGCTGATCCAGCTTCAGCGCGGTATGTACCACGAGGGGCTCAGGCTGTTCCAACTGGCCGCCGAGACTTTCGAGGCGCTGGGCGATCAGAGCAATCTTGCTCTCACCCTTTGCAACATCAGCCAGCTCACGCTTACTCTTGGCGACAACGAAAACGGACTCAAGACCGCCCAACGCGCCCTGAGCATGGCCGAGGAGATTCAACATCCGCTGACCAGCTGCGCCGCCCATCATCGCCTCGGCGCGGTGTATTTCGTGATGGAAGACTCAGACAAAGCTATCGAACATTACGAAGCCGCTTTGGACATCGCGACTGAAGGCAACATGAGCCGGAACATGGCCCATTTGCATCTGGACATCGCAGAGATTTACTACCATGTCGAAGACAATAAGTCATGTGCCAGTCATGTCAAGCAGGCCCAGAGTATCTCGCGCGAGATCGGTGACAAGTCGGGTAGGGACCTGGTGGCATCTTATCTGGCTGCTCTGTCGGTCAGGGATGGGTTGTACCATTCCGGAATTCGGCAGCTTCAGACGGTGCGACGCAAGGTGCAGGAAAGCGCCGATTTCGAGTTGAAGTTGCACGTTGAAGTATTGCTGGGCGAGTCGCTCTGTCGTGGTCCTGAGGCGGATCAGGCGGAAGGACTCAAAACCCTCGAAGCAGCTCTTACCTCGGCCCGCCAGCGTGAGATCCAGCCGCAAGTCAAACAGATATCAAGTTTGATTGCACGCTTTACATCATAAGCGCCAATCTTATCTCTGTCACCCCCGCGAAGGCGGGGGTCCATCTTTCGACGGAGTGGATTCCCGCTTTCGCGGGAATGACACCCATAAATGGGTCCTTCGCGCTCCGCGCGCCCACCCTGTCACCCCGAGCGGAGTCGAGGGGCGACATTTATGCGGCGCATGAGGACATACGCCGCGCACGTATAGGCGGCGCACGCCTGTGCCCGCGTGATCTTCAGATCCCGTGGGTCTTGTGGCCGAGTCAGAAGACTCGACCACCACTATATATTACATTAATCTGGGGAATTCACAGGGTCTCAACTCAGCCTTCGGCAAAGTCGAGACCCTGCGAAACAGACGGGGTTGAGCCTCTATTCACCACCCTTGGCCATTGTCGACCCACCAGAAGACTTCAACTGAGCCTCCAGCAACATCCTTTCAGCTTCTATAGCATCAGCGCGCGCTTTGGCCGCACGAAGTTCCAGTTCGCGCAAGTCAACTTGATAGTGCGCAGTCGAGCCTTCACTTTGCACCGGTGAAGCCATGTCGAATTCGTTCAGATCCTCATTGGATACGATGGCATTAACCGAACCATACGAAGTCGGCAGGTACGACGCGGTCAGGTATGAGTTGGCCATAGACGTAATCGCGTCGAGATCGTTGTCAGGATGGGCGAGACCTTCAAGCTCGAAATCGTATGTTCCGGCCGGTTTGAAGAATACCCGCTCCACCGTCATGGACCTGTATGCGACCTTGTTGGGTCCATCATAGTGTCCCGCGCCGGCCAGCGCCGAATACGGCAGGTCCAATGTCCCGCCCGGACTTTCCGATATCTGAAGGTAGGCGCGATTGGGTCCGGCCGTCCCCGAAGTCTTCAGCGTGGTGCCGCCGCGAATAATGATGTAGCCGGATGACGGTGTGCTGATTGAGATCGTCACTATGCCGTCAGTATTGGCTTTATATTGGGCGAGAACAACTTCATCGGCGTATCGTGACGAGGCCAGACCGGGTTCGTCGAGAATCTCAGGCGATGCAATAGACGACTCCGGTAGATTGACCGAGCCGTCCCCGGTGGCCCCGGCCACTTCGAGCAGACCCAACGGCGAGGAGGTTCCGATGCCCACACCGCCGCCGGCTCTGATGATAAACTGATCGTCGGCGGTCGTGAAGAAATCTTCCTCGGTCCAGTCGGCCCAGACAAAGGACCCATTGTGCAGCGCTTTGGCACGGTATCCGGCAGCGAAAGAGTAGTCACCGGCTGCCTCGTTGAACTGACCACCCGGGATTACCGAGTAGGCGCCGCTGACATCGTTGGTGCTGCCGCCGGAGATGGTGCCGCCTTCGCCGCTGACTGAGTTGTTGTAGCCACCGGCGATAACCGAACTGGTGCCGGTGGTGACGTTGGCCGAGCCACCGCCAATCGTGGATGAATCGCCGTCGGCTGTGTTCTCAAACCCCAACACGGTGGTCTCTTCGCCCGATGAACTGTTCTCGCCCATCGTAATCTGACCGACACCGACAATGTCGCCGTTGGGTAGCACCTGCAATGTGGTATCCAGTTCGTTAAGCCCAAACAGTGTTACGCCGCCGGCTCGCATCTCGACTTTTTTGGTAGAGGTAAAGTCGCCGTTTTTGGAGTCAGCCGGCTCGTAAATGGCCATCGATGCGCCGTCGTCGAACGAGAGTTTGATATAATTGGGCGTGGCGTTCGGACCAGCCGGCGAAGGAGGACCAAAGGCAATCGTCTCGTCGGAGTATATCGTCAACTCACCGGTCAGGCTGCCGCTCTTGGCGCCATCGACCGTGGAAATTCGGTGAGCATAGGCGACCGAGGCAAGCTGGGTCCGAGGTGACAGCACCTGCGTGCCGACAGTGATCTCAAGGTAACGCTCTTCACCTTTGAAGACGCTGTCTACCAGCGGTTCAACCGAGCCGAGCAGGACGTTGAAGAAACCATCGGCTACATAGACGCTCGATTGCGTTTCACTCCACACGGCAGCGCCGCCGGTGGCAATCGGGTATATCTCGAAGGCGATTTCGTAAGTTCCATCGGCAACCGAGGCACCGGCGCCGTCTTCCAACCGACCCTGATAGCTCAATAGTTTCGGAGCCTCGGCCTGAATGGTGCTGCCGAGGGCGAAGATTGTCACGATTGTTAATAGTATGGCTTTAGTGAAACGCATTTGAATGTCTCCAATATGTTTGACAAGACTCTATTCTATGAGCACAATTGTATCGCGTTGTTTGCGGGTCCAGATACGGATATTTTGGCTCAATATACTCCATATTTACGTCAAAAGAAAGGCCGCGTTTATGCGACTACTTACTGCACACTCTATGGACACGGCGGCGGTGCCGGTCCACCCAGAAAGATAAAGTCGACCAGATAGACCAGGTCGGCGACATTGAGTTCGGTCACGAAGTCGCCATCGGTGTCGGCTTCTTCGAAACAGATCGGCGTGGGTCCACCGGTGAACATGAAGTCCACCATGTAGATTACATCCGAGATGTCGATATTATCTCCCGGATCATAATCCACATTGCCGCGAATGGCGCCAATACAGCAACTGGCCGTCTCGAAATCCTGCCAGTATCCCTGTCTCAAGCTGATGCCTTCGCCGGAGATGTTTCCGGCCGCGGTTTGACCGGCTGTGCCGCGAAGGAAGTAATCGGCCGAACTGCTTACCGTGCCGCCGCCGGGCGTTACCTGCCAGTTGATCTCTTCGTTATTCGTGTCCGCCACAACGCTGTCAATCGCACCGGCCAGGGGCAATAGTACAAGCGCTGCGGCCAAAGCAATTAAGTTTCTTCTCATTTAATATCCCTGACGTTTTGTTTGTCGTAGCTCTGTCAAACTGTTGGCCGGCGCGGCATGATGTGTACTGCCTGAATCGTTACTGCCCGGCTCACAAAAGAAACAGTATCTATCGTAGGCCAAACGTATCCAGTTTGCGTTCTGTTGGTGTTTATTTTTGGGGGTATGGGGGGGAGGCGAAGAGTTTGTTCTGGCCGCTGGCTGATTGCGCTAGAACCAAATTCGGTAATATCTACACGCACCAAGCACTGGTCTAGGGGGAAGGGTGCGATAAATAGCCTTGCACATTCCAAGGCTATCGCCGTCCTTACTTGTGGATAGCAGGAATTGCATCTTTGACAGTCAGTTTGGTTGGAGGCCGCAAGTTAAGAGGTTGTGGTGAAACGTACTTTACTATCAGTGTCATTAGTGGGTGTGTGTTTGTCTTGGTATACAGGGTGTTCGGGGGATGTGACATTGATAACGACGGAGAAGCCTGTTGCATACATTACGTCTGGTGCTGCAAACAGTGAAGCTCACGAAGCAGCCCTGTGGCTCGGTGGTGAATTGCTTGCACGACAGGGCTTGTATGATTCGCTAACCAAGGATTTCGAATTGCTTAGATCGCGATTCGGTGATTCGATACCTTGTGTCAACACACGGTTTCATCTCCCATGGAAGCCAAGCATGCTGATAATGGGAATCGATCATCCCGTGGAGATGAGGTCCTACGAATGGAACGGTATTACGATTGAGGTAGATTCAGTATATGACAGCCCATACTCCGGGGGCTGGTTCTTGGCGCACTTCAACACCGCTGATTCGGCCCTTCTTAACTCAAATCTCTTGGTAGATACTTACGGTCTGGATTCCATTCCGGATGTACGGTGGATTCAGCCCAACGGCCACGCGCACCTGGACCTGTATCCCAGCATCCACATCCTGATTCACGAAGACAATGACGCAAGGTACTTTTTTGTTTCGAACTCGTGTAGTCCGGCCAGACTCGGTTTCCGAATCGAAGGTGACTCAGCGGTCTATCTGGGTGAAGACCACCATAATGACACGTCTACACACGATTACTGGCATGAGTTTCTGGTGGCTGCAGGAGAACAGTATGGAGTGTTTCGGACGTGGATTGCGGACACTACCCCGCCGGTGTATGCTTGCGATACAATAAGTTTGGATTTTCCGGAATTCGAGATTTACGAAGGGAGTGAAGAGGCCAGAGGTGCTGCGCTGCTCTTATCTGGTAGCCTCATAGCTCCAAAGGACCTGCATGACCGGATCGCCGCTGATCTGCAATGGATCAGAGAGAACTGGCCCGACTCGCTGGCATCAATTGACAGTGTAGAGTACCGATGGCCATGGTACGGATCTGGATTCAAGTTGGCGCCAGCCGATATTACAATGCTAAGTTCCAGAAACAGTCCCGCCTATTGGCCTTTCAGGTGTATATCAGAGCACTTCGGTGGTTTTAGCAGTTCAGCAACAACCGGATGGATTTTTGTCCGCAAGGGAACCAGGCACGGCCATTTCCACCCAGCTCGGCTGATGGACGCCTTTTCACAGCTTCCGGGCATCACAAGTATGGAGTCCATCAACGTGCGTCAAGCCGGCAATGACATCTATGTTGAACAAAATCCAATTTCTCTGAAGTACTACTTTCACGTAGGATCGATTCCACCCCATGGACTCCCAGAGAATCAGAAGTTCTACTACTTTCTGTCAAACGGGGAGGAAATCCGTTTAGTCGGTAGTTACTCTTCAATTGGAGACGAACCCGATTGGATGGAATCTCTGAGAACCGCAAGAGATCACAAATACAGACGCATTGTGTGGACAAGGTGAGTTCATCTTTAGTGATGGACGGATACCACACTGAGCGACCCCAGCTGATGCAAGTGGAACTCCAAACAAAAAAAGCGGTGGCAGGACCAACCACCTCAGTCCTGCCACCTGGTTCGCTTAGCGCGACCATGCTGGCTTTTAGCGGTACGGGGAATCGAACCCCGGCTTGGTGGCTGAGAACCACCCGTCCTAACCACTAGACGATACCGCCAACATGCGCAAAGCTAAAAAAGCAACGAAGCAATATATCAGCTTTACAGGCCAAGTCAAGTAAGATAACCTCGTTACACCACAACAAGTTACGGTTGGCGCTATCGCAAGTTGTGGCCGCTCAACGATTTGATAATTGTCACAAATCTCGCGCTAATTTCACTTTTTTGAGATTATTTCGAGCGGCGACATGGCAGGCCGACAGCCATTATGGCAGGTTTGGCCTTGGCCACCTGAAAAACACTCATAAATGGGTATTTTACCCTTCGCGGTGATAAATCACGTTGTGATAAATCACGTTGTGATAAATCACGTTGTGATGAATCACGTTGTGATAAACCACGCTGTGATAAACCGCTTTTTAGGTCGAGAATTGTGTCGGGCGAGGTCGCCCAACACCACTCTAACAACTGCCTATACAGGTGTTGCACTTCGTTTGTGAGTTTAGGGAATCCAGACTGAGCCAAGTGTGTCATTCTGGTGCAGGCCAGAATCCAGCCTTTTCACGCAAGACGGGATTCCTGATTTCGCGGGATTGGCAGGGGTACAAAGATGCGCGTAGCGCAAGAAAGCGATTTATCGCCTGGATTCCGGGTCAAAGCCCGGAATGACGAGGGATGAGATTGCCGCGTCGCTCAAACGGGAGCGCCCCTCGACTCCGCTCGGGGTGACACGGTCAAGCCGTGGGTGACACATTTGGCGGGTTCACGCCGCGGCGCGCAGGCGAAGCCGGACCCGCCCTACCAAAGACAGTGGTCGGCGGAGGCAAGCCCCGCCACTACGCGATAAGCGGTGACCGGGGGAAGACAAGCCCTGCCGCTACGCGATAAGCTGGAGCACCCCTCGACTCCGCTCGGGGTGACACGGTCAAGCCGTGGGTGACACAGGCAAGCCTGTTTCTCGCGCTTCGCGCGCGCAGTGATGAACCATTTCCGTGCGTGGTGTACGTCCTCGTGCGCCACGATGTCAGGGGGCAGACGAGGATGTCTGCCGCACACCTAAGTCCGGCGTACCATCGATCCTTCACATTAATAATGAAAATGACGGCGCCGTTCTTTGCTTTCAGGATGCTACGTGCCGGTATTTGACGTATACATTGGTGACAACTCGCTTTCCGATGACGCGGAGTGAGCTTTTTTTTGTACTCTCAGAGGCCGTAGTGCTGTTTATTGTACCTTTGTAGAAACGCGGTAACGGAGGTTATATGCCCAAAGCGACTAAGACAAAAGCGAAGACAATACGCGAACTAAAAACCAAAGATCTGGATTACAGGATCAGTTGGAAGCCGACCGGCGTCAAGACTTCCGATGATGTCGACCCCTGCTGTGGTATTATCGGCCAGCAACGGGCCGTTGACGCCATACGGACCGGCCTGAATGTAAAAAGTGAAGGTTATAACATCTTTGTCACCGGCCTGACCGGCACCGGCCGAACGACGACGATCAAACGTCTCTTGGAACAACTTGATCATGATCGACCGGGCCTTCAGGATGTATGCTACGCCAACAATTTCAAGAATGAAGATTGTCCTCGGGTCTTGATAATGAATGCCGGTGACGGTCGACGATTCAAGAAAGATATGTCGTACCTGATCAGCTCGGTGCGCAAGGCGGTGCCGCAGATATTCCTTGCCGATGACTACAAAGACAAGCACTCGCGGATTACTCGTGAGTTCGAAAACCGGCAAAAGGACTTGATCCGTGGTTTCGAGGATAAACTGACTCAGGCCGGATTCGTGATGGTACAGGTCCAATCCGGTATCGGCGTCCGTAACGAGATTCAGCCGTTGATAGATGATGAACCTTCCTCACTGGATAAACTGGAACAGCTTTCGCGTGAGGGAAAATTCCCCCTGCCGCGGCTTGATGAACTACGCAGGCTGTGGGATCGGTTACGCCGAGAGTTCGACGTAACCTCGACAGAATCCAAGAAACTGACCAACAAGTTGGAGGTGGCGCTGGAGAAGCTGGACTCCGGAGCCATTTCACCGTTGGTGACCGACAAAGTCAACTTGCTCAAGAAGCGTTTCCCTTCTGATAAGGTAGTCGCTTACCTGGATGAGGTGCAGGAGGCGCTGTTGTCCGATCTGGATCGTTTCCGTGAGGCGCGACCTCGCCGTGGTGAAGAAGAAGCGCCGCCGTATCGCAAACGTGAACCGTTTGAAGAGTTCTCGATCAATGTCGTGCTGGACAACTCGGAGGCCGAAACGGTGCCGATTGTCATTGAGATGTCGCCGTCTTATAAAAACCTGTTTGGCTCACTTGAGCGCGTAGTTGATCGGTTCGGGTACTGGCGCACCGACTTTACGAGGATTTTCTCAGGTTCGATTTTGCAGGCATCAGGCGGCTTCCTGGTGATGAACGCCATGGATGTACTCACCGAGCCGGGTGTGTGGGTTCATCTGAAACGAGCCATTCGCAATAACAACATCGAGATCACCGGATATGACCCGTTTTTTAACATGGCCGGATCGGGAATCAAACCGGAGCCGATACCGCTCGATGTCAAGGTAGTGTTGATCGGCGAACCGAATATATACCATCTGTTGTGGCGGGCCGATGATGACTTCAAGAAAGTCTTCAAGATCAAGGCCGAATTCGACAGCGTCATGCCGTTCAACAAGCGAAACACCCACGAGTACTACCGATTCACCAGAAGATTGGTCGAGAATGAGCAACTGATGCCGTTCGACATCTCGGGGATGCAGGCGGTGGCCGAGTATGGACGCCGTGTCGCCGGTCGACGAGATAAACTGACAACCCGTTTCGCAACAATCTCAGACATCGTTCGGGAAGCGTCGTTCCTGGCCAGTCAGCGTAAGGCGTCCAAAGCTTCACGCGATGATGTCGAGAATGCCGTCAAGGAACGCCGCACGCGCGTTAATCTGGTCGAAGACAAAATCCAGGAAATGATAGACACCAATTCCCTGATGGTTTCCACCACCGGTAAAGTTGTGGGACAGATCAACGGACTTTCGGTCTACAACATCGGAGATTACGCTTTCGGGCGCCCAACTCGCATCACGGTGAGCACTTCAATGGGCAAATCCGGTGTGATCAACATAGAACGCGAGGCGGACTTGTCGGGACCTATTCACAACAAAGGTGTGCTGGTTCTGGGTGGCTATCTCAGGGAGACCTTTGCTCAGGACAAGCCGCTGGTAATGTCGGCCTCAATTTCGTTCGAACAATCATACTCCGGGGTCGACGGCGACTCGGCATCGTCGACTGAGATTTACGCTATTCTGTCGTCATTGTCCGGCATCCCTATCCGTCAGGACCTGGCCGTCACCGGTTCGGTGAACCAGAAAGGGGAGATTCAACCGATCGGCGGCATAAACGAAAAGGTGGAAGGATTCTACGATGTGTGCTCAAGCCGCGGGCTCACCGGAACGCAGGGTTGCGTAATACCTCATCAGAACGCAAGCGACCTGCTGCTTCGTTCCGACGTACTGGCGGCCGTTGCCAAAGGGAAGTTCCACATCTATCCCATTAAGACCATTGCGCAGGGGATCGAGATTCTCACCGATACGGCGGCCGGTCGCCGTCTGGCCAGCGGGAGGTTCACAAAAGGATCCGTCATGGCAACCGTTGACGAGAAGCTGTACGACATGGCCCTTGCTCTGCAGAACTTCGGACGTGTTTCAAACAACGACACAGCTAAAGCGGAGAAAACCCGGCGAACCACCAAGACTGAATCGTCATCGCGAAAGAAACGTCGTCGCCCATAACAACTCACATAAGCCATCCGAATAGTGTGTTGCACCATGAGATGATAGGTTAGATGGGATGCATCTTTGGCCGAGCCCGGCCGGATCGTACTGGTACCTTGTCAACAGAAGCTGCGTGCAATCATGCATGCACCGTGAACGACTCGTGCATGATGCGTAATAAAAGATGCACGACATGCAACTTTTTTCCTTGACATATATTCAAAAAAAAACTTTTGTGTATAACGAAACCCAAACCTTGGAGGAGTTTCTATGCGCAAAGCTAAGAAAGCAACCAAAAAGAAGGCTGCGCCAAAGAGAAAGCCCGCCAAAAAGAAAGCTGCACCGAAGCGGAAAGTGGCAAAGAAGAAAGCCGCTCCGAAGAGG
Source organism: Candidatus Zixiibacteriota bacterium (assembly GCA_029860345.1). Classification (NCBI taxonomy): domain Bacteria; kingdom Pseudomonadati; phylum Candidatus Zixiibacteriota; species Candidatus Zixiibacteriota bacterium. The sequence goes on along the minus strand of JAOUBJ010000005.1, from coordinate 55,093 downwards.
AAGGTAGCTAAGAAGAAGGCGGCTCCGAAGAAGAAGAAGGCAGCGACCAAGAAGGTCCGCTGTGCAGGCAAGACCAAAGCCGGCAAGAAGTGCAAACGCTTCACTAACGGCAAAGCCAAAATGTGCTCCGTGCATAAACGGTAATAGGTTGCGTCAGCTTCCGAAAAACGCGGCTCCATATCGGAGTCGCGTTTTTCTTTGAGAAGCAGAAAGTGGTTTTGTTCGTCATGCCGGATTCGATCCGGCATCCAGTTCTGTATTCGAAGACTGGATACCGGCCTATAACAGTATTACCCGATCGGCGGTGTGTGGTGAACGTGCTGACGCAGGCAAGCCTGTGTTTCGCGTTGCGCGCGATGGGCGTGCACAGTCTCTCCTTCGGCGAACGCAGGAAATGCCGGAACTTACTGTATGTGGATCATGTGCGGACGCAGACGTTCGTCGCTCTCAGGCAGCATCCGTCAGATCAGAAATCGGCACCCATCGAGAAGTAAAAGGTCGGTTTGTCCGACACGGAGTAGAAATCCGTTGACCAGGCAATATCGTAACGCAGCAGTATGAAACCCAGGTTGGCACGCATCCCGAAGCCGAAACCTGTCTTGAGGTCAAGCAGGCGCTTCTCGCTCCCCCTGCCCCCCAAGGTGCTGTCGGCAGGGAGGCCGCCATGAGTTGTTCCCGCCTTGAAGTTACTGCCTTCCCATGCGGACCCCATGTCCAGGAAGATGGCGCCGCCGACCCGACTGATGGTGAGAGCCAGCGGAAAGCGCATGGCAAAGTAATCGATCATGGGATATCTGAATTCGATGTTTATCAGGCCATAGCGGTCACCGGCAAGACTATAATAGTCAATGCCTCGCAATGGCGTAACGACATCCGCAAAGTACAGGTTTTCCACTTCGTAGACTTTGGCATCAAGAGTAGTGTTGCCGATCCAGTTGGTAGTTCCTCCCAGAAAGTACAACTTGGGGGTGCGGCCGTTTGAGGCGCCACCGGAAGCCCGGAAGGCCAGGGAATAGAGGCCGCCGAAATGCCAATACTGGCGAAAATCGAACTCCGCCGAGTAGAACTCGACATCTCGCGAATCGAAGAGGTTGAGGCCGCTGCCGATAGTGACCTTGGCGCGACGTCCGTTCAAGGGACCGGTCAGACCCCAGATTATGTTGTCGGTGACATAGGAGAACTCGGCCGTTGTAACCTTGCTGCTGCGATTGGATAGAGTATCGTCAGCCTCGTGATGCTCTCGGTCGATGAAAAACTGCGAGGCTGTCAATTCCAGTCGATCGAAGATCGAAAAAGGCCGACTGGTGAACACCTGGAAGCCATAGAAGCGGTCGGAGAAAAGATTATCCGCCGGGTCCAGATAGAAATTCTTACTGTGAAACAGACCCACGCCATAATTGATGCGCCTCTTGCTGTTCACATAGTAGCCGAGCACGTTTGACTGATCGATAGTGTTGACCAGGTCGGTGGCAACCAGAATCTGGTGATTACCCAGATAATCTGAAAACAGAAACACTGTCTGGCCACGCAAGCCGAAGAACGTATCGTACCCGAATCCGCCACCGACATAGTCGGGCGTGAATTTAACTTTGTACTGCTGGATGTTATAGTCGCCCGATGATGAAGGCGGTGCGATTGAATCGAAAGAAGGTGGTTCCTCCACCACCACGGTCTTGCGAACATCTGAGCTATCACCCTCAACATCAAACATAAACGGATCAAGCGGATCACCGGACCGGCCGTCTGAGACATGAACGTATTCCTCGTCGTAGATACCGGATTCGGTGATGACTTCATCGTCCTCCTTGCCGTCGGCGGTCTGCGAACTGTCGGCTTCCGTACTTACGGGAGTTGCCATGGTGGAATCGAACGGTTGCTGGTCGCCTGAGGCGGCGGCTTGATCATCCGAGAGGTTTTCGTCCGGGTCCAGAGAAGCCAGCATGGGTTGTTCGCCCGGCTCGTCTTCAACGTCCGCCAACGCGGAATCGACCGATTCTTCCGATTGGTCGAAAGTGAACAGACTATTGTCACCCTGTGCAAAGGCTGTCGGCGTCAGTGTGCCGTTGTCGCCGACCGGGACTATTTCGTCCAGAATGAAAACGTCAAAGGCGCCCTGGTTGAATGCTTCAAAGGCCAGTTTCTTACCATCGGGCGACCATGAGACGTAATCGATCCCCGAAAGGATGTTGGTGACTGGATAGACGCGGTCGGAATCGGTGTATGCGACATAGATATTGTCTATCCCACTGCGGCCCGAAATAAACGCAATCTTGCTGCCGTCAGGTGATACCGTGGGAACCGTGTTGGGACCCGCACCGACATCAACGGCCGTGACCTCTCGGTTGGATAGATCGATCTCATTGAGATTGTACCATCCATAGACAAAATCACCCGGCATAAAAGCACCGGCTGTTACGTATTCATGTTCCTCACCGGTGACGACCTCGCTTTGCGGGTGAGGTCGATCGGACGTAAAGAGAATCCTGTCCGATTCGGGGTACCAACTCGGATCGACGTCGTCATAGCGGTCATTCATCAGTCTGTCGAGTTGATCGGTCTGAGGGTAATACACGAATATGTCGCGCTCATTCTCCTTGAGGGCTGAGAAGGCGATTTTCTCACCATCGGGTGACCAGGCCGGCGAAAGGAGGTTGTAAAAGTCGAACCGTTTTTTCTTGTAGACCCGGTTTCTGAGCAGATCATAAAAGAACAGAGACTCTTTGCCATGCGACTTGGCAACGAACACCAGTTTGGTACCGTCCGGCGAAAACGAAATACCGGAGACGTATGCATGCAGCGACTCCAGATCGCCGTTGCGGGAACTCTTGACCAACCGATCAAGAATCTTGCCGTCATCGGCCGAGATCAGGACGATCTCGGTAAAGTCTGAACCGTCGGTGAACATGGCGATCTTATCCCCCTCCGGGGAGAAGACCGGTTTTTCGTTGAAATAAGAACCGTCCTTGCGCGCCTTGGTCAATTTGGTACCGATCTCCTCGGCTTCCTGGCGCAAGGCTATCTCGGGCCAATAGCGCCGTTTCATCTCTCGCGAGAACTCCTCCCAGAGTTTTTCCTGATCTATACCGATTGACTTTTTGAGGGCTTTGTTAATGGATAGGTAGATTTTTCCTTTGCGGAAAATATCGGCCAGTTTTTTCTCGCCGTACTTGTCGGCGATGTACTTCACCAGGGCCTGACCTTCGCGGTAGGCATTGTAGCCATTGAGATACATGGGCGGCAAAAGGTAGCCGTTGATGGTGGCATCGCGCACCCACATGTCAGAAGCGGCATCCCAGCCGTGGCGTGAGGAATACTCGGCAAATCCTTCGGCCAGCCACAACGGCATTTGGAAGAGGCGACGGCGTGACACCAGGGCTGAGAAGGCGTTGCCGTAAAGCAGGTCGAATGTCATGGCGTGCGTCAGTTCATGATGCAGAACATGACGAAAATCTTCGTATGAACCGTTGAACGGTGTCACCACGCGGTTCTTGAAGACCTCCGTAAAGCCGCCCGTTCCCTCGCCGATGAGCGATGGCAGGATATTGGTTTGCTGGAAATCGTTGTGTGAGTTGTAGAGAAAGACCGGTACCCGGCGCTGAATCTTGTAGTTAAGCTCCTTGCTGACCTCAACGTATGATGACTCAAGCACGGTTGCGGCAAACTTGGCCGTCGGGTAGGCTTCTTCATAGAAGTGGATATCAAAATGGCGCGTTTGAATGTAGCTCCACTCGAAGTCCTTGTACCTGACTTTGTTTTTGCCGAAATAAGTCTCCTGGGCATTGACCCCAACATAGGCCAGGCCGATGATAAACAACGCTGCTATTCTGTATCTTTTCATTATGTCACCCGTGGCTATTGGCCGAGCTCCTCAGTCATCACACTATTATAACGAGTAAGAAGGCCTTTCGGTTCAATACTGTGACGGCAAAACCATCAGGACTGAGTACGCACCGGCCCTTCAAACTAACTCATTCTCTTAATATCGGCGCCAATAGCCGAAAGCTTTTCCTCTATGGCAAAGTAACCGCGGTCAACATGATACACTCTGAGCACTTCGGACTTGCCTTTTGCGGCCAGGGCGGCCAGTACGATGCCTGCTCCGGCTCTGATATCTGAAGCCATTACCTCTGCTCCGGTCAGGCCGGGTACGCCGTGGATAATGGCTTCATCGCCGGATACCGTGATTTCCGCGCCGAGCCTGCGCATCTCCATGGTGTGCGTGAACCGATCGGGAAATACCGTCTCCCTGACCTGCGAGGTACCGTCGGCCACGCAAGTTGCCGCCATCAAGGCCGCCTGTAAATCGGTTGGAAAACCGGGGTAGGGAAAGGTAGTGACCGAGACCGGTTTGAGTTTTCGGGGACCGGCCACTTTCAGGAAATTGCGTCCGGTTTCGATTTTGCACCCCATTTCCAATAGTTTGTGAGTGACCATAGTGAGATGATCGGAATCGATACCGGCAACTTTCACCCGGCCGCCGGTGATGGCTGCTGCGATCATGTATGTGCCGGCCACCAGCCGGTCGCCGGAGACCTTGTGGTCGACTGCTTTGAGGCGACGCACCGGTTCAATTACAATTGTAGGCGTCCCGGCGCCTCTTATTTTGGCCCCGGCTTTGTTCAAGAACCGGGCCACATCAACAATCTCCGGGTCACAAGCGGCGTTGGCGATGGTGGTCCTGTCTTTGGCGAACATGGCCGCGAACATGACGTTTTCGGTACCGGTGTGCGACGGCCTATCGAAGTAGATCGAGCCACCGGCCAGCGGCTTGCCTTTGGCCGTGATGTAACCGCCTTTTTCGGTAACGCGGGCGCCCATCTTTTTGAACGCTTTGATGTGAAAATCGACCGGGCGCGCACCTAACACGCAGCCACCCGGCAGCGACACGCGTGCTTCGCCCAGTCTGGCCAGTAAGGGACCCAACACCAAAAAAGATGCTCGCATTTGACGCATCAGTTCGTATGGCGCTGTGTTTTGATCGCAGTTTTCTGCGTTGATGGTCATCACATGAGCTTTGGCATTGTAACTGATCTTCGCCCCGAGGTATTCCATCACTGTTATGACCGACCCGATATCTCTCAGCGGGGGTACGTTGCGGATTACGGACTCTCCCTTTTCGATCAAGAGTGATCCCACGATAATGGGCAAAGCTGCGTTTTTGGATCCTTCGACTTTGAGTTCCCCTTTGAGGCGTTTGGCGCCGTTGATTACAAACTTGTCCATGCCGTCACTTTCTGAGTTGTTTGAATCCGGGCCGACCATTTGAGTCGGCGAACATCATTTCGTGCATAGTGGAATCTGCAGTTTTGGTCTTCCAAATCAAAGTTTTAACTCTCGTTAGCTCGGTGGGTTATATAGCTCACTCACACACATCCTTCATGCCACAACCGGTAGCCTGTTGAGGTGGGTCCTGTCCGCCGCGGCGGACGCAAGCGAATCCGTGTGACCCGCCGCCGCTGTCCAACATAGGGTCAAGCGCCGGGTCACAACCCCCGCTATCGCGGGGTTCAGGACCCGACACAACGTAAGCTGGACCTATCAACAAGGCAATGTGAGACGCACACATCTTTCATGTTCCCCTCGATTCAGCCAGTTTAAGGCGCATTTGAATATCCTGTGAGGTCATAGGTTGAGGCCGTTTCTGTTGAGAGTCGCCACGCCGGCCGCCACCTCGGCCGCCGCGCCCGCCAAATCCACCGCCGGTCGGTGGACTCCGTTTGAGACCGGCTGGGCCTGGCAGGTCCGGGTTCAGACCCCGTCCTTCGCCTCCCCAGGCAGCGCCGATTCTGATTGTTTGTCCCGGCACGGCGGCCAGTCCGTAGGATCGCATCGCACTTTCGTGCAAGGGCAGGCTGAATTCGTAGGTGAAAAAGCCTTCGTCCAAACTGTAAGCGGCGGCCGGACCGGTGGACCCGTCAAGTGGAATCTCCATCTCGACAATCCTGTCTCTCACGAAACAGGTGAGACTCGCCCCACCCGTGTCGGGTGTCATGAATTCCGGCTCGCGGTCGAATTCGCGGTGTTGCATTCTACCGGTCATGGAACTCATTTCCTCGCGTGTGGGACCACCGCGATACCGAATCACGAAATCCCTCTCCTGGTTGCCTTGAGCGTTTACCCAGAAGGTCAAGCCGCTACGGCGAATCACCGAAGCCAGCCGGGGGTCACGAGTTCGCAATAGTATATTGAGTCGCGAGCTATCATTGGCAAAAGCCACCGAAGCTTCGCTCTCCTCGAGGAAGTGGCTGGTGACACCCTTCCAGTCCGGAGTTTGACCGTCGATGAGCATGGGCGCCGTTGCCCAACTGCTGTTGAGTTCGATTTTCTTGCAGGATGTTGTCAAGACCAGGCCGGCCACCATGCCGATCAGGGCCAAGCCGATAGGGGAGCGGGTTCTGTTCCCGGTCGATTGCAGACCAGCCATTCGCGCCTCTCTATATGGGTTGTCGTTCATACTTTGCGGACCTTTCCAAAACGTGTGCTTCAATCACTCATAATCTTAGACCATCTGACAGGGAAAACGATTAATGGAAAGAGGGGATTTCATAGCGCAGGGCCGGGGCTTGTCTCCGGCCAAGCATCTATCGGGCGACACAAGGCCGCCCGCTACGCGGTGTTGTGAGTTCCGGCAGGGTGACCCGGGACGTTCATCCTGGTTTCCGTGCGTGGTGTACGTCCTCGTGCGCCACGATGGTGCCGCGGGTGGCCCGGACGTTCGTCCGGGTTTCAAAAGATTCTTGTGCCTGGTGTACGAGCCTTCAACCGTAGGTCGGGGTTCCCTGCGGGCCTGCAGTGTGTCATTCCGGGCTTTGACCCGGAATCCAGTTCTTCTCTTGTAGGTCAGGTCTCTCTTTTCTTGGAGACCTGACGCAATTGCCTGTGGTGTCGCGGCGACCCCGCCCGACACCAGTTTGCCGTCATTGCAAGTAACAGTAGGTCGAAACCCCTGCGGTTTCGACATCACGCGCTTCGCGTGATTCTTCAGGTGCTGTCGTGCGACCCCGCGCGACGGCGTCTGTAGGTCAGGGTTCCCTGCGGTCCTGCAGCATGTCATTCCGGGCTTTGACCCGGAATCCAGTTCTTCAATCGTAGGTCGAAACCCCTGCGGTTTCGACATCGTTGGCAGGTCTCAGGGAGAAGAGAGACCTGCCCTGCAAGATATCAGGTCGGCGGAGACAAGCCCCGCCGCTACGCGATAAGACCTCTACGCTCGTGGTGCACGGGGATGTCCCTCCCACAAAAACCGTACCAACCCTTACCAAACAACATCTGCACACCGGTAGGTAAAAAGACGAATGCCATGAACACTTTGATCGTCCGAACAACAGCTATAGCACGCCAGTCTCGTCATCACCATAGATTCTGTTACAATAACATGAATTCACGACACTCAAACCCATTTCAATGCGCTTATGCCTCGACTGCGCTCGGCATGACATGGTTGTGTCCCCGTTGATCTTAGGTCGAGTTGTCTGTCGCCCGCGGGAAGTGGAGGGCTGGGAAAGTGTTTTTTCCGCAAAACGAACCCATTTCAACGTGGCGCAGGGGGACGTACACCACGCACGTCAGTTAGAAGAAAAGATGGATGCCGGATCAAGGTCCGGCATGACAGCAGACTACGCGCCACGGCGTGAACCCGCCACCGGCAGGTCCCAGGGAGAAAAGAGACCTGCCCTGCAAGATTTCAGGTCGGCGGAGACAAGCCCCGCCGCTACGCGGTTTCAAGCAATGGCTTGAAACATGACCGGCTGCTGCTCGTAGGTAAAATCAAAGAGAGAATGAGACACTGGAGGAATGATAATGGGATCATCTGTAACTCGCATTTTGACAATCGGGCTGGCTCTTCTGCTGGTCGGCAGCGCTTTCGCCGGAAGCAGGAATCGTAGCCGCAGCCGCCATCGTGATCGTGATTGGGATCATATATCATGGCAACATGGGCACGCTGACCGCACCAGTATCGATATGAAGCACGGCTCGGTGATGATTAAGCACCGTGGCCGACGGGAAACTTCCAGGGTCGAGATCACCAGAGATTACGAACTATACATCGATGATGAGCTAGTCAAGACCGATGATGACCAAACCAAACTCCTCAAGCAATATCACCAGCAGCTCGGCGAAATCCATGACCGGGCGAAAGAGATCGGCTGGGAAGGAGCTCGCATCGGCGCGGAAGGGGCCAAGATCGGGCTGGTGGCCGGACTGGGCGTCTTAAAAATGATCTTCAGTGACTATAGTGAGGACGACTTAGAGGACGAAGTCGAGCTGGCTACTGAAAAGATTGAGGAACGCGCCGAAGAGCTTGAGGAAAAAGCCGAAGAGATCGAAGACATGGTCGACGATTTGGACTACCTCACCGATGACCTGAGGGATGCAATCCCCGAGTTAGCCGCGTTGGACTGGTTCTAGACCGGTCTTGTGAGCGGTGTACGTTCGAGTCTGCTGCCCACGAGAAGCGGGCCAGCCGGTTAACCTATCCGGATGAGGCTGCCGGTAAGGTCGCGGCGAATTGGTCGAAAATCACTTTGGCCATGTCTTCAAGCTCAGGCGGCGGTGGAAATCCTTCATCGTCCTTGTCTTCCAGGAAGCTGAAAATATCAAGTATGCAGGCGACGAAAGAAAGAGCCGAGCTACAATCATCGTCGGGAGCCTCATGCTTGGCGTCCAGTTGCAGGTTGAAATCCTCATGCGAGATGCTTTCGTCGAATACCAGTGTAGCCGTCGAGATATCGTAGACGTTGAAAACGATCTTGATCATCCGCTCCGTCTTGTGATCGATGGAAAACTCATCCTCGTTTATGACCCGCGCTGTTGAGTCCATATATATTCTGGCCAAGATTACATAGCGGGCCAATCCGCGGCTGGCCTCGAAGAGCGCTATCACACTGGCCGTATCCAACCGACCGCTTTGACCGTAACGATCCAGCAGTTCCCGGAGTCGTTCTTTGCCCAGAGCCTTCTCGATTCGCTGTGGGTCTGTGATGGATAGGTCCGGCCGCTTCTTTGCGATTCGCGTAGCCAGGAGGAGCGGCAGTTTGTTGCCAACTTCTTTTTGATAATCCTCATCCCCGATCGCTGTGACGACACCGGCTATCGAGATGGTGGAGGAAGATGCCGCCTCATAAGTGAAATTTGGATCGGTTCTGACATGGACAACTTTGGCCTCACCACAGCCGCCAAACCAGGCTGCAAAAAGAAGTGTGACCAGACATATCAACCCGAAGGTTAACCCCTTGTTCATGGTGGTTCCATTGTCACTTCTCATATTCCATTAACTTCCTTCCGGTGCCGGCAGCGACTCGGCGAACTTCTCAAAAATGTCCCGGGTGATTTCCTCGTTGGTGGGTGGTGCGGGGTAGCCACCTTCCTCCGACTCTTTCTGAAACATACTGCAAACCAGATTCATCATACAGGATACGAACAGATTAGTGCCAGCCTCACCGAAGGAGTCGGCATCGCCGGAGGTGACATCGGGCTCAAAGCGCTGATTGGTTTGGTCGTTGGTAATCAAACCGCCATAGACAGACCGCCCCGCTTCCAGATCATACACCTGCAAAAAGACGGCCATTTCGCGACGCACCTTGTACCTGGTTCCTGAAGACGTGGAGTCTACTTCGTGTTCTTCAAAACGGAGAACATGGTCTTTCTCAACCCGTCCCAGAATCACGTAGCGCACCAGCCCACGGGTGGCGCTGAACAGTTGAATCATGCTACCCTGATCCAGGTCGCCACCCCTGACATACTGATCCAGCACTGCTTTGTGGTTTTCCTCACCCAATGCTTGTTGGATTCTTTCGGGTGAAATGATAGTCAGATCGGGCCGTTTCTCACTGATACTCTGAGCCAATAACGGCGGCAGTTGTCGCCGAATGGTAGCGCGTTGTTTGTCATCGCCGACTATCGACACGAATCCAGCCATGCCGATTTCCGCCGAGGAGGCCTGAGAGTAGTCGAACGATGGATCCTCCACCAGATGGACTACCTTCGCGCCGCCGCATCCGGTGATCAGGCCGATCATCAGCGCCACCAACAGCAATGGGCTGACCGGGTGAACCGGTTGCGAGCCGCTGTAATTTGTCTTGTCGAATAATCTACACATCCTCTGTCTCCATGCCGGTCTCACTAACGGCTTGTTGTCATCGAATAGTCTGTATTACCCATTCAGAATTTGAAACCAAGATCAAACTTCAGCAGGTGATCATGCCGTCGCCGCTCGTTCTGCCGTACAGCGCTGTAGGCCGAGCCGTATATGTTACCGGCATACCAACCCATGCCGAAAATTGTCAGAGTTACCCCCAGGCCGTTGTGATCCTGGCGGAAAGCTTCGTATGTGGACCACATAAACAGCCCGTTCACCATCAACGCCGATAGGGCGGTTCCATAATAGCCGTCGTACAGGTAACCGAGCCCCGGTACGACCGCCAGAAGCCCGGCCAATTTGGGATTCTTGTAATCCAGGTCAGACGCTTCACGGGCTAACCGAGCACAGTAGCGCGCTTTCATTGAATGCTGCGAAGAGTCGTCGATGGCATCGAACGAGATGGCAGCAGCCGTCCAATCATGCAAATGCGCATGCGTTAAACCCTGCGCCATAATGCTCTGCTGGCGAAAACTTCCCTCGCCTCGAGACAAGCCCGTAAAGTCGGCCAGGGCCAAGTCCAGGTCACCGGATTTGAATTTGGAAGCAGCGACACGAAATCTGATCGGATCGGCGATGGTTGCCTCCGGCTGTTCCGACAGAACGGATTCACCGTAGACAACTGCCTGCGAGAACAAACCGGCGGCATGATAGCACTGCACGGCCGCCAACTTTGCCCGTCCCCCAAATGGAGAGTCCGGATAGTATGACACCAGGCGGAGGTACTCGGTAACCGCGCGTTGATTGTCGCCCTCTTGTTGTAGCTGGCGAGCGAACCGAAACAGCAAACTGTCCGAATCGCCATTGGTCGAGGTTGTGCTGTTGGCCGATGATCGCGGATTGATGTTGGTGTCATCTGCGGATTCGCTCTCACCGGCAGCGGCGAGGGCGATCATCCGGCCACCGAACGCCTGGTCGAGGTCAATGGGATCAAAGTAACGCCTGCGACCATCAACGCTGGTTGGTCGGTACTGATTGAGATCGTGGCCGCAGCGAAGAAGCCGGTCGGCTGTCATGATATATGCCCGAATTGGACTGTGGTTGGCAAACGCCTCGCGGCCATATTCGGAGCAGTGTGGATGCATCGGACACGACGTGCCGCGGGCCGGGCTGATCAGTTTTTGATAGAGTATGATAGCCCCTGAGGTGACCGGTCGATGGAAGGGGTAAGCGTCGATTCCCGCAGGTTCAGACGAACTCGGCGTATGCACGGCAATGGACTTTTTGTCAGTGGGCTGGGAGTTTTGCGGGGCCGCTTCAGTTTTTGCGACAACAGCCCCGAGGGTCGCAATTATTCCTAAGACCGTTATTGCTCTGATCACGTGGAATCCGGATACTCTGGTAGTACTACCGACTGGCTTCATTCTGTCAGGCCTTTAGCTGGATGTTCAGAACAGTCATTATATGTTCCGACCAACCGCCATGTCAACCCCCAAGAGGGCGACCGCTCTTGTCTCGTATGTACGTTATGGGTCGGGTCATGATCCTGCCTTTGGCGCGGTCAAGCCCCGTCGCCTTAGCGCAAAAACCGGAGTAGGTATGTCACTGTGGAAAACCCGAGATACTCCTGTACACATTGATCTATAATCTGTATCTTAGGAACCGACTTGGAAAACCCGGTACAATAGCGAAGGGTTGAACGAACTTATAGCTGGAACATGACAACAGAAGACACGAATTACGAAGACGCCTCGCCGGATGCCCTCGAGAGCAAACTAGCCCGATCACTGAGTGCCGGCGCCGAACATCTGGTCGAACCGGCCGACTCACTTCCGAGCACCTCGATGGTCGACTTGCCGCCACAATTGCGCCAGGCTGCAGCGCGCGCCGGTTGGACGGAGTTGACCACGGTTCAGGCACGGACCATTCCTTACATGCTGGCCCGGCGTGATCTGATCTGTCAGTCACGTACCGGCAGCGGTAAGACAGGCGCTTTTGTGCTGCCGATAATGGAACGAATCAAGAATCCGGGACCGACCGGACAGGCGTTGATTTTGGTTCCCACCCGCGAACTGGCCAAACAAGTGGGCGATGAGATTTCACTTTTAGCCGGTAATACCGGTATCAGGTGCGTCGCTGTTTATGGCGGTGTCGGGTATGGTCCGCAAATCGAGGCTTTCCGCTCCGGTGCGCAGATTGTGGTGGGCACTCCCGGAAGAATCCTTGATCATCTGCTCAAAAGGACGTTGAGTCTGGATGGTTTGGAAATACTGGTTTTTGATGAGGCTGACCGAATGATGTCGATGGGCTTCTATCCTGACATGAAGCAGATCCAGCGCTACCTGCCGCGTCGGCGGATCAACGCCTACATGTTCTCGGCCACTTTTCCCAGTCACGTCATCCGTCTGGCCGGAGAATTCCTCAGGCAGCCGGATTTTCTGAGTCTGAGTCGGGACAACGTGCATGTGGCCGAAACCGAGCATGTTTTTTACGTGGTGCCGGGCATGGAAAAAGAACGTTGCCTGGTGCGCGTTATTGAGATCGAAAACCCGACCGGCGCGATTGTCTTCTGTAATACCAAGGCAACGGTCGGTTTTGTTACGACTGTGCTCAAACGGTTTGGTTATGACGCCGATGAACTCACGGCCGATCTGACCCAGCGGGCTCGCGAAAAGATCATGACCCGCGTGCGTGAACACAAACTTCGATTTCTGGTCGCTACCGATCTGGCTGCGCGAGGGATCGACATACCGGAATTGTCGCATATCATTCAGTATGAACCACCCGAGGACCCCGAACTGTATGTTCATCGAGCCGGACGCACCGGACGGGCGGGAGCGTCGGGCGAAGCGATCACCCTGGCCAATGTGCTGGAAAAAGCCGAGCTGCAACGCATCGCCAAGCGGTTCAGTATCGAAATGATTGAACGACCATTGCCGACCGATGACGACGTTGCCGCCATTGCCGCCCAGCGCGTGACGGCCTTGCTGGAAGCCCGGTTGCGTGCGCGCGATAAGTTGCAGGTAGAACGGATGCAGCGATTCGTCCCGCTGGCTATTGAACTGGGTCAGAGCGAAGATGAAGCCTCGGTGATTGCCATGCTGCTGGATGATTACTACCAGGAGACTTTGCACGCGCCGCCGGAACAGCCTTCACCCGCGCCACCTGCTCCGCCTGAAAAGTCTCCCAAGAAAGACCGCCCCCGCAAGAAAACGCGCAGTCGTTCTTCCAAACGCCGTTGATATTCGCCTCGAATATGTTCAGAGACGGTCGCCCGAAGACCGCCTCAAGATGACGTAGTGCAGAACCGCTTCTGGTTCTGCCGTTCATTCATGTCGGCACCACTAAGGGGTTCCGACCTACTGGACTTGGTTCACCCTTCGACTCCGCTCAGGATGAGGTTGGGGAGCTCAGTGTGAGGTTGGGGAGCTCAGGGTGAGGTTGGGGAGTTCAGGGTGAGGTTGAGAGCTCATTAGTAGGGTGGGTCCGTCTTCGGACCCGCCTTCTTTGGCAGGTCTGAAGAAAGACTTGTCCTACAGCATAGTGCGGTCTGGGTCGCCCGAAACTCCTGGAAACCCGCCTCGGCGGATGCCCTACACGGTCGGTAGGTTTGATGACAAACCTGCGTCCATGAAGTTTGGTTGACACATGACAGCGCGCCGCTTATCATCTTCGACAAATGAGCGCGAGCATTGGAGTGAGAACAGGTGCAGGTCTATGAGCTACTAAGCGTCGGCATGGTGATACTGCTTGGCTTGCTGGGCGGTAAACTATCGCATCGGATCAAAATCCCCCGGGTCACCGGTTATATGCTGGTCGGGCTGGTCTTCGGACCCTCGGTGATGGGCTGGATCTCGTATGAGACACTGGCTGATATTCATATCATTAATGATGTCGCTCTGGGACTAATCCTGTTTGCCATCGGTGGCGAAGTTGAACTACGTCACTTGAAATCCCTTGGTCGCGGCGTGATTAATATTGCGTTGGCCGAGAGCTTCGGCGCTTTCATACTGGTGTTTGTCGCAACGCTGGCCATTACCTCGGACTTGAGATTGTCGATCCTTCTTGGGGCGGTCAGTATGGCCACGGCACCGGGCGTGACTCTTTTGGTTATCCGCGAGTACCGAGCGCGAGGACCGCTGACCGATACGCTTCTGGCGGTCGTGGCGATCAACAATATTATCTGCCTGATTATATTCCGTGTTTTCTATGCCTCAAGCGCGCTGTTGGATGGTGAGCCGATAGCCGGTGTGCTCTTGGCCATTGGCAAAGAGTTGATCGGGTCGGTGTTTATCGGCGCGGTAATCGCAGCCCTGATCACCTATTGGGAACAGAAGATCGACGACCTGTCGGAGCTGCTGTTGGTGATCGTCGGCGGACTCCTTCTCGGCATCGGTGCGGCTAAAACCATCGGCATTTCATACTTGATGGTGTGCCTTATCGTGGGCGCCGTGACCAACAACTTGTCGATGATGCACAGACTGGTGTATGCCGAGTTGCGCCAGACGGAGATGCCTTTTTACATTGCTTTTTTCGTCCTCTCCGGGGCCAGTTTGCACCTTGAATCGTTGGCCACCCTTGGTCTTCTTGGTATCGTTTACCTGGTCATGCGACCTGTCGGCAAGTTCCTTGGAACCTGGGTTGCCGCCAAGGCGACCGATGTCGATCCGATAGTGAGCGGAAACCTTGGTCTTACGTTGATCCCACAGGCCGGTGTGGCCATCGGCATGGTGCTGACAGTGATGGAATCGAACCCTGAGTTGGGACAAATCATGGGTGCGGTAGTTCTATCGTCGGTGATCATTTACGAAGGGGTGGGACCGTTCCTGACCAGAATGGCCCTGGCCCGAGCGGGCGAAGTATACTTGCAGGAGTGAAGCCGGCCCAGTGATCGGCTCAGCCGAATTGTAAGACAGATCGACATGGAACAGTTTCTGGTTGGACTTGTTACCAGTTTTAAGTAACCTTTGCCAATACGATTTACGATTTGCTGAAACACTTTTGGACGAAAGTATGTGCTATGATGCTTCGGCGTTATATCCTGGTCTCCTTATTGATAATTGCCCCTCTGATGCAGGCGGTAACCGTTGATGCCTACGAGATAGATACGACGCGTGTCCGCAGGCAGCTAAAGCACAAGCGGTCATTGGGGCAGAAGGTTCTGCGGCTTCCGCAGACGATAATCAAGCTGCCGCTTCACACGGTCGAAGGTGTAGTCGGACTCGTTGTCAACGATGTTATCCTGACCAAGCCGGTGGCTCGATTCCGTTCCCTGTTTGCCAAAGTCGATCGCGTCTGGGGTTTCTACCCGGTGGTAGGCTATGGTTCCAACTCCGGGTTCAAGGGAGGTTTTGCCTTCACCTCCAAGGAGGTCTTCACCAAAGGTGAGCGGCTCAAAATCAAAGCTACCTATTCGACCAACGACTATCAGCGCTACACTCTCATAT
Source organism: Candidatus Zixiibacteriota bacterium (assembly GCA_029860345.1). NCBI lineage: Bacteria > Pseudomonadati > Candidatus Zixiibacteriota > Candidatus Zixiibacteriota bacterium. Next base: position 39,568 of record JAOUBJ010000005.1, on the reverse strand, counting down.
ACAGTGCTCCCAACAAATTCGGCGCCTTCAAAAGGCCCTACTTTGCGGCCGGATACAGAAACCGTCCCTGGGAGAGTTTCTACGGACTCGGTAACGACGCGCGTGAAACCGATGAAGTCACCTTTGGTCTTGAGAAAAGCTATGTGGGTATAGGTTGGCACCATCTTCTGCAACCACAGATTCGGCTGAACATCGACGGCGCCTTCCATGCCCAGAACATATACGACGGCGAAGATCCCAATCTCGAAGGAGACATAGACAGCATTGGAAGTAATCTGGGTCTGGCGGCTGAGGACCTGGCTGCGGTACGCCTAATGGCGTTCGGCGCCTCGCTCTCGCACGATTGGCGCGACAGCGAAGGGCAGCCATCGCGCGGCGGTTACGAAGAAATCGGTGTGACCTACCATCATGGCGTCGGCCGTTCCGACGATCTCGGATATACGGTCACGCGCCTGAATCTCAGGCACTACCTGAACATCTTCAAAAAACGGATACTCGCCCTGCGCCTGCTGGTGGAATCAATCGATCCGGTGGGTGATTCGCCGAATGTTCCTTTCTATCTGCGCAGGTATCTCGGCGGGGAGGATGATCTGCGCGGCTACCGGCGGAGGAGATTCGTGGACAACGACCTGGCTTTGGTCTCGGTGGAATACCGATGGCCTGTCTGGTTGACGCTGGATGCATTTATGTTTCTCGACGAAGCCCGTGTGGCTGAGTCAATCACCGATGACTTCGACATGTCCGGCTGGCGCTACTCGGCCGGGGGCGGGCTGCGCGTCTGGAACGACAATGGTCTGATACTGAGCACACAGGTCGCCTTCAGCGATGAAGGCATGCGTTTCTATCTGCAACTTTCGGAGAGGTTGTGAGGAGGCGTCGGATGAATAGGCAGGATCACAGGATTGTGAACAAGAGCACGATTTTGGGCGGTATTGTTCCGGCCCTAAGTGCGATCATCCTGTTGGCATCGTGCGGGTCGCATCCCAGGATTGACCCCGAGGGACCGTTCTGGGTCGATGACGACCGACGGAATATCGACGAACCAGAGTTCCGTGAACCGGACTTGTCCTGGACGACCATTGACCGCACAGTTTTCGATCCGGGTCTTGAGCTTCTCGACCTCGAGCGTTCTGCCCGAATTTTGACCGGACACAGAAAACGGGCGGTCAATATTAACAGCTTCGATGAAGTGCCGAACAGTAGCTGGTTTACCAATCGTCATGGTTTTGAACGAATGTCTACCGAGCAAATCCGCACCGGACCGGCGCGAACGGCGGGGCCCGACACGACCGGCGTGTGGACGGTGTTCCGGCCCAAAGTGGGTGGTCAAACGCCCGGATTCTGGATCGAGGATGCACGCGGCGACCAGTACATTATTAAGTTTGACCCGCATGGGTTCCCCCAATTGGGGACCGGCGCCGCTGCTGTAGTGTCGCGTTATTTTCATGCCTGCGGTTACAATGTGGCCCAGGAGACGATTGTTTATTGGCGGCCGGAAATGTTGCGCATCAAAGAAGGTGCTACCATCAAAAACGCGGCGGGCAAAAAGCGCCCCTTCCTGCAAGAGGACCTCGATGAGATACTGGCCGAGGTTCATCATGAACCGGACGGACGCATCCGGTCGTTGGCTTCGTTGTCGCTCGGTAATGTCAAGGGACCTTTCAGCTACTCGGGTCGGCGCAAAGATGATCCCAACGACTGGTGCCGACACGAGGATCGACGGGAATTGCGCGGGCTGTATGTGATCGGATCGCTGGTCAACCATTATGATCTCAAAGACCACAACAGCCTTGATGTGTTTGAAGAAGAAAACGGGCGGGGATTCCTCAGACATTACCTTTTGGATTTCGGTTCCACGCTGGGCGCCGACGGTCATGGCGCCAAGCCGCCGATAAAAGGGTATGCGAACTTTTTCGATCTTAGGGACAATTTCGTCTCGCTGGTCACACTCGGTCTTAAGACCTGGCCCTGGGAGTACGCCAAACCGTACCAGTATCCGTCGATTGGTTACTTTGAGTCGAAGTTGTTCGAACCTGACAAGTTCGATCCCATCTATCCCAACCCGGCCTTTGAGAACATGACCGATCGTGACGCCTACTGGGGCGCCAAGATTGTGATGGCTTTCACCGATGAGGACCTCAAAGCGCTCGTCTCCACCGGACAATACTCCGACCCGGAGGCGGAAGCCTATCTGCTAAGAACGCTTCTCGAACGGCGCGACAAGATCGGACGGCACTGGTTTAACAAAATCAACCCGCTCGACTATTTCGAGGTCGGGTATTTCCGTCGTGATCTGCAATTCAGGTTCGAGGATCTGGCCGTCAAGTACGGACTCTATCCGGACAACGCCACCTACTTCATGACCGTTCGATACCGTGGAGAAAATGTCATCGGTCCCCGCGAGTTCCGTGTTACATCATTCGCCTTGTCATTGAAGGATCAGCGCACTATGATGGCACAGTTTCCGCACGAGGAGGGCAGCGATGAGCAGGAGGACCATCTGTATGAGATCATTCTTCAAACCAAGCGTCAGCAGACCGGCCTTTCCAAACCGACCCGACTGCTGCTCTGGTTCGATGATCTGTCCGAACGGTTTCGCCTGGTGAGCATAGAGCACATGGATTAATAGGTGACCGGTATGCATCTTCGCATTATTCCCATATTTGTTCTCGTCTTGGTAACTGTCTTTGCCGTTTCCGGTGGCCTGGCTGAGCCGATCATTGGAGACGCATTTGGATCGCTGATGGCGGCCCAGGATACGATGTTGCAGCAAGAGTTGGGTAGCTTGCTGCGCGCTGAAGGCTGCTACGCCTGCGGGCCGCTTGATCCATGGTTCGATAGTGATACCACTTTTTACGCCTGGTTCCGAACAACCCGGCTGATCTGTGTCGATCGGGCGGCAGTCATGCGGGCAGCAGAGGCGCTTTCAAACCACCAGTATCATAACAACTCACCTGTTAGCGTGGGGACGGCGTTCGTGGTTCCGTTATACATGCCAAGTTCTTTTCGTTTTTATAGCAACGTACTCAATGGGGAAAAGTCGGACGGCCAAACCGCACCATGGAATGCAGATATCCAACTCTGCACTGTGCAACAAAACCGGTACTTGATCTGGCTGCACCGGGTGGCGAGTGATGGCTGGTTCTTGGAAAACAAGTCCTATCGCACGAAATACGAGGCCGCAGTCTATCAATATCTGATGAGCCTGGACGCCGACTCGGTACACAGGCCGCCGGTGGCGACCGAATTTGATCTACCCGCGCTCTTCGATCTGTACGCCGAGCCGCCCGACTATGTCATCCAGGGATACCAAAACTACAAAGATTTCCTGCACGCACACGCCGAACTTACGACCGAGTTTGCCAGTGGCATCACGGCGTTTGTACCTACGGTCAGGACGCTGGAGTGGATGAAAGAGAATGCGCCGCGTGAGGCATTTCCCAACAAAGAAGCAGCCAAGTTGCAAGAGGAGTACAGCAAGTTCTTCAGACGCGGGGGGGACCCAGGAGTATTGCAGACGCTGACCAGGGCTGGATTCGATGGATTGCAATCGGGCGAGTACTTTTTCGCCGTCGGCCTCAACGGCACAATCCGGTTTGGTCGTGAGCTATTGCGCGAGGAGGTTGATCGTATCGAGAAAGAGACCGGCCGTAAAGTGCCGCGCGCCAATCACGCCTTTTTGTTCCCGGGCGAACCTCTCCTGACTGCCGGCGCTTTCTTCATCGATGAACGAGCCGAGCAGAAACTGGTCAAAGTCAACGCGCAGTCGGGGCACTACTTTTACAGCAATATCGCAGAGACCATTCGTGACGATATTGCCACTCGTTCCGATCATTACCTGCTGACGCTCGGGCATTTTTTCATTGCCCTGGACCGATTGGGGATTGAGTACGAAGGTATCCTCATCAGTAAGCTCTGACTGTCTTCGGCGAATTCGGACCGACAGTATCTTCATTTTTGACTTGCGGTGATTCTCACTTTTCTGCATTATAGTTGCTGAGCCGGCAGCCAACGCCAGCGCCAAACGCAGGCATAAGAAATTGACAGAGGATCGAATCATAGTCAGGCGACCGAGGGTACTCAATCCTAAATGGACTGCTGTGTTCTTTTCTGTCATAAACCCAAACCCCAAAAGTTGAAGGACGCAGTATGAAACATGCACTAATCCTCATCCTTGCCCTCGCAATGGTAGTGCTCCTGGTGTCGGGCTGTTCGAAGGAGCAGGCACCGACTTCGTCATCAAGCGAAACGGTAGCGACCGACAATGGACCGATCGATGTCCTTATCGGTTACACCGGCAAGAACGCTGTGCGCACCGCGCTGTCGGCATCCAATGGTGTCGTCAAACGCGAGTACCAGAACTTCGCGGTCATCTATGCCAGCCTTACGGCTGAAGGCATCGAAGCGTTGAAAAACGATCCGAACGTCCGCTATGTGGAAGAAGACATTCTTCGCTACCCGTCGGCCCAGACTCTGGATTGGGGTGTTGACCGCGTTGATGCCGAGTATGTCTGGGCCAATTCCAGTTACACCGGCGCCGGGATCAAAGTTGCTATCCTCGATTCCGGTGGTGACATGGATCATCCCGACCTACCCTGGGCCGGTGGCGTAACTTTCGTCGGGCGCAACTGGGATGACAAGTCTGGTCACGGTACTCACGTTGCAGGAATCATCGGGGCGGCTGACAACAGCGAAGGTGTTGTCGGTGTTGCGCCGGGATGCGATCTGTGGGCTGTGAAGATTTCTCGTTCGGGCAGCTTCTACCTGTCGGACATTCTTGACGGCATCGACTGGTGTGTCAACAACGGCATGGACATCATGAACATGAGCTATGGCGGCGGCTATGCTCAGTCTGAAGATGATGCCTGTCAGGCAGCCTGGAACGCCGGACTGCTTATCGTGGCGGCTGCCGGTAACGGCTACGGCGCCGACGTTGAGTATCCGGCTGCACTGAGCAGTGTGATGGCGATCTCCGCGTCAAACGCTTCGGACGGCCTGGCCGGTTTCTCCAGCCATGGACCCGAGGTGGAAGTTATCGCCCCGGGTGACAACATTCTCTCCACCTACAAGGGTGGCGGCTATGCTTACATGGGCGGTACTTCAATGTCGACCCCGATGGTTTGCGGTGGTGCGGCGCTGGCCTGGTCGGCTCATCCGGGATACTCCAACCAGCAGATTCGCAACCTTTTGAAGTCATCGGCCGAAGACATCGGCTTGCCGTCAGACGATCAGGGTTCGGGACTGCTTGATGCTGAGAAGGCTACTATCAACACCACTAACGGTGACGACCTCGGTGGCGGCGATCCTCCGGGCGGCGCCGACACAATGCACGTGGAGTCGATCACGTGGGCCAACAACAAGAAGAACCTGAACGTTTTCGTGACCATTCACTCCGAGGATCATTCCACCCCGGTGTCTGGTGCCAACGTCACCATGACGCTGCACCACATTGGCGGCAGTGATTACAACTTCGGCGGCACTACCAGCAGCTCCGGCGTGATCAAGTTCACCCTGCGCGGTATTTCCTCCGGGTTGTGTTTTGATGCCACTGTGACAGGTGTTACCAAATCCGGAACAACTTACAATTCCGGTTCCAACCACGAAACGACCGACAGTTACTGCATACCGTAAGCAGGTATCTACCGATACATCCAAAGCCGTCTCTGTCGACAGGGACGGCTTTTTTTCGGTAGCATGGCTCTGTCTGGGTATGGCCGGGCGGATTTAATTTAGTGGAACCAAAACGGTGAATTGACTATTGTAGGAGCCAATATGGTTACACCGACTAAAGAGACAAGTCGAGTTATTGTTCGCCTGCCGACCGGATTCATGGCGTTGTTTATTGCGTTGGTCCTCCTGGCCACGCCGACGCTGCAAGGGCAAGAGTACCTGTCGACCGGGGAGGTAGCGACTATCGGTGGAGGGGCGGCAGCTGTTTTTGGACTGGCTCACCTGGTGGGCAATGCAGACTCAACGCGGAATCCGTTGATAGGCGGACCGCTTCCTCTGGAAGCGTCGTTGCAACGTTGGTTGGGCGGTCGATGCAGCCTGGGGCAGACGAACTTCCTGGACAATAAGAGGGGTTCCAGTTATACCGCAATCACGGCAGCGCTCCTATTGGTCTCAGCCGATCTGGCTTGGCCACGGTATGAGAAAGGAAAGGAGCTCGGCCAGGATTTGTTTCTGTTCACATCGGGAGTATTGGCCACCCAGGGTGCTACCAGCCTTTTGAAAACCATCGTGGCCCGACCGCGACCGTTGTTATGTTTGGAGCCGGAATTAGCAGGTCAGCGAAAGAAGATTGACAATTACTATGACCGTCAGTCGTTCCCATCGGGGCATACCTCCAGCGCGTTTTTTGCCTGTGCCTATCTCAATCTGCGTCTACGGGCAATCATGCGAAGAGAACTTCATGCCGGGGAGTATCGAGACTATCGCTGGCTGCCCCCGACAGTGTTGTTCTCGTGGGCGTCGTTTGTTGGCTGGAGCCGTATTCATGCCTACAAGCACTTTGTCAGTGATGTTATGGTGGGTGCAGCGGTGGGCGTGCTGATGGCCGAGTTGTTCTACCAATTTGCCGATGACCCCGATGTCACCGACAACGTAAGCGGCGGGGCGCCGATGGTCGTGAGTTATCGCTGGACGTTCTGATCCGATCGCTTCGGCTCAGACAAAGGTCTTGACAATTTCCTTCTGTAATCCCTGCAACTCTTCATAGGCACTATTGATCTGACTGATCTTGTCGTCAAGCTGTTTCATCAGCATCTGACGTTCCAAACCGTTGCGCAGAATTATCAGAAGGTCCTCGTTGTCCCATGGTTTCTCGATATACTGAAACAAACCGACGTCGTTGATCGCCTTGATGGCGTTTTCTTTGTCGGCATAGCCGGTCAGAATGATGCGCGGCACCTGCGGTTTGTGCTCACGAACACGAGCCAGAAAACTAATCCCGTCCATCTCCGGCATCAGGTAATCCGAAATCACCAGGTCGATGTCATTGGTCTTAATGAACTCCAGGGCCTTTCCGGCGGAGACAAAAGTTTTGACCGTATACTTGGTTTCCAGATTCAAAAACGAGGCCAGGCTGGTCAGGACCATTTCCTCGTCGTCGACAATTACAACTGTGCTGATAGCAGAATTATCTTCCATAGTATTCTCCGTACTTTACTTTGCTTCAATTCCAAACAGGGTGACGTCGTCCCGACTGTCGACATCGGTGTACTTCGCAGCATCGTCGGCCAAGAGCTTGAGGGCCTCCGCCAGTGACGAGTCGCAGCTTTGCACCAGACGATCACACACGGCATCGTTGTTAACCATTTCACCCGAATCGTTTTTTATTTCGGTCAGGCCATCAGTGAATATTATCAAACGGTCGCCGTTGTCAAGTTGTAGGACGGTTTCTTCACCGGGCTGATACTCTTCTTGGTCGATCACGCCCAGCAGCAATCCGGCGTTCGGTACGCACTCGGCCTGGCCGAGGCGGCGGTTGACAAACATGGGAAAGGGTAATCCGGCATTGGTAACCGTGCACTTACGGCCGACCGGGTCGATGATGGTTATCAAGGCAGCCACGAACATCGCTTCCGGCAAGCCACGATGCAGAATCGGATTCATGCCGGAGATTATCTGTGTCGTCGTGCAGTCGGAACCGGCGAACGATCCAAAAGCGAATTTTAACAACGCCATGCACAGCGCTGCCTGGATGCCGTGACCGGTGATGTCGGCAACGAGCAACGCCCAGCGACCATTGGACAGTTCAATCATATCGTAGAAATCTCCGCCCAGTTCCATGGCCGGACGATACAGCGCCTCAAAGCAGAACCCATCCAACCCGGGCAGCGCGTTCGGCAACAGTTTTTCCTGAACGCAGCGCGCCATTTCTAACTCCCGTCGCATCAAGTCGTCGCGTTCGAACAGTCTGTCGCGCTGTCTGAGGACTCCGTCCAGCTCTTTGATCTTGGCGGCAAGCTGCTCTTGGCGGCTTTTGCTGGTCACGGCGTTTCGGACCACGAGTTTGAGCTGATCGTTGTCCCAGGGTTTTTCGAGATACTGGTAGAGTCCGATCTCGTTGATGGCTCGGATGGCGTTCTCCTTGTCAGCATAACCGGTAAGAATAACCCGCGGAACCTGTGGATACATGCGACGCACCTCGGCCAGAAACTGCAGGCCGTTCATCTCCGGCATCAGAAAATCCGAAATCACCAGATCGACAGGGCGTTTCTTCAGCATCTGGAGGGCTTCTCTTGGGGTCTGGAAGGTGGCGATTTCGTAGTCGGTCTCAAACTCCAGGAACGACCCCAGACTCTGCGTGACGATCTCTTCATCGTCGACAATCATCACAGTGGTTGTGGCTTCGGTTGGTCCCGCTATAGCGTTCATCCACGCCTCACTTAATGGGTAGCTTGATTGTGAAAACTGCGCCCTCGCCCGGCCGGCTTTCAACCTCGATGGTTCCGCCGTGCTCACCGACAATCTGGTGCACGATTGAGAGTCCCAACCCGGTGCCGACGCCGGCGCTTTTGGTGGTAAAACCGGGATCAAAAATCCGCCATTGGTCCTCTCGGGGAATGCCCTTGCCGGAATCGGAGATCACTACCGACACCCAGCCGTCTTCAGCGCGGGTGGTTACACCGATCGTGCCATCACCTTCGATGGCCTGGGCCGCGTTGACCAGTATGTTCATGAAGACCTGATTCAGTTGATTGGGAAAACACTCGATCATCGGAAGAGATCCATAGTCTTTGACCACTTCAATGCGGTTTTTCAATTCGTGCGCCACGAGTACGAGCGTGTTCTCTATGCCTTCATGGAGGTCGAAACTGTCCATCTCCGCCTGATCGAGGCGGGCAAATGTCCTGAGCGAGTTGACAATGTTTACGATCCGCTCGGTCGCAGTTTCGTTAATACTGTTGAGTTTTCGGATACTCTCAAACAACTTGGCAGCCTGTTTTTTGTCTTCGTCGGATGCATCCGGCGCCGGTTGGGCGATTGAATGCAGTTTTTCCATGGACCTGACAAATAAGTCGTAGTTACTCTTGAGCGCGCCCAGCGGGGTGTTGATTTCGTGCGCAACGCCTGCGACCAGGTTGCCGAGAAGGGCCATCTTCTCAGCCTGCAGAAGTTGAGCGTGCTTTTCTTCCAACTCGCGCGTTCGCTCGAGTACCTTGTGCTCCAGTTCCTCGTTGGCCGCTTGTAGTTGTTGTTGAAGGCGGTGTCGCTCGGTGACGTCCTGAACGATTTGCAGTTCGCGCCAGTTGTTTTCAAAGTCACGAAAGTAGTTGGCGGTGAACTGAAAGACCTTATCATTGGGAAAGACGCGCTCTTCGGCGTAGACACCGTTTTGATTCACGGCCGGCGTAACATCGACTCTGCCTGAGTTATCACCTTCGTGCCAGGCGCAGTCGCAACCCTGCTCCTGCACACGTTTGAACATGTCTATAAGGTTCCTGTTCTCGAACTCCACTTCCGGCGTCTTATCGATATTCTTGCGAACACCGAGGCCGATCGGCATCATATCGAGAATAGATCGGAAATACTGTTTCATGTACTCATTGCGCTGATGCAGATTCCAGGTCTCGGTGACATCGCGACAAATACGCTGAATGACTTTCTTGTCGCCATAGGTAATGACCGACGCGCTCACTTCAATGTGCAGAAGGTCGCCATCTTTTCGTTTGAGATGCATTTCATGCCGCGCACCCCGACCGGTTTTCACGACTTCGGCAAACAACTCCTGCGCCGACGCCATTTCATCTTGTGGATGGAGTTCCCACACTTTGCGCCCGACCAGTTTCTCTCGGCTATAGCCGGTCATTTGCTCGGCTTTGGGGTTCATTTCCAAAATAGAACTATCTGAAGCATCGATGGTAAAAATGGCATCGTTGGCCATTTCGATCATCCGACGATACTTCGCTTCCGATTCACGAAGCCGATCCAGGTCTGCATTGTTGGCATTCGACATAGTTATTAGAACCGATCAGGCCACACGTTCCACCAGACTGCGCAGCCGCTTGACGACCGTCTTCATTACGCCCTGGGCGATTTGCACATTGTCGGCCAGAAGGTCCACGAAATCTTCCCGGTCGACGCGCAGCAAGAGGGCATCATCCACAACGGTTGCCGTCACCACCCGTGGTTCCTCATCGAACAGCGCCCAGGTGCCAAAAGCATCTTTGTTGGTCGCCTGCGCTATCTCCTGCTCGCCGCGATGCAGCCTGACGGTTCCATCAAGCACCAGGTAGAGTGCGTCCGACGGTTCATCCTCACTATAGATGACCTCGCCCGCCACGAAGTCCACTTCTTCGGCAATGGTGGCCAGCAAGCCCAGTTGCTCGGTGGGCACTTCGGCGAACACATCGATATTTTGCAGAAAGATCACTTTCTCAATAGTTGTGAGCATCTGGTTGCTCCTTTCGTCTTCGGCTGCTTGGTTGTGATAGCCGCATAATCTATGTAACACCTCCCGTCTTGATCGGTTCGGTCAGTCATCATGGCCCTTTGTTCGCCTTCATTAATCTGGCCGTTTCGCGGACAACCGGATCCGGATCGTCCAGCGACTTCTCGACGAGTTCCTGCAAGCGATGCGAGTCGTCCGGTCGGATAGTGAAAACGGCGCAGGCTCGCAACCACGAATCGGGCCCTTCCATGAGATAGGTCAGAGCATCTTCGCGATCTGCGTAGCCAACCTCAAACAGTTCACTTCCTTTTTGCAGTATCAAGCCGGGTGAAACATCGTCCAAAATGGGCAGAATATATCTCTTGATGTCTGTACGCAGCAGATTGTCCAGGAACTCGATGGCGTTGGCGTGGAGCATCTTGCGGCCACTCACGATGCCCAGGTAGGCGTAATAAATGTCTCGGGGCGGATACACCAGTCCCAGGAGTCTGAATATCCTCTCCAGATTCTGCTGTTGTTTTTCTTGAAGGGCTCTTTGCAAGAGGTTCCCGGCCGGACTGTCCAAGGACTGCTGATGAAGGTGCAGCACCCGGGCGACCTGGTAGTAGCTCTTAGTCTGGCCGACCAGCGATTCGCCGAGTTCATCGGAGTTGAAGGCCAGATCGGAGTGTCGCGTTCGCAAACTGTTCAGGGCTTTGATTACCGCGCCGTTGATAGTGGGTTCTACTTTACCCAGAACCGTTGTGAGTATCTCTACCGTTTGCTGGATGGGGATCTGCCGCATCACGCGGGGGATGTTTCGGCGAATGTTCAACGGGATGCCGGTATCCATGAGGTAGTCATGCAGCGTTCCCAGGATACTGCGACCAAAAGCAGCCAGGGCGGCTCTTGAGTCGGACCTGAGTTCCCGGTCGGCCAGATGCTCCAGAAGCCACGGCACGCGGCTGCGTATCTGCCTGCGTCCGACACCGGCGATGGCATGCTTAATGACGGTTGTCGATGGGTCGTCAAGAAGTTGTTCCAGGACCTCGGCGGTCTTTGTCGATTGCATAGTTCCCAGAGCACGCGCCAACTGCGCTCGGCCTTCGACCGCGCCCGGCGAGGTTTCCTGCATGATGCCGCTGATCACCCGGTCGGTTAAGAGTCTCTCCGTCTCGCTCGTTCCGTAGGTGGCCATGCAGGCCAAGGCGCCGTGTTGAATGCCAATCTCGGTGCTGCCCAGGTACTGTCTGATAGTATCGATCCCGTCGGGCGATTCTTGCTGACTCAGAAAGTGAATAGCCTCACAGCGGACACTTATGTCTGAGTCTGTGAGCAGTCGTTTCACTTCCTCGACTTGCTGGGTGCCGCCGTGGATTTGAAGGGCTTCAAGAGCTGTCCGCCTTACTTCGGCCGATCGGTGTCTGAGAAGCGGCAAGACCGGCCAGACGAGTTCGACATCGGTCACCGATTTGACCATCCGAAGCGAGTACACTACTTGACGATCATTGGTTGACCCGAGACCGGCAATCAAGGCGTTGACCGTCGCGGTGTCGTTGATATTCATCCGAATGTCGTCAGCGTCGATATGTCGTTTTTCCAGCGCCGTCCTGAACGAGTTGACATACTCCTTGCGCATCATCAGGACCAGTACCAGCCATACGGCGAGCAAGCCGAGCACCACCAGACTAATCTCACGCACCGACAAACTCCAGACAGCGGTGAACATTAGCAACAGGCCGCCGGCCAATCCGCGAAACCAGCGGTCGACGAACACATCGATAAATATCTTCGTGCGAGCCTTTAGCTGCGATGGGATGGGCAGGAATAGCAACTCCCGACCGGTCTTGTCCAGCGAGTATTTGAGGCTGCCATCGGCGCCACGCAGGAGGACGGCGGCCAGCAAACCCGGAAACATAAACATGCCCGCCGAGCCAAGGACCAATCCCATGGGGAGAAACATTATGATGCCACCGACACCCAACCAACGAATGAAGCGGTAGGCAAACAAAAGTTGCAGACCGAGCGACACCAAACTGAGACGACCATAGAATTGTCCCAGAAACGAAGTCAGTTCCGGTTTGGTGGGAAATGCGTTGACTGCTTCCGACTTGAACTGGTAGTCGACAAAGGTCGCCACCATCATGGTTAGGGCGATGATTCCAACGGTTAGTTTCAGATGCTTCGATCCAAAGATGGCCTTGACCGAGTGTCCCATTTTTTCCGCTCGCGGTTTGCCTCGGCTGCGAGGCTTCTTACTGAGACTCAATTGACCGGAACTTTTTTTCCAGGCGGCGCTGCTTAACACTGCGCTGATGAAAAGAAAACCCATGCAGAAGAACAATAGGTTCTCAGTTGACACGCCAAGGCGTTCGATACAGAAAGCCGTGACCTCGCCGCCGGTGAAGGCGCCCAGGATACCACCCAGACCCAGCAGAGCAAACACTCGTTTGGCCTGAGATGCATCATAGACGGTGTTGGCCAAAAGCCAGAACTGCGAAGTGGTCAAGGCGCCGTAGATGCTTACCCACGTATAGAACAGATAGTACACCCAAGGTTGATTGATCTGAACCAGATAGCGCAGGATGACTAAGTTGATGATGATGACCGCAATGGTCACATTGACCAATTGATTCAACTTAAGCGAGCGACTGGCCCGCGAGTAGAGTATGGTAAGCGGCGCCGCAACGAGTGCTGTTATAATAAACGCCAGCGGTAGCATCTCGGAACTGACTTTTACCAGGAACAGCGAGTCCCGCGCCGGCTTCAGAAAATAATAGGTAACTAAGAGCAGATAGTAATTGGAGAACATGAGCAGCGTGAGGCCGATCTCACCTTTGCGAATGTCCACGAGATTTCCAAATATCTTTTTCATACAGACTCGTCCAGACCTAAGACTCGTTAGCTGCTATTAACGCCATTGCTCCACTGTTTCCAAGGACTTTCTCTTCATCCTGAGGCATTTAACTCGACCGTTCGAGTCAGGCGCGCGCCCTACCGAACGGGCGTCGTTGAAGAACATCTCGTTCGTGGGTGGTGTTGGGTGATACCGCCAGCCAACTGGCTGTCAGGCGAGTCGACTGACAGCACCGGCAAGAGTCGCGGCGGACTGTGATCCTGCCGATCTCGGCGGTATCCCTCCTAGGGCGGACCTTCGGCACAAGGATGCCACCGGTGTGGTCAGGACCCGACACAACGGAACAAGTGTTTATCAACATGCCCGGCAGCGTGAAGTCTCCTTCCTCAACTTTTGTTGTACGTGAAATCCTTGAAACTGACTCGGAAGAAAAGGGAGTAGAGCAGCGGCACCACCCCAAGAGTCAGTATGGTTGCAAAAAGCAAACCGAAAATGATGGCTATGGCCATCGGCTTGAACATTGGTTCGCCTGAATACCACAGCGGCAACAGTCCACCGACAGTTGTGGCCGTTGTCAACAGGATCGGTCGCAACCGGTGTTGAGCCGCTTCGATAATGGCACGTTGCGGCCTGAGACCGTTGTCCTCGATTTCCAGCTTGATTCTTTCAAGCAGCACGATGCCGTTGTTGATGACAATTCCGGCCAGCGAAATAACACCCAGTAAGGTCATGAAGCCGAAATAGGAGCGAGCCACCAATAGACCGATCACCACGCCGATCAACCCCAGGGGAATAGTCAGCAGGATGATTACCGGTCGTCTTACCGAGTTGAACTGTCCCACCAGGAGCATGACGATGATCAACATAGCGATAGGGAATTTGGCGGCGATTGATTCGTTGGCTTCACCCGACGATTCCAGTTCACCACCGAGTTCATATTTGTAACCGATCTCCCAACCGGAGGCCTCGCTTTTGAGCCACTTGTCCAATTCCTGCGCTGCGGCGATGGCATTAACACCGGGTGCGACATTGGCCGAGACGATCACGGTCTTAAGGCGATCGCGTCTATGGATTTCCGCCGGCTGCCATACAACTTCGACGTCGGCCACCTGCATCAACGGCACCGAACGACCGGTCAGTGGCGAAAAGACGTTGTGGCTTTGCAGTTTCCCGATATCATCACGCTCGGCTGCAATCGAGCGCAGAGTGACCGGGATCAGTTTATCGTCCTCGTAGTAGTTGGTGGTCTTGATGCCTGAGAGTACCGTCTGAAGCGAGAACGCGATGTCACGATTGGTCAGTCCGGCTCGTCGTGCCCGTGCTTCGTTGATGTTTACCATTAGTTTTTTGGTGCGCGGTCCCCAGTCGTTGGTGACATTGCGCAGGCTCTCATGGGTCAGCATGCGTTCTTTGACGCGGTCGGCCAAATCAAAAACTTTGTCAAGGTCGGCTCCGGACACCCGGACCTCCACGGGGTGCTTGACCGGTGGTCCCAGAGTGAGATCGGAGATGGTCGCGTCGAGATCGGGAAACTGCTCCTGACAGTAAACTTCCAGGTGTGGTATGACTCTGTTAAGCGCGGCGTCGTTGGTGGTAGTATTGATGAGGATGTAGGCGTAATGGGGGCTGGGCGGTTCGGGGGCAACGCCGAGTACATACCTCGGTGCACCTTTGCCGATAAACGACGCCCAATTAACGATGCCTTCCGAACGGGTCGAATCTGCAACCAATTCAGAAGCCATGAATCCCTCGATGGATTCGACCACCTTCTCGGTGCGTTTCAGAGGGGTACCGATGGGCAGCTTTAATTCGGCATAGACAATCGGCTTGTCCCCCGGTGGGAAGAAGATCTTTGGGACCCAGCCGAATGCAAACATGGCCAACATGAAGACAGCTACCACCCCGGCCAACGACAGCAACCGACGTTTCAATACCATCAGCAGAAAAGCCCGATATTTGTGATAGAACCGACTGTTGAAAGGTATCGCATCGGACGCGACAACTTTCACTCTCATGAAACGGACACACAAAAGCGGTGTCATGGTGAGAGATAGTATCCATGATGATATCAGCGTGATCGTCACCACCTTGAACAACGGCGCCGTGTACTCACCGGTAGTGGACTCGGCCAGGAAGATTGTAAGGAAGGCTGCGGCCGTTGTCAGTGATGATGTCAGCAGGGGGATACGCAACTCCGAGGCTGCATTTATGGCGGCAGCTTTCGCCGTTTTGCCGTTACGCATCTGCACCATGATCGATTCGGACATGACGATTGCATTGTCTACAAGCATGCCCAGGGCGATTATCAGAGAAGCCAGGGACATTTGGTCAAGCCCGATGTCCAGAAGCGACATTAAGAATAAAGCCATGATCATCGCGGCCGGGATCAAACTGGCCACCACCAGGCCGGTGCGAAGACCCAAGGACACCAGCATCACCAATAGAACGATGGCAACGGCCATCAGCAGACTGTCGACAAAGTCGTTAACCTTCTTTTCGACGAAGAAAGGTTGAAAGGCGACAAACTCGAAATCAACTCCGATAGGATAAACCGTCTGGAATCGCGCCACCTGCTCTTTGACCTGTTCACCCAGTTCGAGGAGATTCCCTCCCTGGCGAAGATTAACCCCGAGAGCGAGACATGGCCGACCCATGTAGTGCAGTGTGGAATTCGGCGGATCGATATAGCCTCGATAGACCCTGGCCAGATCACCCAGGTAGACGAGCTCGGAACGACCGGGCAGCTTGATCACCGTCCGGCGCAGGTCCTCCACCGATTCGAAATTGCCGGTCGGTTCCAAAACGAGTTGTTCGCGGTCGGTAAAAATCTGTCCACCCGGAATGATAATGTTGCGCGTCTCCAGGATGTTTTTCAGTTGCAATGGTGAGAGCCTTAGCTCGGCCAGCCGTGCGTTGTTGTACTCGACAAAAACACGTTCTTCCTGGGCGCCGTAGATGTCGACTTTGGCGGCTTCATTGATCAGGAGGAGTTCGTTGCGACAAACGTCGGCCACCTCTTTCAACTCGGCGTAGGTGAATCCCTCTCCGGTGATGGCGAAGACAATCCCGAAGACATCCCCGAATTCGTCATTGACAATTGGACCGATAATGCCTTCCGGCAGTTCGCTTCCCGCTTTGTCCACCTTGCGACGCAGATTGTCCCAGATAGGCCGCATGTTGCGATGCTCTTCTTTGATGTTGACATAGATCACCGAGGCGCCGGTCTTGGACCGGCTGGAAATGAAATCAATCTCAGGCATCTCCTGAATCGCCTTTTCCAACTTGTCGGTGACCAGTTGCTCCACCCGTTCCGGGGAAGCGCCGGGGAAGAGTGTCTGCACCAGGGCAGTTCGAATGATGAAGGGCGGGGTTTCATCGCGTGGCAGACCGCGGTAGGCATACAGTCCGGCCAGCATGATGACAACCAGGGCCACAGCGGTGACTCGGTTTCTGTCGATGGCCAGGCGCGTGATACTCACAAAGGGTTCCCTTCGGGGGCGGCCAGCCGGACGGTCATACCGTCGACGAGTTTGCTCACGCCGGCCGTTACCACCAGATCGCCATCGGCAAGACCCTCAAACAGTTCTATGCCGTCGGCTGTCAACTCGCCCACTGTCACCGGGCGCCTTCTTACAAGGCCGAATCCCGGGTCCGATGCCGCGACCACGTACACGAATCGTCCCTTACCATCCTCGCCGACCGCCACCGACGGGACGACGTACCTTTCCCGTTGGTCGCGAGACTCGAAAGTCAGGGCCACCTGGGCCGCCATGCCGGGGCGTACTTCCGCTGGAATTTCTTCGAGGACCACGATCACCGGAAAGGTGGTAACCATGCCGGTCGATGCAACACCTACTTCCGTGACAATGGATCGGCACGGTCGATCGGCCAGAGCATCGAACGTCACTGTTGCCTGCTGGCCCTCCCGCACCTGCGAGATGAGTATCTCAGGCACCGCCACCTCAACTTCCAGGTCCGATCCGGAGGTGAGCAAAGCCACCACCTGGCCGACCTTGACGTTTTCATTCACCTCACACTCAACGGCGGCAATGGCGCCGGCCACGGGTGCGGTGAGACGCGTGTATTCCATCCGTCGTTGGGCCAGTTCCAGGTTTTTTTGGGCTGCCAGCACGGCTGCCCGGGCTGACTCATTGGCCGCCCGGGCCGCATCGAAGTCGTTGAGCGAGGAACTGCGATTCTCATACCCCGCCCGCACGCGGTCATGATTGGCCGCTGCCTTTCTCGCCTGGGCCTTGGCCTGACTCAGGGAAGCATCGGCGCTCTGCACCTGCAATTGATAGTCTTCAGAATCCAGACGTGCAATCAGACTGCCGGCTTTGACCTCTTCACCAACTCTGACGGATAGCTCACGGATTGTTCCGGCAACTTTGAAACTCAGTCTGGATTCAACACCGGCCCGGGAAGCCCCCGAAAACTCGCGCACACGAGTACCGCCGGTCGCAAAAACTTGTTCATATCGCACCGGCCGAATAAGGGGTGGTCCCGATTCATCTTCGCCTCCACAACCTGAGGACCCGACGCAGATGGCGACGGATAATACAAAAAGTGCAAGCAGTCTTGATATGGACATTGATCCTCCTGGTTCATGCAACAGCGCACGAAACGATTTCATCGCCTGGCGTTTCTCCTTGCTATTTTGAAGCGGGAATGGCTTCGAAGTAAACCTCCAGGCGCTGGAAAATATCATCAATCTCCTGCTGGGTTGACAGTGAAAAGAACTTCCCAGCAGCTCTCTGGACTTTCATGAAGTCTATCAAAAACCTGAATACGGCGTCGGCGGCGGCCAGCTCAGCTACCAGCGAATGGTTTTGTGCATCCAACAGATCCAGAATCGACACCACCCCACGCGAGTATGCATCGGCGACCAAATCGAGGTTTTTACCGGCCGCTTCGGCAGCGCTCCGGGAGAACTGAATAGCAGCCCGCGAGGCGCCGGCGGTATGCAAGGTCGAACGTATCCGTTGTTCGATCCGTTCGGCCATGGCCTGGCGTTGGTGTTCCAGCCCGGTCAATGCATGGCCGGCCTTACTTTGTTGGGCGAACCGAGATCCACCCAAATAGAGCGGCAGTGAGATGCTCAAGCCGAGGTTCCATTCGAGGTCGTCACTTTCGGGGAAGGCGTCGGCCATCGATGGTGGCAAAAGCGATGAACGGCTGTCACCGGCGCCCGCTCCTCGTTCGACCAGCCTGCTCGACAGTTGGCCGCTCAAGGCCAGACGGGGCAGCCAAAAAGCTCGCTGTCGGGAACTCAAGGCGCGCCGCCCGGCGGCGATGGCGGCATCAAGAGCCAGCAACTCAGGCGCATTGGCCACCGCCACACCTACTGCAAAGTCACGAAAGTGCCGGAAGGACCACTTGTTCCCCATATACTTTTGCAGACGATCGTTCTCGACGATGCCCAGGTAACCGTCGGGTCCCTCCTCGGCAAGCATGAAATGCTCTTCGGCCGGGCGATTAAGCAATCGGTTGAAGGCAATCTCAGCTGTGTTGCGCGCCGCCTGGGCATCAACGACTGATTGGCGGTTGGAAGCCAACTGACTCTCCCAACGATACACTTCGCCCGGTCCGGCCACCCCTATTGCTTGTCGTGTACGGGTCAGTTCCAGGTTGGATCGGGTCAGTTGCAGGTTATCTCTTTGAACACTTTCGAACGTCTGAGCCCTGAGAATATTGAGATAAGCGACGGCCGTTTCAAGCCTCAGGTCCAGCCGAACTCTCAGGCGCTCGGCTACCCTGGTCGCCTGCGCCTGCTTTTCGATGGCGTGGGCTGTGAATGCAGGGTCAGAAAAGAGTAACTGGGTCATGGTTACCGATCCGGTGAGCGTCTGTTCGGCCTGAGACCCGAAAGAGGCAGCGGCTCGGTCGTCATCGATCAGCAGACCGCCGGCGGCCAGATCAATCTGTGGCAAAAGTCGCGACAAGGCGATACGGACCGACTGTCGTCCGGCCAACACTTCCCGGTCGGCGGCCAAAAGATCGAGATTGACGCGCACAGCTTCTTCAACGGCGGCCTGAAAGGTCCATGTCTGCTGCGCCTCGGTGCGTGGTTCCGAAACCAGCTCCGCTTCGGTAAGGACGCTCCAATCCGGGTAGACACCCACGGCTCGGGCCGTGGACATGTTAACGGTGAGTCGGTCGCTTTTGGACAACTGTACGGCAATGTCGCCAGCCTCTTCACCGAGGAGAATTCGTTGCACGTTCAAGGCAGCCCGCCTGGCGATACGCGGGAAATCGACGCCTTCACCCAGGCCGATCATGAGTCCGCGCTTCACATCGGTTCGACCGGAAAAGGCGTATGAAGGCAAGCGTCGTTCGATCAAGCCATTGGCCAGTTGTTGAAAGTCCTCGGGAGTCATTTCGAGCATCAGCCCCACCCACACTGCCTCAGCATCAGCAGGGATGGCCGCAAGCACTTCGGCCGCGGACGACCCGGCTGCGACCACGTGGGAGGACAAACCGAGACTCCCGGCGATATTCTGCAGGTTGTCGGCCAGCTTGGGGTTGAGAGCGATGATTCGTCGGGGCAGGACAAAACTGATCTTCTGGATTGATACCAGGTCAAGAAGCGCCTCCAGAGTGCGTTTCAAGTGG
This sequence comes from Candidatus Zixiibacteriota bacterium, assembly GCA_029860345.1. Lineage (NCBI taxonomy): Bacteria > Pseudomonadati > Candidatus Zixiibacteriota > Candidatus Zixiibacteriota bacterium. Next base: position 19,724 of record JAOUBJ010000005.1, on the reverse strand, counting down.
GGCGAGGCTACAATGTAACTGAGATTCGGCACCTTGCTGGAATGCCCGTCAAAAGGGATCTTCTGCAGATCGATATTGATTACAAACGGTGCCACCACCGGCTTGGGTAGGTCACTCTTGTGACAAACGTACTCGGTGCTATAAGCACCCAACGTTAACAGTATGTCGACGCCTTCGTCTGAAAGGAGGCGTTCGATACTGCTGGTAATTCCGTCGTTGGTCCAGTCGGAAACGACCAGTTTGTCGGCGGGAAATCTGATATCGAATTCGTTTTTGAGCAGTTCGGTAAGTTCAAGCCGAAACATGCCAACGAAGGAGTCGCTCTCGGCGGCAGGCCCGTCCATTACCATTGCGATGTTGACCACCGGCAGGTCGGAGGAGGTATTATCCTGGGCCGGGGCGATAGCTAATAGCGGGAGCAGAATGATCGAAAGAGCACGGATCATAAGCATAGAGTAATTCTCCTTGGAAGCAATCCGGATAACAACATCCCATTGCCCTAATACCTATCAGAGTCAAGGACGGACTCAATAAGCGTTCCGGGCGATTGACACACAAGTGAAAATCAGACGATATGGACGGATTACCAAACCTGTATGCAGGCCGGTTAACCGCCTCTGTGGTTTCCCGGAGATTGATGACTGAGACTAAGGATAAGGTCAACAGTATGACCGACGACACAATTATTCTTCCGCGGTGAACGGACTTGGTTGGTCGGTCACGAGATTGTGCAGTCTCAATGTAGAACCCGGGCCGTAACCGTCCAGTGTAATCTCATAGATGGAACCTTCCTCCAGGTCGGTCTGGTCGGCGCGAACGGGACTGTCGAGATATCTACCCTGAGCATCAAACTTGTGGACACCGAACCAGTCGGAGACCAACAAGTGTCTTTGGCGCCGATGGTCCAATCTCGCCAAGTCTTCTTCGGCAACTATCCGGTTGGGGAACACCAGTCGAGCGGCCTGGTTTGAATTGGCTGTTTGGTTCTGCCCCAGGGCGCTAAAAGAGAAACGTTCGTGTCCGAACGAATCCAGCACCAGTACGCGATGATTCCCCCAATCGGCGATGTAGATATTACCATCCGAATCAACGGTGATGCCTTCGGCGTTGTCCAGGTTTGTCGATGCCTTCAGCCTCAGGGTATCGGCGGTGCCTTCAGCGGAGTAGACAATCAGTCCGTGGTTGAGTTGACTGCTTACGGCCAGGTATCGATTGTGGCTTTGATCATAAGCATAATCGCGAAGGTATCGATCGGCTGCAAAACGCTCCACCAATTCTGCCGGCGGCTGGTGTGAGTTTCGATGAGCCGCCAGGTTGAAACTGTAGGCGTCCTGGTTGTTCTCGGTCACTTCAAACGGTCCGGAACCGGTCCGATCTGATGCTCCATAGCGCACTTTTCGCGCCAGGGTCTCCTTGAAGAAGGCATCGCCCGGTTGACTTGAGGTGCGTTTCAGGGTGGTAAGATAGAACCCTTCTTTGGTAGCCCGAACCAATACTGAATCGTGCATGTCTATGTCGGCGTCAAAGAAATAGGCGCCGTGGCTCGATGTTGAATCGACACAGTCGATCAACGACCCGTCCTTGACCAGTTCGGAGTGACATTGATCGAGGCTGAGAGTGTTGTCATCATTATCTGCAAACTGTATCCGACCCCGCCAAATGTAATCAACATGCACCGAGTCGGGAATGGCCGCAAAACTGTTTGCAATTATTGGAATCGCGCTCCTGCCGCAATATACCTGGCCGGGTGCCAGCCACAGTTTTGGCAGGCCGTAGCCGATGAGGTCTTTGCGGCTCTCTTGTTCAAACTGCTCACCAATCGCCGCTTTCTCTGAAAGCGTTTCGTACATGACCAGTTCGGGAGTCCAACCACTGATGTCGACCGACAAAGTCTCTGGGCAATTGAGTTGGTCGAGTCCGCCGATGAGGAGGCTGTCGGGGTGGCGAAAATGGCCCGACAGACTCTCTGTAAGCATGTTGTGGGCGTTTATGCGGAAATTGTCATACTCCGGTCGGTCGCCTGCGATGCGGATAGCCTCGCGAACGGCCAACATTAATCCGTGGAGTTCGTCCTTGATGGCGGTGGTGTCCGCCGCCTCTCTCAAGGGGTTCAAGCCGCGGAAAGCCATGGCGTAGAAATAGAGCGCTCGCACCGAGCCATAGTCCTGAACCAATTGGCGCAACAACGGCTCGGCTTCATCATACTTTCTCGCCTTACACAGGCATCGTGCCCGCACATATTCCGCTTCGGCCTCAAAGTCCCCTGTGACCTGAGCCATTGTCGCGGCCGCCATCTCAAATGTTCTGGCTGCCTGCGGACCTATCTGTCCTTCAGCTTCCAGCGACTGCAGGATACCCTTGTAGAAAAGGGCCTGATCCCGTGTGAAACGGGTGGCCAGGGCTGTTGAGCATTCTTCAAAATCGGCAGTCCGCGTATCATCCAGCGTACCTGACTGCAAGCGCGGTAAATAGGCATCAAAGAACCTGTGCAAAGCATCGATACAACGTCGACGGGCCAGGGTATGAGTGGATGCGGCTATCCTTATCAGGAACTTGACATCGTCGACCGAGAGCGACACCAGTTCTTCATCGGAAAGAGTCTCACCCAACGCAGACCCAAGCACGAGTGACTTGTGTCCGGCTCGGGCCACCAGGTATCTCAAACGTTCGTCATTGTCCAGTCTGAGATTTCCGACCGATTCGACGTAGTTGTCAAAATCTTCTTTGGCCAAACCGAGCACTTGCGCCGGTGCGCTGTTTATACCGCGTAAGCTGTCCTCGTTGGTGGCCAGTCCCAGGTGAGCAAAGCCTCGGAAATAATGCGCCTCGGGGATGGATAGGTTGCTTCGCTGATACGTGAGGCCGGCGGCGGTTTCGTAGTCCTCAATCGGTGCATTATAGTCACCATTAAGGCGCGCAATAGTAGCCAGACGAAATGGCCGATCGACTTGACCGAACCGGTTGATCTGGGCTGACACCGTCTGTTTTGCCGATGGGTCATCCAAAGCCAGTAGGTATCTGTCCAGAACAGTGACGGCATCGCAGTAGCGGCTATAAGCGGCCAGGCTCGGGCCGGCTGACTGACTCTGTGGGGAGTAGTTTATGCTGTCAAGGTAGGCTAAAGCCTTGGCCGAATCGCCAACCGATGAGTGCAGCCTGGCCAGTTCATAGAAAACATCTTCAGTTTTAATGTGTACCAAGGCCTGCTGATCGGCCCCATCTTCAAGCAACCCGTCGGCCTCGGCGAAGTCGCTACGAGCGGCATTGATGGCTCGCGTCAGTTGTTCGACATGCGCTGAATCCAGGTTGCCTTGGCACAACAGACGGTACTTTTGTTCTACAGCTTGCAGCAACCGAATCTCTCCGGTCATTACCCTGGCGTAGCCGCCCAGAAAACCCGGTGCATCGCTTGATACCGAATCGAAGTAAGAGAGAGCAGTCTCTCTCAAATCCGAATCACCGAGTATCTCCGCCTGCCTCAAGCGGCACCAGCCGATCATATATGCGGATTTGGGGATCAGTTTCTGATACTGCCGCGCCAGGCCCGCCGGATCGGCCAACAAGGTTTGACGCACAGTCAAGTATGCATCCCCTGCCCGTCCAATTGTCGAAGCATCACATTCGGCCAAGCCGTCACGATAGGTTTGGCCGGCCTCGACCATGAGGTCCAGCGCGGGGTAGCCGTCTTCCTGGGCCGCGCCGGGACGCGGCATAACCAGCAGGGCAGCCATCAGGATCGTAAGCCTGAGTATGGAGTCCTTAAGGTTGGTCATTGGTCAAACTCTAAACCATTTCGTGAAGCCGCCTGAGCCTGACTCATCCGGCTAGTAACAAATCTCACTTCTGCTCTCCCAGAAATAGTACATCTGTTTCTTTCTATAGACACGATGCAAACGGTTTCTGATTATTTCACCCTCACCGCAACCGGGCATTTCAATCAAACGGGAGTCATCGATGTATACACGGGATTCGGCCGTGTTGAAGACAAAGCAGATCACGCCATACAGGCATCCGCCTTCCCATCGCCAGGTGTTAATGGCCTTTTTGACTTTTGTCAGTGCAGCCGGTTGTTGACCGTCGTCCTCGTCAATCCATCGAGCCACCCCGCCCGCCCGATCAATCTCCAGCGATACCATGATGGTAGCGTTGGGGAACTGTCTGACAAAGTCATCCCAGAACAACGAGCGACCTTCTCTCAAATTGATTTGAAATGTGCAGACGGTTCCGGGAGTGAGGTCCAGACCCCTCAGGCCGACCGTTGGTGTTGTAACGGTATCGGACGGGGCTTCGACACAACCGGGTGGAGCTTCCATCGAATCGATCGGTTGTCTGCCGTCGCAGCCGGGTTGCGCGGCCACCAACCAGCCGCCACATGCGAGAGCGCCGATCAGTTTCAGCCAGTTTCTCATTTTGTAGGAATCTACCATCTGAGTTTCACTCTCCCGCCGCCTTCCGGGATGGCAACATCTTCGACTGAGAAATCAAATCCCACGCATCCAACCATGCTCATCTTAAGTATGTGATCCGGCAGACTTTCTTCGAAAACAGTCTTGAGGTTTTCCTGAACGGTCACCATATCTCCGAAGGTCAGGCTGTCGGGACACCTGATGACGGCAACAACATCGGTTTGCAGGCAATCACCGTATTTGGCGAGGAATCTCCCCAGCCGCTCTTTTAACTCCAGTTTTGAAATACCGATGGTGTGCGACTTTGGGAAGTCGCCGGCCCATTGCCCCTGGAATGAAAGCATGTCCAACCAGACGACACTTTTCTGGCTGACCATCTGGAGCAGAAACTGGGCTTCGCCGATATCCGGCCTCGGGACTGCAGAGTTCACGACCGTTTCCGATGGTGGTTTTGTCGAAAAACCCGACGTGATCAAAAAGAACAGCAGAAGAATGAAGAACATGTCCATCAAAGGAAACAGCATGAGCTTCCGTCTTCCAACTCTACTTACCCTATAAGGCATACATGATTCCCATTCACCTGACTTCGTTTTCCAGTCTCAACCATCGTACTTTATCACGGTAAGGTATGCACTCGTTGGCGATGAAATTGACAATCCTGACCCTGGTATCTGAGGCCACCACCAAGTGGATCTTATGGGTTGGATCAGCCACATCCTCCGCCTCGAACGTCAGCATGTAATCCTCAAGCTGGCGGCGAATGAGCTTGCAGGCATCCAATTGTTCGAACTGCCCATCACTCAAGCTGCTTCGTTCAAGACCGGCATCGGGGGGGAAGAGGCCGGTATCGCTGATCAAAGCGCCGTCGGTATCGAGGAATCTGACGGCCGACCAGGAGCGCAACGTTCCCTGCTCGTCGGTTTCGGACTGCCGCCAGATTTCTATCTTGAGCGTCTTGGCCAGTTCTTCGCCGGGATCCTCCGCCGATATCTCATAGACCTTCATGACCAGGCCGAAGATTATCAGCAGGAAGACAACGTCGATGAGGCTGACAATCTCAAGTTCCTTGGCTGCTTTGATCTTTCGAAACTTCATTGCACTTCACATCCGCAATCATGCCGGTTCGTTTTTATCGGCTTTGCTATTACCCACCTGGTGTTTGAGCTGGTCAATAAACTCCGAAGCAAATATCACCCACATGGCATGAATTCGCTCCAGTTTGTAATTGTACCAGTAATAGGCCAACATGAAGGCGATCCCGACTATCAATCCACAGATAGTAGTGTACAGCGCTTCGTTGATGCCGCTGGCGAGAGCCTCCATGAATCCACTTTCTTGAACTTCTCTCTTGCCGATGATCTTGAACGACTCGCTAATACCGGTTACGGTTCCGAACAACCCCACCAGGGGCGCCGTTACACCCAAGGCCCAGAGGATATCAATGAAACTCCGTTTGCGCAGTTCCTCTTCCTCCGCCTGGACGCGAACCTCTATGGCGTCCTCGATCTCTTTGCTGGTACGCAGGGCGGTTGCCGATGATAGCAGAATCCTCACCGTGGGAACACAGCGAAAGCGTTTTTGTGTGACCCGGCGTCTTACCGTGAATTCCCACAACGCGACACTGATAAGTCGGCCCCACAGTCCCTTGAAGGACCCGCGGGTCAATCGGTCCTTTATCAACTGAGCGAGAGTGTTCTTCTGATCCGGCCTAAGAGACTCTACCTCCTGCTCACGGAGGACCACATCGACCTCGTTGCGTCCTCCAATCCGCTTATTAACCAGGAAGACTTTGGTCGACCTGAGCGCCAACCAGGTTCTGCTTATCCAAACAATGCTGCCTATGACAAAGAATATGGCAATCAACTCGAACGCAGCCCAGCCGGTTGGTGAGGACTTTACCCACGCTTTCTTACGACCATCCTCATCAATCAGCCCGATGTGATCCAGAAGCCACAGAAACCAGTAGCCCAGTGTTCGATAATAAACGCCCTCTCCTGCTCGCACCAGGGAGAAAGGCATTATCTCCGATGTGGTAATCTCCTCGCCGCCTCTGTACCCCACTACTTTGAAGTAATAGCTGGCGGTAGAATCTTTGCCATAGAATACAATGACAGAGTCATCGGTGATCCTTTGCGACTGGACGGTGACACCATCGAAGAGCGCGTCTTCGGAACACCATACTCGGAACTCATCAAATGTCTGCGGCGGTAATCGAAGGGTGTCGCACTCCACCTGCCATCTGACACGAATGTCCACATCGGTACCCTGGGCCGTATCGCTCCTGATCGCGACAGGCTTTTTGATGCAAATCGTAGTATCTACCGATTGTGCCCAGCCCAGGCTGGTGCCCCCGATCACTAACCCTGCCAGGGCGATCCAGAAGACACCACGGCTTTTTATTCTGATTATCTGTGTCAACAACATCTGCTCTCCTATCTCTACTCTTACCTATTCAACAGTTTCTGTACGGCCTGATTGGTTTCAACTGCCGCCTCTTCACACTTGTCGGAGCCGGGATAAAAGCGACAGATTTTGACAAACTCGGCTGCTGCCCGGCTGTCGTCGTTCAAACTCAGATAGCACCGAGCGATAAAATACTGGGCATCGTCGGGAACGCGCATGTCATCAAACGTCCAGTAACGCGGATAGTCCGCGCTCAGCGAAGCCATCGGCAGCGTCTGGCTTTGAGTCAATTTCGACAAGACCGCTATGGCCGAGTCGGCGTGGTTGCTGTTCAACAGAGCCTCGCCCAGCAACAGTCGAGACAGCGTGCGCATGCTTTGTGAATCTGCATCCGATGTCTCCAGACCTTTTTGGAACTGCTCGGCTGCCCTGGTGAAGTCTTTCTCTTTCTGGTGGCAGGTTCCGATCAGGAAATGCAGTTTCAGGCACTGGACATTGTCCAGGGCACGGTACAAGAGATCGGCGGCGCGTGACCAGGCGCCATTGGCAGCGGCGCCTTCGACGGTAGCGGCGTTGATCATCTCACATTGGCCGAGCAACACATTGAAGTAGTCGCCCATTATGTCCGGAGATTCGGCGACCAGTTCTTCAAACCGAGCGATAGCCTCCAGGGCAACACGACTTGCCTCACCACGTCTATCGATTTGGAAAGTACCAATAGCTCTTTCGGCGAGGTTCACCGCCAACAAGGGTCCACCGACAAGTTCCAGGTACCTGTCAGCATTAGCCGTGTCCAGTTCCCGGGCCAGTGTGACGGCGGCTGGTAACGCCTCCTCCCACAGGTCCGGAAAACCTGATACCACCCGCAAAGCTGTACTCCGGCGCGACAAATTGGTGCCTGGGGAGGTCACGGTGTCGGCAGACTCATCGGATTCGTCTGCCAGCGGTTCGACTGGCGGCTCACAGGGATCTATTGACCACATCGTGTCAGGTGACACGATAGGGCGGATCTGCCATGGGTCGACAAAATAATCGGCATCACGCTTGCCGCCGAATCTAATGGTCAACGAAATCCGCTGATCGTCAGCCAGGTTTTCGTGGTAGCCGTGAGCAAAGTCGAACTGGAAATCCATGCCCGACGCCTCGAACGCCACGCCAAAACCGGTCGAGAATTTCCAATCATTATAGACATGGCTCAACCCGAAGCGTGGCGACAGTTTCAGTTTCTCTGTCTGGTACTGAAACTCGGTGCCGAAATACTGTCCGGCTCCCGGCGCAATTTTGGAAAACGATACGCGGCGGCTCAGACGAATGAGCCTGTCCATGTCGTCGAAAAGCCACTCGTAATCGCTGACCAGCAGCACGCCGGAGTTTTGTAACAGCCAATCACTTGGCAGGCGGTAACTGGCGCCGACTCTCAAGGCGGTAGGGTATTTGTCGGCCTTGCCACCATATCCCAGTTTTGGAGATATCACGTTGCGAATGTTGACACCGAGGCGTAACGGCATTAGGTGCTTGAGCTGGAAAAAGGTGCCGATCAGAGGTACCCTGGTGAGTTCCTTCACCAGCGGCGGATTAATCATCTGCAACTGTGCTCCAAGGTCGAGACCAACGCTGCTTTCCGAATTGTTGTATTCTGAAGTGGCGTCGGAGACACCGTGTCGGACCACCTTGAAGGTGGCTCCATAGTTCAGAATCCCGGCCGAACCAGCGGCTTCCCGAGCAAAGGCGAGCATAAAGGCTTGTTGGTAGAGTCCGAAATCCTCATCGACCAGATTGTCGTTATCATCTCGCTGCTCGTACCCATCGGAACCCAGGTGAACAATAGCGAAGCCCCAGGCCGCACTGGGACCCAGGAAGATATTTTTTAACCCGGTGGCGGTGGGATCGGGGCGGCTGATAGCCAGAGAGACGAAGTTGTAGTTGCTTTCGTAAAACGGTCTGAAATGCATGCCGTAAACGGAGTAGCCGCGAGTCAGACGTATCAGCCCGGCCGGGTTATGATAGAGGGCAGAAGCATCGTCGGCCAGAGCCACGTAGGCTCGTCCCATACCCAGGGAGCGTACATTTGAACCATAGCGTAAGAACTCATCGGCCTCACCTGCCTCGCCGCCTGCGGCCATAGTCGCTGCCGGGGATGCCGTCAGCATGGTAATGCCCAGCGCAATGACCCATAAAACCGGCGACTGAGTTAGCCACCTTAGGTTCCCCGCACTCATTTAATCACCGCTATCTTATGCTTGGAGACAATTGAATCTCCGACTTTCAGCAGGCAGATATAGCCGCCGCTGCCGACAAGTTCGCCCCGACCATTGCGCCCTTCCCATCTCAAATCGTCGGTATCGACATCGTTCTCTTCGTACACCAAGTTCCCGAAGAGGTCATAAATCAGTATGGTGACACTACCGCCGCCGCCCGACTCGAAGACGATCCTGGTATCTTCCTCTTTGGGATTGAACGGATTGGGATAATTGTGGGCGCGGGTGACGCTCTGGGCGCCTGCCGCATCGTATGCGCCCAAACTCTTCCGTGCGTTGTTGGCGATTACTCGGCAATGTGTCGTGGCTTCCCCGGTCAGAAACAGAGTGTCACTGCAGGCCGTCTTACCGTTCTGGTCAAAGTGAGCCCGGATAAAACAGCCGTAGATGCGACCCTCAACCACGTCCTCAAGGTCCGCCGCGAGTGCATCACGTCCAGCCGGAGTTAGCACGGCACAGGTGGTATTTTCGGTATCAGCCGAGTCGAAAAAACAAACTTCATAGACATCGGCGCCTGGAATGGCGCTCGAATTGATGATGACACTTTTGAACATACCGGTGGAAAACGACGGGTCAGGATAAATGACGTTGGTGACACCTGGCTGAGCGAAAGCCGGTTGAAAACCGCCAACGATGATCGACACAACCAACAGCGACGCTATCTGGTACCTTCGCAGAATATGTCTGTTGCTGAACACTCAAATACCTCCCTGGTCGAAGACACCCAATTGTGATCCCAACCGACATTCGTGGAGTCGGTGCGGCGCATGCTGACCGATCCAAACGGCGCGGTACGCCACCGGCTGCAAGTCACCGAATAGTCGACTTATGCCGCGCACAGCACCGCATGCAGGAAATAGTACATTAGCCATCATAACAACTCTGCCGGTAGTAACAATCGATAGTATAGTATCTCTCTTACCATCATGTCAACATCCAAATCACACGGGAGTAAATCAAGTAAAAATCTTTTGCAGGCGCCGAAAAACACTCCGTCATGTGCGCTGAAACTCAAAAGGTGCCAACAGAGACTGCCGGACCGATGCTTTCCTCCCGGCTACACCCAGAAATCCACTTGCCCTCGATTGTATACTACCTTACTTTGACGCCGATATTCAGAACTCCCCGGCCTTTATGGCGTTATATTTGTAAGATTAGGTTGTATACTTATGCTAAAACTGGTTGGAACCGACGGCAGACGATTCTACTCCTGGGCGCTGTCCCCGGGACGACATACGATTGGCCGCAGCCCGGATTGCCAATGCTACATACCGGACAAGACAGTATCCCGAAGTCACGCTGAGATCGAAGTGTCATCGGATAAGGCCGACTGCTTCCTGAAGGACCTCGGCAGTCACAACGGTACGCAACTCAACGGCATGGCTGTTACCGAACGCATCCCGATCAAGATTCAGGACAACATCACCTTTGGCTCCACCGAATTCAGAATCGCTTCGGCCGAAGAAGCCACAGCCGGTTCGGTGGAACGGACCACGGCACGGCTTTCCGAGCATGATCCTCAGAATTCCGTCTTTCTGTCCATAAATGAAGCTCTTAAACCGCTGCCGCAGAAGGTCGGCGACCAGCCGGAGTTGCTCAGCACGCTGTTTGAGATGGCCAAGATGCTCGGTGGGCATGAACCGCAGGATGTTATGCTGAACCGTTCGCTTGAGATGATCTCTCGTGTGATCAAGGCCGAACGGCTGGCCGTGCTTTTCGTTTCCGAAGATCAGAGTGAGGTCCTCACCGCCGCCTGCCTCTTGCCCGGCGGGCGCGATCCAGGCGCTTTTAGTCTCTCACGCACTATCGTCAGCGAGATTATTACCAACAAGAACGCGATTCTGATCTCAAATCCTCTGGATGATCCGCGATTTGCCTCCCAACAGTCGATAATAATGTCGCAGTTGTCCTCGGCCGTGGCCGTACCGTTGTTCGATGAAGGAAAGGTCTTGGGTATCCTGTATGCCGACACGGCTGATCCTCGACATCATTACGACGATGAACAACTTCGCGTGCTGGCCACGTTCGGCAACCTGGTCGCATCCCGTCTTTTGAACTACGCACTGATGACCGAGCGGCAGGAAAAACATGTGTTGGATGCCGAACTCAAGCGGGCCTCGGCCATTCAGAAAAAACTCCTGGTTGAAACGCCGCCCGAACTACCCGGATGGGACATCTGCGCCTTTCAGGAACAGTGCCAATCGGTCGGGGGCGACCTTTACGATTTTCGGAAACTGGCCGATGATCGCTTACTCTTCATGGTGGCCGATGTTTCCGGAAAAGGTATGGGCGCGGCTCTGTTGATGGCCAACATTCTCGCTTCTTTTCGCATTCTGTACGAATCACGCCGTTTTGACCTGGCTCTGGCCGTTCAGCGGGTGTCCCAGCAGCTTTTCGAGAACAGTGATCCCGAGGACTTCGCCACTTTGTTCGTGGGTCTCATTGACCCCGGCGATTCAACCGTCCGCTACATCAATTCGGGTCACAACCCGCCGTTGCTGGTGCGGGCCGACGGGTCTCACGAGCACCTTGAGCCTTCCGGTATTATGATAGGAGCTTTCGGGGCTTTCGAGTGGCCGGAGCAAACGGCCAAGCTTGAGCCGGGCGATCTGATCTTTGTTTTCTCCGATGGTGTCACCGAAGCCGACCGCGGCGGTGAGCAGTTTGGCGAAAAACGAACCGAGCAACTGGTCACCGCGGTTCGAAGCGAGGGCAGCCAACAGATCGTGGACAAACTGATGGGATCGATAAACGAATTCATGGGGGAAGCGCCACGGTCGGATGACATAACTATCCTGACAGTCAAGAGGGCAATACAGTGATATTTGATGAAGGTCGACAATTCGCGCATTTCAAAGTTATCCGCAAACTCGGCGAGGGCGGCATGGGCGAAGTATATCTGGCCGAGGACCTGAAACTGGGTCGCAATGTCGCTCTCAAGATTTTGCAGTCGGAGTTTTTCGACGATCCTGACCGGCTGCAGCGCTTTACCCGTGAAGCCAAGACGGCTGCAAAAATATCGCACGCCAACGTTATGGCTATCTACGATCTGGATCGCGCCCGCGATGAGTCATCGGATAGAGATATCTCCTACATCGTAATGGAAAATGTCAGCGGCCAGACACTCTCTGAATACCTGGTAAGTCGGACTCCTTCCAACGCCGAACTGCTCAGGCTGTCCGAACGAATCGCCGCCGGATTGTCGGCTGCACACCAGCTCAAGATCGTCCATCGTGACATCAAGTCCGACAACATCAAAGTCGACGACACCGGCGAGGTCAAGATTCTTGACTTCGGTCTGGCCAAACCACTGGACATAGTGCTCGGCTCAAAAGAGGCCGACATGACCGACACCGCCTCCAATGAGCTGACTCAGGAAGGCAAAATCCTGGGGACCGTGACCTACATGTCACCGGAACAAGCGCGCGGTGGACCAATCGACACCCGCTCGGACATTTTTTCGTTCGGCATTCTGCTCTACCGGATGTTTTCAGGCGTGTCGCCATTCGAAGGACCGGACAAAGTCTCTGTGCTGGCCAAGATTCTGGAGGGTCGCCAGGAGCCGTTGAGGCTGAAGAACGAGAGCATCCCGGCCGAGCTTGAACGAATCATCGACAAGTGTTTGCAAAAAGACCCCAACGATCGCTACCAGGACACGCGCGATTTGGTGGTTGATCTGCGCAGTCTGAGACGTCAGCATGACAGCACCATCTCCGATAGTTCTTCAGTCATGACCAATGCGCCTAAGTTCAAAAAGACCGTTATGTTCAACTTGAGTTGGAAGAAAGTCGTCTTGGCGATAGCGGCTCTTGTGACGCTATTGGCGATCCTGATCATGGTTGTGGTGCCGGTGGTATTTGTGAGTCATTCGGATGATACTCCGGTAAGTGGGCTGGCCAATCTCGAAAACCTCGGAGAGAACATCACTCGGGCTTTAGCTGACCAGGGACTATTGGACGAGGACGGGTCCATTCGTGTTTCGGGGCTGCCCAAGTTACCAGTCCAGGCCAACGCTCTGGCCATTCTGGGTTTCGACAATAAGACCGGCAACACAGAACTCGACTGGTTGCAGGCCGGATTGCCTGAGATTCTGCTGACCGACTTGGCTCAGAGCGGCGCCATGAATATCATCGGACGCAGCCGCGTGCTGGACTGTCTTTCAGACAAAGTGAAAAGCACTACCGACCTGGCTTCACACCAGGAATGTGTAACGGCTGCCCGGTCTCTCGGTGCGGCTACCGTGTTGTCGGGAGCCTTCTACAAAATGGGTGACAAGATTCGCATCGATGCCCGGCTGGAGGATATCAAATCGGGACAGATACTGCTGGCTGAGAAAGTTGTCGGCGATGATCCCTTCGTGCTGGTCGACAGTCTCACCCAGAAGATCGCGCGGTCGATGAATGTCAAGGGGCCCAAATCGGCCGATCGTGAAGTAGCCGACATCACATCGTCATCACCCGAAGCCTATCGCGAGTATATCCTCGGTATGGACAAGTTCGGTCTTTCGGAGTACGACGAGGCCAACGAGCATTTTGAGAAGGCGATCGCGATTGATTCAAACTTCGCCCTACCGTACATGCGGATCGGGATGGGGTACTCTCTCAGAAACCGGGCTCAGGAAGCCATACCGTATTTCGCGGCGGCCCAACGGTTCGAGGATCGCCTGCCGATCAAGGAAAGGTCCCTACTGGATATCTACAACGATATCTGGTTCAACCAGCAGTACGACGACGGCATGGTCAAATGCAAGGCCTTCGTGGCCAACTATCCCAACGACAAGGAGGCACGTTCTTTCTACGCCATTCTCCTGCATCAACTAGGGAAGGACAGCGAGTCGGCGCTGGCCCACCTCGACACTGTTATGGCTCTCGATAGTCGATTCATGCTTGCCCTGTCTTGGTACACCCAGATATACGGGGGGCTCCAGGACTACGACAAGGTCATCGAGTACGGAATTCTGATGAAAAGCTACTATCCGGAATCTCCTGAATCGTATCAAATCCTCATGACCGCCTATCACCAGTTGGACCTTCACGACGAAGCTATTGCGACGGCCCAAGAACTGTTGCAGAAGTTCCCGGATGATGACCAGGCTCTGACCACACTGCTATCTTCGTACATTATAAAACGGAATTTCGACAGCGCCGCTTTCTATACCGAGAAGATTCGAGAGAAGCACGGCGATGATCCTTTCAAAATGTTGAACTACCATTATTTCAGGTGCAACCAGGAGTTCTGGAAAGGGAGATTCCACAGTGGCATGGATGAACTCTTCAACGGTCTGGAAGTGGCCAAAGGAATGAACGACAGTTCCAGGATCACTCAAGCCTATATCAGGATTTCGAATCGGTATGAAACCCTTGATATGAAAGACTCGTCTCTACACTACAATCATGAAGCACTGAAGTGGGCTACGATATTCCAGAAGCTCGACCTGTACGTCAGTGAGGTCCAATGGGACCCATCGTCCGAGCCGACCGTCCGGCCGCTGATCGAAACAGGCCTGAACGACTTCCGTTCCCGACTGCCCCAAGAGATGTGGAACCTCGCTGATCTACTTCAGAACATGTTCGACGCCCGATGCAACGCCGACACCGCCTTGTTGATAGACGCACTGCGCTCCCTTATCGAAGATGCGAATCAAGGTGGGTCGGGCGTTCGCGCCCAGTGGGGTGCGTTGTTGGTCTTGACCCACCGCTACGATGAGGGCAAGACGGTTTTGTCCGAGGTTCTTTCGGGCCAACACGAAACCACCAACTCGTGGAACTATCTACCGAGTTTGTATTACATGGGTATCGCCGAGGAGGCTTTGGGCGACCCGGATGCCGCTGTGGAAGCTTACCGCGAGGTTCTGAAATATTGGTCTGATCCTGACGTCGAGCTTGATGAAATCATCGACACTCGTGAGCGATTGGCCCGGCTGACGAGTTAGCACGCCCACCCTTCGACTCCGCTCAGGGTGACGTTGGGGGCGCTCAGGGTGAGGTTGGGGGCGCTCAGGGTGACGTTGGGGGCGCTCAGAGTGACACGGGCAAGCCACCTGTAAATGAGTATCATGTGTTTCCCGCGGTGCTTCGTCATTGCGAGGCGTCCGCCGCGGCGGACGTGCCGCGGCAATCTCGTTCTTGTAATGGTTGGGTCTTGAGAATCAGCCTCTATATAAATCCGGCGGTGCCTGTTCGCGCGATCTGACGATCAAGCGGGCACAAGTGATGCCGTCAGGTCGGCAAGGGACCTGACCTACAAACCTGCAATGAGAATCACGGACACAGCGGCGGCTGCGGACCACCGGTGAACATGTAGTCGACGAGATAGACAAGGTCGGAGATGTCGATTCCTCCGGAACCGTCGGTGTCTGCTTCCTCCGTGCACTCAGGCGCCGGGCCACCGGCAAACATGTAGTCCACCAGGTAGACCAGGTCTGAAATGTCTATTACGTCATTAATATCAAAGTCGACGTTGCCTCGTTCACCAACACAACAACCCTCCGAGGCGGCGAGCACGAATGGGGAGAGGGCAGAAGTTGTCCCGCAGATTATGTTTGCGACGGTGTCAAGTGAAGTTGTAATATCCGTCCACACGCTCCCCGTATAATGCAAGACGGCGAGGCTGGATTCATCGGAAACGATACTCGGATCATACTCAAAACAAACCTCAACATCGCCTGAATAAGTGGCATCCGTCGTGATGTCATAATAAATGGGCGAAGTGCTCGGCAGGAATTGATAACTACCCGACGGGGGTGGGCCGGTTGACGATGTATCGACTTCGGTGTTGCCATCACCGGAAACCGTTGAGAATGTGGTTTGAATTCCAAAGCCCAGGCTCACTTCTACATCTGTTCCGGATAGAGTGTTGGGACCGAAAGCTACCACGAACATGTCAGCTGGACCGCTTGGAAAGGGTCCGATTGATCCTGCCGTGAGATATCGACCGTTTGATGTTTGCATCCCGAGCGTCAACCACTGGTCTTGCGCCGCTCCGACTTTCTTCGTCCAGACGGTATCACCATCGCAGTTGAGCTTCAGAATGATTCCCTGCAAATCGCCTGTCCCATCGATAGTGAGGCCTGTCACGAGGAAATCCCCGTCGTTTGCGATGCGCAGATCGTAAGCGACGTCCCCGCCGGTTCCACCATAGGTCTGCTGCCAGATAACGGCGCCAACGGAGTCGGTTCGTACAAAATACATGTCGAGTGATCCGGCTCCAAAGGATGTTGTATATCCTGCGACTACAAAGCCGCCATCGGGTGTCCCAACTATAGCGCTGGCCTGTTCATTACCGGAGCCACCATAGGAGGTCATCCAGGCGCTGTCTCCTTCGGGGGTTGTCTTCAGAATGAACACATCGAAGTTGCCACTGTCGAATTCAGCAGGTCCGGTTAGCGCATATCCACCGTCGGACGTCTGGGTTACATCGGCGCCGAATGCAGTGATGCCGATACTGTAATGGCGCATCCATCGGAAGCGAGCCTGTGCGTCAAGTTTCACCAGTAACGGTCCGTGCTTTGAACCTTCAGAGCTATAGCCCCCTAGCATGAACCCGGTTCCGGCTTGTATTACGGAGGTGCAGAATTCGGAAATGCTGTCTTCGCCAATCACCGGTCCAACCGGATAACTAGTGCCATCTGTATAGTACCTTCTACTTACAATATCCACGTTGCCGGATGGTGAGACTTTTGACGAGAAACTGGTGTGAATAGTCCCATTCGGTAGTTCCACGGCTCCCCCGCCTTCTCGCCAGGGGTTTCCCGAGAGTGTACCAGTTGCATCCCACTCCAGATTACCGGCAGCATCGAGTTTAGCAACGTAGTTGGTACGGATGCCACCGAACGCCTTGTCTCCGGCCAGAAAGTACCCGCCATCCCGTGTTTCGAGAATCTCCTTAAACGACACTTCGATGGAGTCATCACTGTCGAAGGTCTTGGTCCAGAACGTATCCGGTGGTGTCGTCGGTGGTGACGCAGGACCAAAGGCGCAAAAATCGCAGGCATCGCCGACCCCATCGAAATCACTGTCGGTTTGGAGAGGGTTGAAGAGAGTAGGACAGTTGTCGGTACCGTCGGCCACACAGTCGCCGTCGGTGTCGGTGATTTCAGGGCAGTCAAGATAGGTTGCAAACATCGACATACCATAAGAGGCTGCCACCAGTTTGCGTGTCGGCGAATGAAGGTCTATGTCCAGAATAGGAATTAGCGGTAAACCGGTGCCGAGTTGGACCCAGGTCATACCGAGATTGTGCGTGACCCAAACAGCAAGATCATTCGCAAGATACAACGTGGAGTCGAGATCGGGGTCGACGATAAGATCATTTACAGGCAGAAATCCCGGATAGATCAGCGTCCAATTGGAGCCGAAGTCGTCTGTCCGATACACGTGGCCTTCCTCAACTCCCTCAAAGAAGCCCGAAAACGTAACATACGCGACGGCATCATCAGAGGGATCAACGGCTAAACTCGTGACCCAGCGATCAGGCAGGGACGTATGGATCGGGTCAAAGCCGGCACCGCCGTTTGTTGATACCCAGACGTTGGCATCGTCGGTGCCAACATAGATGGTGTTCGAGTTAGAGGGAGCGACAGCAATCGCAGTGATCGTGCCATAGGACAGTGTCCCGGAATGAGGACCATTGGTCAGATCGCCGGTAATAGGTGACCAGTTTTCGGCACCGTCGATAGACTTGTACAGTCTCTGAGTGCCGTAGTAAAGAGTGAGATGGTCGTTGGGGTCTATCACGTATGGTGTTTTCCAACCGTGGCGATCAGTTTCAAAGTCGATTCCGTTTTGTGCCGTAACGAAGCTGTACCCTTGAGAATTCGATTTATAGATATGTCCGAATTGGTATTCGGCATAGACGACGTCCGGGTCGACCGGATCAACCTGCACCACAAAACCATCACCCTGGAGGACATTGCGCCAGTCATCGGGGAGGCCGCTCTCGGTCACTAGTGTGCCGTTGTCCTGAGTCCCGCCGTAGACACGATCCGGAGAATGCGGGTCGATAGTCACTGTGTAGAACTGTGTGTTGGCCATGCCGTCGCGGTTATGATAGGTGTACGCATCGCCGTCTTCGTCCGAATAATACACGCCGCCATCGGTGCCCACGTAGAATTTCAAATCGCTGACGCTGGTGCCGTAATGAAACGCATGTAAATCGACATGCATAGAGGCGCCCATATATTCCCAGTTGTCGTCGAGGATGCCGACGAGGTCGCCTCGGTACAGGTTCAACCCGCCCACGAAAACGTAATCTTCGATTAGAGATTCACAGGCTATCTGTCCGAAGTACCAACCGAAGTTGTAATCAGCCCCACCGTACAAGTCAGTCAGGATAGTATCGACAGTTTGATTCCAGCTGATACCCCAATCACTACTCATGTACAGGGCCATAAACTTTCCGGATGAATCAGCATAAATGGCATAGGCTCGATCCCAGAATGTGTTGTAAGTGAGGCCGATTCTACCTATCGAATCGGCCGGTGCCGGGAGACCCTCGAACGCTCCCAGCAGATTCCAGGTCAGGCCGTAATCATTGGAACGATAAACCCCGGAAGTCGGTCCTCCCAACCGATGGCCGTCCACTCTCCTAAGCCGTTCCATCATGGCGGCGAGAAGGACACCCTCGTCGGGATCAAAGGTCAGGTCAGTGCAGCCGGTCGAATCGCTCACCCACAGCACTTCCGTCCAGCTATCCCCGCCATTACTGCTTCGATAAACACCGCGCTCAAGTCCAGTCTCGTATACGTCACCCATTGCAGCTACAAACACGGTATCCGGTCTCAACGGGTCGATAATGATCCGGCTGATGTGACGGCTGAAGTCCAAGCCCTTCCATGTCCAAGTCTGACCAAAATCCGTGCTCTTGTAAACGCCGTCACCGGGATAAGCACCGCCATCGTTATTGGCTTCCCCCGTGCCGACGTAAACAATCGTGTCGCTGCCCGAGACAACCATATCGAGGGCGCCGATTGTATACGGATAGCCAAAGATTCTCTCCCATGTATGACCGGTGTCTATCGACTTGTACACGCCGCCGGTGGCGCTTCCGGCGATAATAATGTTCGGTGCGTCGTCGGTAAGGCCGGTCAGCGAGGATATGCGTCCCGGCACGTTGGTCGGTCCGATCGATTCCCAGACAGAAGCTGCAAAAGGGGATTGGCGATCTTTGGTTGCTCTTTCTTGGGCTGCTTGCTCATAGGCCTGACGAACTGTTTCGTTAGGAATTGAACCGTTGGGGTAGCCTCGTTGTACGAAGAAGTAATCGTTAGGCAACTGTTTTCGCCTGATCAACGCACCGTCCCTTTTCAACTGAGCGTAAACCGTATCCGTTTTCGCATACGAGAGTCTGCCTTCAACCAATGGCTCTTGAATCGGATCGGAATCATTAAGTACTGTGAAAGTGAGTCCTGCTACAAGGACAGCACTACTCACCAGGGCAATTGAGTATCGCATAGGAGTAAGCGTTCCGTTGAGACATTAGACCTGAGGAAAGAATACTAAAACCATTCCATTTTGTCAAGACTTGAGAGATCAGGGTAGTGCAAGGATTATTGTGTAAATTGTGAATTAGGGTTTGGTTTGAGTTTTCGGTTAAGTTCCTTGACTTGAGTAAAGATTATTCTTTCACAGCTTTTTTCATCTCTAAATGAGTCAATCAG